>JAFGBK010000090.1 GCA_016933175.1 Candidatus Krumholzibacteriota bacterium | reverse complement strand
GCGGCTCAGCTCCCGGAAGACGCGCAGGTTCTCCATGCGGTAATGGGGCGCCCACTTGTCGGCCAGGGCCACGTTGCCCTGGAGGGCAGCGACGGCGAGGGTCCGCTCGCTCTTCCTGTGGCTCGGCAGGGCGAGCAGGGCGAGGACGGCGGCCGTGGCCGCCAGGACCGCGCCGGCCAGGCGGCGCCGCCGCCCGGCCAGGAGCGCCGCCAGGGACGCCTGGACCAGGACCATCAGGAAGCCCAGGCCCAGCCCGCCGACCCAGCCGGCGGGCGCCAGGTAGCCCCCCGGCGCCGCCTGGGTCTGGGAGAGGTGGATCCAGGAGAAGGCCAGGGTGCCGCTGCCACGCAGCCACTCCAGGATCGCCCAGACGAAGGGCGCGGCCAGGAAGGTCTCGGATCCCAGGCGCCGGCGCGCCCAGACCATGAGACGCACGAAGAGCCACGGGTAGAGGCAGAGGTAGAGGCACCAGAGCAGGGTGGCCGGGACCATGATCCCCGGCACCGTCACGTCGGCGGCCGGGTCCAGGACGAACATCCAGCGAAAGCTGAGGATCCCGAACAGGAGACCGAAGGGAAGAGCCAGCCAGAGGCCCGCGCGGCGGCCGTCGGGACGCCACCGCTCCAGCGCCAGCAGGAGTGGCAGCAGAGCCAGCCAGCCCAGCCAGGGAGCGGGGCCCGGCGGCAGCGCGAGGTGCAGGAGCAGGCCCGAAACGAGGCCCGCGGCGGCGAGCGTGAGACGCATCTGTTCCCCCGGTGCGGGACGGGGAAGTCTAGCCGCCGTCCCCGGGACCGCCAAGGGGAAAGCCGGGGCCGCCTCAGGCGCCGGGCTTGAGAGCCACGCGCTCCAGGCCCAGGCGCTTGAGCTTCTTGAGCAGGCCCTGGCGGCTGAGGCCCAGGGCCCGCGCGCTGCGGCTGCGGTTGCCCTGGAAGCGCGCCAGCACCTGGCGGATCATGCGGCGCTCCAGATCCTCCTGCGCCTCCTGCAGGGTGAGGCCGGCCAGGGCCGAGGGCAGGGCGTCGTCCGTCTCCTCATAGAGGGACGCCGACAGCATCCAGCGCTCCAAGCGCGGCAGCTCGCCGTAGAAGGCCACCACCCGGCCGATCTCGTTCTGCAGCTCGCGGACGTTGCCCGGCCAGGCGTAGCGCTGCATGAGGGCCAGGGCGTCGGCGCTGATCGCGCGCATGGGCAGGCCGCAGGCGGCGGCCCGCTCGGCCAGGAAGGCGCGCGCCAGGATGGGCAGGTCCAGGGGCCGCTCCCTGAGCGGCGGGATGCGCAGGCGCACGCCCTGGATGCGGTACCACAGGTCCAGGCGGAAGCGGCCGGCGCGGACCATCTCCTCCATGTCGCGGTGGGTGGCCGTCACCAGACGGAAGTCCACGGGCCGCAGCCGGTTGTCCCCCACGCGCCGGATCTGCCGGTCCTGGATCACGCGCAGCAGGCGCACCTGGAGCATGGGGCTCAGGTCGCCCACCTCGTCGAGGAAGAAGGTGCCCCCGTGGGCCAGCTCCACCAAGCCCACGCGCTCCTCGCGGGCGCCCGTGAAGGAGCCGCGGCTGTGGCCGAAGAGCTCGCTCTCGATGAGGGTGTCGGGCAGGGCGCCGCCGTTCTGGGCCACGAAGGGGCTGTCGGCCCGCGGGCTGAGGCGGTGCAGGGCGCGGGCGAAGAGCTCCTTGCCCACCCCGGACTCGCCCTGGAGAAAGACGGGCGTCTCGGTACGGGCCACGCGGGCGAGCTGCTCGAGCAGCTCCACGAGGGGGCTGGACTCGTGGTGCAGGATGCCCTGCACCTCCCGCGGCGCCGCGGGGCGGGCCGCGCGGGACCAGGGCGCGGCCAGCTCGGCGAAGAGCAGCCCCAGCCAGGCCGGGCGCGCCGCCAGGGCCTCGGCGTCGCGCATCGCCAGGCGGCCGTAGATCCAGGGCGCCTCGCCCCGCCCGCCCAGGGGCCAGACGAAGTCCGCGCGGGGCGCCGGCGGCGCGGCGTGCGGCACGTAGAGGCTGAGCTGGCGGCCGTCCGCGTCGCCGGCGCGTACCGCCAGGAGCACCGGCGGCGCCTGGCGCGTCTCGTCGAGGCGGGCCAGGCCGGGGTGAGGATCGGCGAGCTTGCCCAGCAGGAAACGGGGCTGGCCGGTCCTTTCCCAGTGGAGCAGATCCCAGCGGCTCCCGGGCACGCGGCGGGCCAGCAGGCTCAGCACGGCGCGCGACGCATCCAGGATTTCGGTCCCGGCGCCGGAGTTCTCGACGAGGATGGCGGGCTCGGCAGGGCTCACGGCGGCGCGTTCTGCAAGGCCCATGCCGCGTCCCCCGGGCGGCGCGGGCTCCGGCGGCGCCGTCGCTTAGCGGGCGCCTGTGGATGACGGCGGCGCGCGCGCTGGCGCCGCCGCCGGCGCGAGCGCAGCGGCGGCGGCGAAGACGGAAGGATGCGGGCACTTGAAGCGGCCGGCAGCGCGGACGCCGCGGGCGTCCGGACTGGACGCGGGCCTCAGGGCTCCAGGCGGACGCCGCCCGCGCCGGCCTCCACGCGGCCGATGACGCCGAGGCAGTCGGCGAGGCCCAGGGCGTCGATGCGCGGCGCGTCGGCCGGATCCACGACCAGGACGAAGCCCACGCCCATGTTGAAGACGCGGTACATCTCCTCGCGCGCCACCCCGCCCGCGCTGGCGATGAGCTCGAACAGGGGCGGCACCAGCCAGGCGCGCGTGTCGATGGCAGCCGCGCAGCCCGCGGGCAGGATGCGCGGGATGTTGTCCAGGAAGGCGCCGCCGGTCAGGTGGACCATGCCCTTGATCGTCACGCCCGCCGCCGTCACCCGCCCCACGTGGGACAGGTAGCTGCGGTGCACGGCCAGCAGGGCGTCGGCCAGGGTGCCGCCGAGCTGCGGCGGCCGGTCGTCCAGGGCGTAGGCGCCGCCGTCGAGCAGGACGCGGCGGGCCAGGCTGTAGCCGTTGGTGTGCAGGCCCGTGGAGGCCAGGCCCACCAGCAGGTCCCCGGGGCGGATGGCGCGGCCGTCCACCACCTGCTCGCGGTCCACGACGCCGACGATGCAGCCGGCCAGGTCGTACTCGTCGTCGGGATAGAAGCCGGGCATCTCGGCGGTCTCGCCGCCGATCAGGGCGCAGCCGTTGGCCTTGCAGGCGCCGGCCATGCCGGCGAGGACAGCGACGAGGACGTCCTCCGCCAGGCGTCCGGTGGCGAAGTAGTCGAGGAAGAACAGGGGCCGCGCGCCCTGGACGAGGATGTCGTTGACGCAGTGGTTGACCAGGCAGGCGCCGACGGTGTCGTGGCGCTTGGCGGCGAAGGCCACCTTGAGCTTGGTGCCGACGCCATCGATGCTGCTCACCAGCACCGGACGCGTGAAGCCCGCGGCGTCGAAGAGGCCGCCGAAAGCCCCGAGCCCCGACAGCACGCGCGCGTTCCAGGTGCTCTTCACGTCGCCGCCCGCGCGCTTCAGGGCACGGCCGGCCCGGTCGATGTCGACGCCACTATCGCGGTACTTCACCGTCGCCCTCCCTTTCCCCCGGCTACTCCTCGGCCAGGGCCGCGTAGACCTCCACCGGCATGTCCTCCTCGATGAGATGCAGCTCGCCGTCCCGGTGCAGACGGATGAGGACGTCCACCACCTCGGCGTCGAACTGGGTGCCGCGGTTGCGCTCGAACTCGGCCACGGCCTCGTCGATGGTCAGCGCCTTGCGGTAGGAACGGCTGCTCGTCATGGCGTCGAGGGTGTCGCAGACCTGGAGGATGCGCGACAGGAAGGGGATGTGCTCCCCCTTGAGCCCGTCGGGGTAGCCCCGCCCGTCGGGGCGCTCGTGGTGGTGCTTGACGATCTCGGCCGCCTCCTTGAGGAACTTGAGGCGCTCGATGATCTTCGCCCCCTGGCCCGGGTGCGACTTCATGACCTCGTACTCCTCCTCCGAGAGCCGGCCCGGCTTGTTGATGATGGTCCCGGCGATCCCGATCTTGCCGATGTCGTGCAGCAGGGCGGCGTACTCCAGCAGCTCCAGCTTCTTGTGGGACAGGCCCATGGCCCGCCCCACCAGCAGGGCGTAGCGGCTCACGCGGTAGGAGTGGCCGTGTGTGTAGTTGTCCTTGGCGTCCAGGGCGCTGGTCAGGGCCACGAGGGTGGAGATGTGGGTCTCCCGCATGTCCAGGTAGAGGCGGTAGGCGTAGCGCAGCAGGAGCAGGGGGATGATGAACAGGGCCAGGGTCCAGGGCGCGCCGGTGAAGCGGTACAGGAGGATGATGATGGCCGTCACCGGCACGAAGGCGATCATGTGCCGGAAGTTCCAGAAGTAGTTGGTCATCCAGACGCGCAGCGGGCTCCGCCCGTCGGACAGGCCGATGATGATGCTGACCAGGCTCGTGTTGACCACCCAGTGGACGAAGCCGCAGATGACCAGCGGGATGAGGAACAGGGGGCTGGCCAGCGCGTCGTGCCAGGGCAGAGCCTCGTAGGTGAGGCCGGCCAGGCCCGTGGACAGGGCCAGCACCGGCACGTTGAAGAAGAGCTTCTCCAGGGGCCGCCGCGTCACCACCCCCTCGACGATGATGGCCGCGACGGCCTCCATCCAGGCCGCGGGATAGGCCCCGAAGATGACGATGGCCGAGAAGGTGATGGGCGTCGAGACGCTGATGGAAGCCCCGCCCTGGGGCAGGTTCACGTTCACCAGGTCGGCGATGACGATGAGCAGGATGAAGATCAGGTACTCGATCCAGGGCGGCGCCACGAGCTGGCGGGACCAGTACCAGAGGGCCGCGTATCCACCGAGACTGATGGCGAGATAGAAGATCTTGAAGGCCGCGGTGCGACCCTGGAGGAAGCTCAGCAAGTCGTACTCCCGCAAGGAAGAGTGCCGGCGTGGCGAGGGTGCTACCTACCACCAGGTCTTGGTAAGCAACAGGTCGCCGAAGAACAAGTCAAAGATGAACTTGAACATTGCTCACCTCCTTGGGAGTAGTGCGCGATATGCGCGATCGCTCCGCTGGAGGAAACTACGCTACGCTGCGGGATTCACCACGCCGGCAGGGCGCAGGATGGGGGAGGTCCGGAAACCTGTCAAAGCTTTTCCGGACGCCGCCCGGGCGGGCGGCGCGGCCTAGTCGATCTCGAAGTCCTTGCCGCCGCGAGGATTCCACAATCCCGTCAGGCGGTTGAGGGCGTCCAGCGTCGCCAGGACGGCGGCCTGCTGGCGGTCCTGGCGGATGACCGCCGCGCCCGCGAAGCTCAGCACGTCGCGCTCGGAGACGGCGTCCAGGTAGACCACCAGCACGGCCTCGCGGCCAAGCTCCAGGCGGCGGCAGGCCGGACTGGTGAAGCGCATGTCCGTCTCGTAGAGCAGGAGCACGGCCTCGAGGGTGGCGTGGACGACGGCCGCCATGTGGCCGTCGGGCGTGTCGGCGCTCAGGAACTCGCCCGTGGCGCGCCGTCCGTCCAGGGACAGGGTCACTGCCGCCTGCACCTCGCCGGCCGCGTGGGCCACCTCGACGCGCTCCAGGCGCGGCCGCGGCGGCAGGGCGGGCAGTTCCTCGTCCTCCACCAGCAGGGTCTCGACGTCCTCGTCGTCCACCTCGTCCGCTTCGCCCGTCTCGTCCGCCTTCGTCTCGACTGCCGCCTCCTCGGGTGGCGCCGGCTTCGGCTCGGACACGCGCGCGACGCTGATCTTGCGGTAGTCGATGTCCAGGCCGGACTTGACCGTCAGCAGGGTGTTGACGTCGCGCGCGATGAAGCGGGGATCCCGGTCCGTGTCGGCCGTCACGTGGATCTCAGCGATGCGCCCCTGCGCATCCAAGACGATGCGGCATCCGGTGACGTCGTGGATGCCCGTGACGATCGATTCTAACTTCTTAGGATCCATAGGGTTGGAAGGCATGTGGTCACTCGGGGATGAGGGTTCTCGCCTTCAGGTGGAGACAGCAAGAATACCACATCGGAAGGTCGGATTCCATACTCAGCCGCCAAGTGCCGGCGGCGCCAGCAATTTCAACAGCGCCTCGCGGCGGGCCGCCAGGTCGGCCGGTCGGCGGCCCGCCAGGCCGGCCAGGCCCAGGCCCTCGACGGCGAAGCTGCCGGCAGCGCTGGCGGTGACCAGGGCGCGGCGCACGGCGCCCGTGTCGAAGCGTCCCTCGCAGGCCAGGTGGCCCATGAGGCCGCCCGCGAAGCTGTCGCCGGCTCCCGTCGGATCCACCTGGTCCGCCACCGGATAGGCCGGCAGGGGAAAGACGCCCTCGGGCGCCACGAGCAGGACCCCGTGCTCGCCCTTCTTGACGAGGCAGTAGCGCGGGCCCCTGGCGCGCAGGGCCTGGCCGGCCGCCACCAGGGAGGCCAGGCCCGCGAGCTGTCGGGCCTCCTCGTCGTTGACCACGAGCAGGTCCACCCGGGCGATGACGGCGTCCAGGGCCTCGCGGGCCGTGTCGATCCAGAGGTTCATGGTGTCCAGGGCGACCAGCTCCGCGCCGGGCGCCGCATCCAGGACGCCCGCCTGCAGCTCCGGCTGGATGTTGGCGAGGAAGAGCACCCGCGTGTCCCCCCAGCCCGCCGGCAGCCGCGGCGCGAAGTCGGCGAAGACGCCCAGCTCCGTGAACAGGGTTTCCCGGCTTGCGAAGTCCGCGCTGTAGCGGCCACCCCAGCGGAAGGTGGCGCCGGACCGCCGCTCCACGCCGGCCGTGTCGGCGGGCAGGGCGGCGAGGCGGGCGAGATCCTCCTCGCGGAAGTCGTCGCCCACCACCGCCACGATCCGCGGCAGGGCGCCGGCCAGGCTCGCGGCTAGGGAGAAGTGGGCGGCGCTGCCGCCCAGCAGGCCCGTCTCGGACGCCGCGGCGGTGCTGATGTCGTCGTAGGCCAGGGAGCCGACCACGAGGAGCGGCGGGCGCGGCATGGTTCTCCTTTCGCCGGCGCGGAGCGCCTCACATGCGCTCGGGAGCCTCGACGCCCATGAGGGCCAGGCCGTTCGCCAGCACCTGCCGCGTCGCGCGGCAGAGGGCGAGGCGGGCCCGGCTGAGGCGGTCGTCCTCCGAGACGATCTGGTGCTCGTGATAGAACTTGTGGAAGAGCGTCGCCACGTCCTGCAGGTAGTTGAAGAGCCGGTTGGGCTCGCGGGCCTCGGCGGCGTCGGCCACGAGGTCCGGGAACTGCTCGAGCTGGCGGACGAGATCGAGCTCCTCGCGCATCGCGAGGTCGTCGAGGTCCCGCCGGTCGGCCGGCGCCAGCCCGGCCTCGCCGGCCTTGCGCAGGACGCCGGCGATGCGCGCGCTGGCGTACTGGGCGTAGAAGACGGGGCTCTTGCTGGACTGCTCGCGGGCCAGGGCCAGGTCGAACTCCAGGTGGCTGTCGCGCCGGCGCGCGAGGAAGTAGGCGCGGGCCACGTCCACGCCCACCTCGTCCACCAGGTCGGCCATGGTCACGAAGTCGCCGGCGCGCTTGCTCATGGCCACCGTCTCGCCGCCGTCCACGAGGGTCACCCACTGCAGCAGGAGGATCTCCAGCCAGCCCGCTGGGGCGCCGATGGCCCGGGCGATGGCCTGCATGCGCGTCACGTGGCCGTGGTGGTCGGGGCCCAGGACGTCGATGGCCTTGTCGAAGCCGCGGTCCAGCTTGTCCTTGTGGTAGGCGGCGTCGGCCAGGAAGTAGGTGGGCGTGCCGTCGCGGCGCACCACGACGCGGTCCTTGTCGTCGCCGAAGTCCGTGGCGCGGAACCAGCGCGCGCCGTCCTTCTCGTAGACGAGGCCCTTGGCCTCGAACAGGCGCAGGACCGCGTCCACGGCGCCCGTGTCGTGGAGCGCGCGCTCGCTGAACCAGACCGCGAAGGGCGAGCGGAAGGTCTCCATCTGCGCGCGGATCTGGCGGCCGAGGCGCTCCAGGGCGTAGCCGGCGAAGGCGGCCGTGGCCTCGGCGTCGGGCAGGGCGTCCCAGGCCGCCGCCTCGGCGCCGTCCATGGCGGCCGCCATCTCGGCCAGGTAGAGGCCGTGGTAGCCACCGTCGGGTATCGCCAGGGGCTCGCCCCGCGTCTCGCGCCAGCGGGCGCGCAGGCTGGCGCCCAGGGCGGCCACCTGGGAGCCCGTGTCGTTGACGTAGTACTCGCAGGTGACGTCCCAGCCGGAAGCGCGCAGCAGATTGGCCAGCGTGGAGCCGAAGGCGGCGGCCCGCGCGCTGACCACCACCGGCGGGCCCGTGGGGTTGGCGCTGACGAACTCCAGGTTGACGCGCTCGCCGCGGCCGCGGTCCGTGCGCCCGTAGTCGGCGCCCGCGGTGAGGATCCGCAGGACGATGTCCTGCTTGGCGCTGGTCCGGACATGGAGGTTCAGGAAGCCCGGGCCCGCCACCTCCACGCGCGAGACGAACGCGGGCAGCGACTCGCGCAGCCTGTCCGCCAGCTCCGCGGCCAGCTCGCGCGGCTCGCGCCCGGCGAGCCTGGCCGTCGCCATGGCGATGCTGGTGGCCAGGTCGCCGTGGGCGGGATCCCGCGGCACGGCCAGGGGAATCTCCGCGGGACCGACGGGAAAGATGCGTGCGGGCGTCCGCCCGTCGTCGAGCGGCTCGACTGGGTCGATCAAGAAGGCCCAGACCGTGCCCGGCGGACCCTGCGGCGGGATGTGCGCGGCGTAGATCGCAGCGATCCGGTCCCGGATGATGAGCTTGAGGGACTGGAGTGCGCCCCCGTCCTCGCCGGCCGTCACCGGTCCGCCCCCGCCGCGCCGGCGGGCGCGTCGTCGAGGGCGCGCCGCGGCGCGTCCCCCCACAGGCGCTCGAGGGAGTAGTACTCCCGCGTCTCGCCCTGGAAGACGTGGACCACCACGTGCACGTAGTCCAGCAGCACCCAGCGGCGCGTTTCGTAGCCCTCCACGTGCCAGGGCTTGATGCTCTCGGCGTGCGCCAGGAGCCCTGCCGAGACGGCGTCGCAGATGGCCCTGACGTGCACGTCGCTGGAGCCCGAGCAGACGAGGAAGTAGTCGGCGATGGGGCTGAGCTGGCGCAGGTCCAGCAGGACCACGTCCTCGGCCTTCCGGGCCAGGGCCAGCTCGGCGGCGGTCAGGGCGAGCTCTTCGCTCTTCAGCGCGGACCTCCTCTCCGGTCAGTCAAGGAAGTTACAACAGCGGCGCGGAAAGGAAAAGGGAAGCCTCAGAACCGCCGCGCGACGACGAAGTCGATGCTGGCGTCCAGGGCGGCGCGCACGGGGCTCGCGGGCAGGCCGGCCAGGGCCTGGCGCGAACGCTCGCCGTAGCGGACGGCCTCGCCGTGGGCCGCCTCCAGTCCGCCCAGCTCGCGGACCAGCTCGATGATGGCCAGGCGGTTGCCGCCGCCGTCGCCCAGCATTTCGGCGAGGCGGGCGCGCTGGGCCGCCGGCGCCGCCGCCCAGGCCTTGAGCAGGGGCAGCGTCTGCTTGCCCTCAGCGAGGTCGCGGCCCACGGGCTTGCCCAGGCGGAGTGCGTCGGCGTCGTAGTCCAGCATGTCGTCCACGATCTGGAAGGCCATGCCCAGCTCCCGGCCGAAGGCCGCCAGGATCTCCACCTCGGCCGCGGGGCGCCCGCCGAGCATGCTCCCCGCCCGGCAGGTGGCCTCGATGAGGCGCGCGGTCTTCTCGTAGATGACGCGGCGGTAGGCGTCCTCGTCCAGGAGGCGCCGCTGCTTCAGCTCGAGCTGCAGCAGCTCGCCGACGCTGAGCCGGTGCACGGCGCGGGCGAGGAGCCCGAAGACCTCCATCAGGCCGGCGTCCACCAGCAGGGTCAGGGCGCGGGTGTAGACGTAGTCGCCCATGAGGATGGCCGGCCCGTCGCCGTGCTCGGCGTTGAGGGTGGGACGGCCCCGGCGCCGCTGGCCCCGGTCCACCACGTCGTCGTGGAGCAGGGACGCGGCGTGGATCATCTCCACCACCGCCGCGCAGAGCAGGACGTCCTCCCCCGAGTCCCCCGGCCGCCCGGCGGCCAGGACCAGCAGGGCCGGGCGCAGGCGCTTGCCCTGGGCGTCCAGCACCGCCTCGTTGAGCGCCTGGATGTAGGGGATCTCGGAGCATAGCGACCGCGCCATGACGGATTCCACCTTGGCCAGGTCGGCCGCCAGCAGATCCGCGAGCTCGCGACGCTCCAGCTTGATGCCCTTGAGAAAGGCGGGTCTCACCATGGCTCCGGGAAACAGGGGGGACGCGGGATCCCGCGGGAGCCCGCCGGCCCAAGCTATCACAGGCCCTCGGGGGTGTCAACGGAGCCGGCCGCCCGCCGGCGGCGCTCGACGAGCAAGGACATGCCGGCGCTGATCAGGTAGAGGATGAACAGGGGCACGGTCATGAAGAGCTGGCTGATGATGTCCGGCGGCGTCAGGATGGCGCTGAAGACGAGGAGGACGACGAGGGCGATCCGCCACTGCCCGAGCAGCCAGCGCGGCGAAACCAGGCCCATCAGGCTGAGCAGGAAGATGACCAGGGGCAGCTGGAAGACGATGCCGAAGGCCACGCTCAGCTTGGCGACGATGGCGAAGAGCTGGCTGATGCCGACGGTCATCATCACGCCCGCCGGCACCAGTCGCCAGAAGTAGGCCAGCATGATGGGCGTGATGATCAGGTAGGCGAAGACCGTGCCACCGTAGAACAGGGCCGTCGAGACGAGGAAGAGCGGCATCAGGCGGCGCCGTTCGTGACCGTAGAGGGCCGGCGCCAGGAAGCGCCAGATCTGGAAGAGGATGACCGGCACGCCCACGAAAAGCGCCGTGGCGGCGCTCACCTTGAGGCGGATGAGAAAGGCCTCCGGCGGCGAGAAGATGTGGGCCACGTCGTCGCCGGGCATCAGCTTCGTGAGCACGGAGAGGATGCGGCCCGAGAGGAACCAGGCGCCGGCCGTGCCCGCCACGAGCACGACGAGGGCCGTGACCAGCACCTTGCGCAGCTCCTCCAGATGCTGGAGGAAGGGCATGCGGGGCAGGCTGTCCTCGTCGCGCTCGGGCACGCGGGCGTCCTCAGTTGCCGAAGAAGGTCACCGTGACGTTGTGGACGGTCGTGAAGACCTGCTTCTGGCCCGTGGGCTCGCCATGGGCGTCCACCGGCGTCAGGTCCAGCACCGTCTTGAGCCGCTCCTCGGTCTTGGTGACGTGACCGAGCGCGCGCGCGAACCAGGCCTTGGCGCGCAGCTCGACCTTGCCCACGGCCTTCTGGGCCTGGTCGGACCCCTCGCCGAGGATGCCGTCCAGCTCCGTGTCGAAGTCCATGTCGAAGCGGGCGCAGTCGCGGCCGTCCTTCTTCTCGTCGCGCGCGAAGACGATGCCGACCACGTTGTTCTTCATGGCCGGACCGAAGGGGTTGTCCTCCATCCCGAGGGTGTCCGTCCAGGCCTCGCCGGGGGCGACGGGGTGCCCGGGCCCCCGCAGGCTCAGCGGCGTCACGCCGCCGGCCAGGGTGCCGAACACGGCCTTGAACTGGCGGTCCTTGCCCAGCTCGCCATCGGGCTCGAAGCCGTCGTCGTCCAGGCGGAAGCGCCAGTGGAAGCCCTCCAGGCGGTCGAAGTGCTCGATGGGCCTCATGGTGACGTCGATCTCGCTGCGCCGGGTGGCCTTGATCTTGGCGAAGGTGACGCGGGCCGTCCAGGTCCCGTCCGCCTCCGCCTGCCAGTCGTCGGCCGTCCACTCGTAGCGGATGCTCGTCTGGAAGTTGTTGCCCATGACCTCCGTCTCGTCCGTCATGGCGACGCCGAAACGCAGGGGCTCGCCGGCGGGCACGTAGGCGAGGTCGACGGGAGGCGCGTCGCCGCCGGTGGCCGGGCGGCTGGCGGTCGTGGCGGTGCCGCCGCCGCAACCGGCGAGGAGCAGGACCAGGGGCAGCAGCAGGATGCATCGCTTCGCGATCATCGTTCCCTCCCTTTGCGTTGTTCGCGCTCGTCCAGAAGCGCGTCGAGTTCGGCCGTGAACTGGCTGAGGTCCGTGAAGCGCCGGTAGACCGAGGCGAAGCGGACGTAGGCCACCTCGTCCAGGTCCCGGAGCCGCCGCATGACCTCCTCCCCGATGCGCTTGGAGGTCAGCTCGCCGCCCATGCCGGCGAAGATCACGTGGCGTTCGAGATCGTCGAGCAGGCGCTCCAGCTCCTCGCGGGCCACCGGGCGCTTCTCGCAGGCCTTGAGCAGGCCGCCGAGCACCTTTCCCCGGTCGTAGGCGACGCGCCGCCCGTCGGACTTGACGACGGTGACGGGCGTGCGCTCGACGTACTCGTAGGTCGTGTAGCGCGCCCCGCAGCCGAGGCACTCGCGCCGGCGGCGCACCGCCTCGCCCTCGCGCGTGATGCGCGAGTCCACGACGCGGTCCTCCTGGTGGCCGCAGAAGGGGCACTTCACGTCCGGCCTCCCTGTTGCGGACTCCTACTCGAAGCGCGGCCAGACCGCCCGGGACCCCGGCCCGTAGAGCGGGAAGGCGTCGGCCAGCTCCCTCGTCTTCGCCGCGACGGCGGCGATGCGCTCGTCCCGCGCCGCCGCGTCCCCGTCCACCACGTCCAGCACGTCGGCGATGAAGCCGCCGACGGTCTCCATCTCGGCCTCCCGCATGCCGCGCGTTGTCAGGGCGGGCGTTCCGATCCGGATGCCGCTGGTGACGAAGGGGCTGCGCTCCTCGAAGGGCACGGTGTTCTTGTTGACGGTGATCCCGGCCCGCTCCAGGGCGGCCTCGGCGTCGGCGCCGGTGATCTCGGTGCCGCGGAAGTTGACGAGCAGCAGGTGGTTGTCCGTGCCGCCGGAGACCAGCTGGAAGCCGCGGCCGGTCAGGGTCGCGGCCAGCGTCTTGGCGTTGGCCACGATCTGCCGGGCGTAGGCCTTGAACTCGTCGGTGAGGCACTCGCGGAAGCAGACCGCCTTGGCGGCGATCATGTGCATGAAGGGCCCGCCCTGGTTGCCGGGGAAGTTGACCTTGTTGATCACGTTGACGTGTTCCTTCTTCTCCAGGATCAGCCCCCCGCGCGGGCCGCGCAGGGTCTTGTGGGTGGTGCTGGTGACCACGTCCGCGTGAGGAACCGGGCTGGGATGCGCGCCGCCCGCGACGAGGCCGGCGATGTGGGCCATGTCCACCACCAGGACCGCGCCCACGGCGTCCGCCACCTCGCGGAAGCGGGCGAAGTCGATGAAGCGCGGGTAGGCGCTGGCGCCGCACATGATGAGCTTCGGCCGCTCGCGCTGGGCGATCTCGGCCAGGGCCTCGTAGTCGATGGTCTCCTCGCCCTCCTTGACGCCGTAGGGCACCACCTTGAAGTACTTGCCGGAGAAGTTCAGCGGGTGGCCGTGGCTGAGATGGCCGCCGTGCGAGAGGTTCATGCCCATGATCGTGTCGCCGGGCTCGAGGAAGGCCATGTAGGCCGTGATGTTGGCCTGGGTGCCCGAGTGGGGCTGCACGTTGGCGCGCTCGGCGTCGAAGAGCTCGCGGGCGCGGTCGCGGGCCAGGCGCTCGGCCTCGTCCACGTGCTCGCAGCCGCCGTAGTAGCGCTTGCCCGGATAGCCCTCGGCGTACTTGTTCGTCATCACCGAACCCATGGCGGCCAGCACCGCCGGCGAGACGAAGTTCTCCGACGCGATCATCTCCAGGCCGTGCTCCTGGCGGGCCAGCTCCCCCTGGATGGCGGCGTGGATCTCGGGATCGGTCTTCTGGATCGCGATCATGCTGTCCATTGCACTCTCCTGCCCGGGCGGGACGCGGCGCCTTAGGCGCCGCCGCGCCGCCCGCTGTCGTAGTCGCTGATCAGGGCCAGCCGGGGAACGTGACGCCCGCCCGCGAAGGGCGTCGCCAGCCAGAGGCGCAGCCACTGCCGGGCCCGCTCCGCCGGCAGCCAGTTTCCCGGCAGCACCAGCACGTTGGCGTCGTTGTGCTCGCGGGAGAGGCGCACGGAATCCTCGTCGTAGACCAGGGCGGCGCGCACGCCGGGCACCTTGTTGGCGGCGATGGACATGCCGATGCCCGTGCCGCAGATGAGCACGCCGCGCTCCTCCTCGCCGGCGGCGACGGCCTCGGCCACGGCGAAGGCGTAGCGCGGGTAGTCCACCGGACCCGTCTCATGGCTGCTCAGGTCCCGAACCTCGTGGCCCGCCTCCGCGAGGAAGCGGACCAGGTCCTCCTTGAGGATGAGGCCGCGGTGGTCGGTGGCGACGGCGATGCGCACTAGCCCACCTTCGCCGGCTCGACGACGGTCAGCCAGCCGTAGCGGTCCGCGTGGGTGCCGTCGAACATGCCGAAGAAGCGCTCCTGCAGCCGCTCGGCGACCGGGCCGCGGGCGCCGCTGCCGACCTGGATCTTGTCGATGCTGCGGATGGGCGTCACCTCCGACGCGCTGCCGGTGAAGAACACCTCGTCGGCCACGTAGAGCATCTCGCGCGGGATGGTGGTCTCGCGCACCTCGATGTCCATCTCGCCCAGCAGGGTCATGATCGAGTGCCGGGTGATGCCCAGCAGGATGGAGCCGTGGATCGGGGTCGTGTAGACGACGCCGTTCTTGACGAGGAAGAGGTTCTCGCCGCTGCCCTCGCTCACGTAGCCGTGCACGTCCAGGCCGATGCCCTCGACGTAGCCGTTGGCGATGGCCTCCATCTTGATGAGCTGGCTGTTCATGTAGTTGCTGCCCGCCTTGGCCATGTTCGGCATGGTGTTCGGCGCGCAGCGGTTCCAGCTGGAGACGCAGACGTCCACGCCCTGCTTGAGGGCCTCCGGGCCCAGGTAGGCGCCCCACTCCCAGACGGCGATGGCCACGTCGATGGGGCAGCCGGCGGGATTGACGCCCATGGACCCGTAGCCGCGGTAGACCAGGGGGCGGATGTAGCACTCCTGGAGCTTGTTGGCGCGGACGGTCTCGAGCTGGGCCTCCCTGAGCTCCCCGAAGCTGAAGGGGATCTCCATGCGGTAGATCCGCGCCGAGTCGATCAGGCGCCGGGTGTGGTCGTCGAGCCGGAAGACGGCGGGCCCGTCGGGCGTCTTGTAGACCCGGATCCCCTCGAAGACGCTGCTGCCGTAGTGAAGCACGTGGCTGAGGACGTGGACCTTCGCCGCGTCCCAGTCAACGAGCTTACCGTTCATCCATATCTTGTCGGCCTTCTTGAGAGCCATCGTCGCCTCCTTCGGGAGCGTCTGCCGGGCCCGTCAGCCCGTCCAGGGCACGCTGGATGTATATCTCGATGATCGTCGCCGCCTCCTCGTAGTCGGCCCTGTCTCCGCCGATGGGATCGTCCACGCCGGGGCCGAGGTGCGGCTCGCCCGCCCACTCGCTCAACAGGAGGACCGGCCGCCGGGCCGCCTCCGGCATCTCCCGGACGGCGAGCCGGTGCTCCTCCTCCATGACCACCACCAGGTCCGCCGCGGCGAGGATCCCCGGGCGCAGGCGGCGCGCGTGGTGCCCGCCGATGTCGACGCCCCGCGCTGCCAGCACGCTCCGGGCAAGGTCGCTGGCCGGATGACCCTCCGGCGCGGCGACCCCGGCGCTGCTGAAGGACAGATCCAGGCCGCGGGCCCGGGCCAGGTGGCGGGCCAGGCCCTCCGCCATGGGGCTCCTGCAGATGTTGCCGGTGCAGACGAACAGGACGCGCTTGGGCCGCATCACCGGCCGGCACCGAAGGAAAGGTTCACCTTCCCCTCGCGCAACACCTGGGGGTTGCCCGTGGACAGATCGACGAGAGTGGACACGGACGCGCCGTCGCGTGCCATCGCCGCTTCGAGGTCGGGGTCCGAAACGACCAGCTTGACCTTGTCCTCGAACAGCTTAGCAATTTCGTCGGCAGATTCAAGGGAACCTTGCCCGGCGCGGTTGGCGCTGGTGGAGAAGAGCGGCCCCGGCAGGACGTGGAGAAGGCATTGCAGGAACGTGTGATCGGGGATGCGAAAGGCCACGGTGGGCCGCCCCTCGAGCTCGCCCAGCCAGTCCGGCGGCGTCGCGGAGCGCGCCCGGCAGATCCAGGTGACCGCACCCGGGCTGTACTGCTCGATGAGGGCGCGCTCGTCGTCGCTGAGCTCGGCCCAGGCGCCGACCTCGTCCAGGTCCCTGACCAGAAGGATGAAGCTGCGCTGGCCCTCAGCGTAGCCCTTGAGCCGGGAGAGGCGGCTGCTGGTGGAGTGGAAGGTGGCGAGCCCGTGCAGGCCGTAGACGGTATCGGTGGGCAGGATGGCGATGTCCCCCAGGGACAGGACGCGGATGGCCTGCAACTCCGCTCGCTTGGGATCCTCCTTGAAGTTCATCACGAAGTCCTTCATGACTGGCTCCATTCTTCCCTGTAGGTTTCCAGCCTTCCGTGCAGGGCCTCGTCCTCGACGGCCAGGATGCTCGCCGCCAGGAGGGCGGCGTTGACGGCGCCGCTCCTGCCGATGGCCATGGTCGCGACGGGCACGCCGCGCGGCATCTGGGCCATGGCCAGCAGGGCATCCATGCCGTTCAGGGCGCCGGCCGGCACGGGGACACCGATGACGGGCAAGGTCGTGTGGGCGGCGATCGCCCCCGGCAGGGCCGCGCTCAGGCCGGCCACGGCGATGATGGTCTTCAGGCCGCGCGCGCGGGCTCCTCCCGCGTACTCGGCCACGCGGCCGGGATTGCGATGGGCTGAGGCCACGAGGCTCTCCCAGGGCACTCCCAGCCGGTCGAGAGTTTCGGTGCAGGGCGCCAGCAGCGCCTCGTCGGAGCGGCTGCCCAGGACGATGCCCACGCGCGGCTCACTCATCGCCGCCTCCCGCGGCCGCCAGGACCTGCCAGCCGATGTCGCGCCGGTACCAGGCGCCCTCGAAGCCGATGCCCGCCAGGCGCTCGTAGCAGCGGGCCGCGGCGCCGGCCAGGTCCGCCGCCCGCGCCGTCACCGCCAGCACGCGGCCGCCGGCGGTGAGGATCCGCTCTCCGTCCCGGCGCGTGCCAGCGTGGAAGACCTGCCGGTCCGGCTCCTCGCCCGGATCCAAACCCGTCACGGGCCGCCCCTTCTCGCAGGGCCCCGGGTAGCCGGCCGCGGCCATGACCACCGTGATGGCCGCCCCCGGCCGCGCCGTCACGGCGCCCCGGTCGAGGGCTCCCGCCGCCGCCGAGGCCAGCAGGCGGCCCAGGTCCCCGTCCAGCATGGGCAGCACGGCCTGGGTCTCGGGATCGCCGAAGCGGCAGTTGTACTCCAGGACCCGGGGTCCCGCGGGCGTCATCATCAGGCCGGCGTAGAGGAGGCCCCGGTAGTCGATGCCCTCTTCCGCCAGGCCCGCCAGTGTGGGCGCGAAGACCAGCTCCGCCAGTCGGGCCATCTCCGCCCCGTCCACGCCGGGCACGGGGCAGTAGGCGCCCATGCCGCCCGTGTTGGGCCCGCGGTCGCCCTCGCCGGCGCGCTTGTGGTCCTGGCTGGCGGGCAGCAGGAGGTAGTCGCGGCCGTCGCAGACGGCCAGCAGGGACAGCTCCCGGCCCGTCAGGCGCTCCTCGACGAGCAGGCGGCGGCCGGCGTCGCCGAAGGCGCTGCCGTCCAGCATGGCCAGGGCGGCGCGTCGCGCCGCCTCGCGGCTCTCCGGCAGCAGGACGCCCTTGCCGGCGGCCAGGCCGTCGGCCTTGACGACCACGTCCGCCACGGCGTCCAGGGCCGCATCCAGCTCCGCCGCGTCCGTGACCGTGCGCGCCGCGGCCGTGGGCACGCCGTGGCGCTGCATGAACTGCTTGGCGAAGACCTTGGAGCCCTCCAGCCGCGCGCCGTCGGCGCCCGGTCCGCAGACGGCGATGCCCGCCGCCCGCAGGCGGTCGGCCAGGCCCGCCACCAGCGGCGCCTCGGGCCCCAACACCACCAGCTGGGCTTGCAGCCGCCCGGCCAGGGCGACGGCGTCGGCATCGGCCGGCGGCAGGTCCGGCGGCGTCCAGCCAGCCAGGGCGGTGCCGCCGTTGCCCGGCCAGGCCACGACCGTGCGCACCGAAGGCGAGGCGGCCAGCCGCCAGGCCAGGGCGTGCTCACGGCCTCCGGATCCGATGACCAGAACGCGCACGGCGCCTCCCCCAAGATTGATGCACTCTCAATCTATACGGAAGCCGGAAAAACGGACAACAAGTTTGTGCTGGATCAGTCCTTGACGAACAGCCGGCCCACGGCCGCCGGACCGCGGCAGCGCCCGATGACCCCCACCAGCGCCACCATGGTGAGCAGGTAGGGCAGTAGCTGCATGAAGCGGACGGGCAGCCAGGGCAGATCGAGGTGACCCTGCAGCGACTCGGCGAAGCCGAAGAGCAGGGTCGCGCCGAGGATGCCCCCCGGCCGCCACTTGCCGAAGATGAGGGCGGCCAGGGCGATGAAGCCGCGGCCGGCGCTCATGTTCTTCACGAAGTAATGGGCGTTGAGGCTGAGGAAGGCGCCGCCGGCCCCGGCCAGGGCTCCGCTGAGCAGGACGCCGTAGAACTGGAGGCGGTGCACGGGCAGGCCCAGGGAGTCGGCGGCCTCGGGGTGCTCGCCCACGGCCCGCAGGCGCAGGCCGAAGCGGCTGCGGAACAGCAGCCAGGAGCTGGCCGGCACGGCCAACAGGGCGAGCAGCGTCAGGGGCGGCAGCTCGACGAGCAGGCGGCCCGCCGTGGCGGGCAATCCCGGGCTGCCCAGGCGCGGCGAGTTGCTGCCGCTGCCGAAGAAGATCCACATGAGGAACTCCGTGGCGCCCAGGGCGAGCATGTTCAGGGCCACGCCGCTGACGATCTGATCCACGCGGAAGCGCAGGGAGACCAGGGCGTGCAGCGCCGCCAGGCCCACGCCGGCGACGACCGCGGCCGCGACGCCCAGCCACGGTGAACCGCTGTAGTAGGCGGCGGCCGCGGCCGCGAAGGCGCCCACCAGCAGGATGCCCTCCAGGGCGATGTTCACCACGCCGCCGCGCTCGGAGAACATGCCGCCCAGCGCCGCGAAGAGCAGGGGCGTGGCCGTGCGCAGGGTGCCCAGCAGCAGTCCGATCATGCCGCCTCCTCGCGCCGCCGCCGGCGGCGCCGCCGCCAGAGGGCCAGCTCGCTGAAGGACACCACGAGGAGGATGATCAGCGCCTGGAGCACCACCACCAGCTCCCGCGGCACCTCGGTGAAGATGTCGATCTCCAGGGCGCCGGTGTTGAGGAAGCCGAACAGCAGGGCGGCCAGGACGATGCCCAGGGGATGGTTCTTGCCCATGAGGGCCACGGCGATGCCGAGGAAGCCGAGCCCCGAGGAGAAGTTGTCCAGGAAGCGGTGGCGATAGAGCAGCACCTCGTGCACCCCCACCAGGCCCGCCAGGGCGCCGCTGACGGCCATGGCGCGCACGGTGACGCCGCCCACGGCGATGCCCGCGTAGCGCGCCGCCGGGGGACTGAGGCCCACGGCCCGCAGCCGGTAGCCCTCCACGCTGCGGCGGAAGACCAGGGCCACGACGACGGCCGCCGCCAGGGCCACCAGGAGGGAGGCGCCCAGGGGATTGGCGCGGTCCAGGCCGAGCCAGGCGCCCGCCGGTCCCCGGGCGAAGGGCTGGAGCTGATAGGCGGCGGGGATCTCGGCCGTGTGCGGGATCATCTGGCCGGGCTCCTGCAGGTAGCGCTCCACGAGCCAGCCCGTGATGCCGACGGCCAGGAAGTTCATCATGATCGTGTTGATGACCTCGTGGACGCCGAAGCGCGCCTTGAGCCAGCCGGGGATGGCGCCCCACAGGGCGCCGCCCGCCGCCGCCGCCAGCACGGCCAGGGGCAGGGCCACCGGCCGCGGCAGCCCCGGCAGGGCCAGGGCCACCCAGGCGGCCAGGAAGGCGCCCAGGTAGAGCTGGCCCTCGCCGCCGATGTTGAACAGCCCCGCCCGGAAGGCGTAGGCCACGCTCAGGCCCGTGAGGATCAGCGGCGTGGCGTCGAACAGGACGCGGGCGAAGCCGTCCGCGGATCCCAGGCCCGGCGCGAAGATGAGGGGCAGCACGCGCAGGGGATTCTCGCCGATGGCGGCGACGATGACCGTCCCGACGGCGAAGCTCAGGCCCAGGGCGGCGGCTGGCGGCCAGAGGGCCTCGACGGCCAGGGCCAGGGCGCGCCGCCATGGCTTCCTAGGCATCCGCCACCCCCCGCGCGCCGGTGATGTAGAGGCCCAGCGTCTCCTCGTCCACCACGTCCGCGTCGAGGACGGCCGTCAGGCGGCCGCGATAGAGGACGCCGATGCGGTCGGACAGGGCCAGCAGCTCCGACAGCTCCGAGCTGAAGAGCAGCACGGCCAGGCCCCGCGTTCGCTTGGCCAGCAGGGTGCGGTGGATGTACTCGATGGCGCCCACGTCCACGCCGCGCGTGGGATGGCAGGCCACCAGGAGCCGCGGGTCGCCGTCCAGCTCGCGGGCGAGGACGAGCTTCTGCTGGTTGCCGCCGCTCAGCGCGCGGGCGCTCTGGCGCGTGTCGGCGACGCGGACGTCGTACTCGGCAACTCGGCGCCGGGCCAGGGCGGCCACGCGGCCCGGCAGGATCACGCCGGCCTGGCCGGCGGCGGGACTGCCCTCCTCGCCCAGGATGAGGTTCTCGCGCAGGCTCATGTCCAGCACGAGGCCCGTCCGCTGCCGGTCCTCGGGCACGTGGCGGATGCCCAGGTCGCGGGCGCGGCGCGGGGTGAGGCCGCGCAGGGGGCGGCCGTCCAGGCGCAGCTCGCCCGCCTCGGGCCGCAGCAGCCCCGTCACCAGGGCCGCCAGCTCGCGCTGGCCGTTGCCCTCGACGCCGGCGACGCCCAGGATCTCGCCGCGCCGCAGGATGAAGGACACGTCCGCCAGCTCGGCCTGGCCCGGCCGTCGCCTGACGCCGAGGCCGCGGGCCTCCAGCACCGGCGGACCGGCGGCGGCCGGCGGCTTGTCCACGCGCAGCAGGACCTCGCGTCCCACCATCATGCGCGCGAGGCGTTCGGCGCCGGCCTCCTCGCGCGCGAGGCGGCCCACGTGCCGGCCGCGGCGCATGACGTCGATGATCTCGGCCACCGAAAGCACCTCGTCGAGCTTGTGGCTGATGAGGACCACCGTCTTGCCCTCGTCGCGCAGGCGGCGCAGGATGGCGAAGAGGCCGCGGGCCTCCTGGGGCGTCAGCACGCCCGTCGGCTCGTCGAAGATGAGGAAGGAGGCGCCGCGGTAGAGCACCTTGAGGATCTCCACGCGCTGGGCCTCGCCCACCGAGAGCGACTCCAGGGGCGCGTCGGGATCCACCGCGAGGCCGAAGCGCTCGGCGTCGCGGCGCACGGCCGCCCGCGCCGCGCCGCGGTCCAGGCGGCCCCAGCGCCCCGGCTCGGCGCCGAGGACCACGTTCTCGGCGACCGTCAGCGTGTCCACGAGCATGAAGTGCTGGTGCACCATGCCGATGCCCAGGCGGATGGCGTCCTGGCTGCCGGCCAGGCGCACCGGCCGCCCGTCGACGAGGATGCGCCCCGCGTCGGGCGGCAGCATCCCGTAGAGCAGGTGCATGAGGGTGGACTTCCCGGCGCCGTTCTCGCCGACCAGGGCGTACAGGCGGCCCGGCTCGTAGGCGAGGGAGACGTCCTGGACGGCCCGGACGCCGGGGAAGCTGCGGCTGAGGGCCTCCAGCTCGACGCGCACGCTACTGCCGCGGCACCACGACGCGCCCGGCGACGATCTCGGCGGCCAGGGAGTCGGCGGCGGCGCGCATGGCCGGCGTGAGCAGATCCGCGTTGTGCTCGTCGACGACGTAGCCCACGCCGTCCTCGGCCAGGCCGAACTCGTGGACGCCGCCGCGGAAGTCGCCCTGCACCAGGGAGCGGATGGTGTCGTAGACGGCGTTGTCCACGCGCTTGACCATGCTGGTCAGCATGTGCCCGGGCGCCATGAAGTTCTGGTTGGAGTCGACGCCGATGGCGAAGACCCCCTTGTCCCGGGCGGCCTCGATGACGCCGTTGCCGGTCGTGCCCGAGGCGTGGAAGATCACGTCGGCGCCGCGGCCGATCTGGGAGAGGGCCAGCTCCTTGCCCTTGACGGGATCGGCGAAGGCGGCCGGCGTCACGCCGGCGTAGGCCACGTGGATGGTGATGTCCGGGCGGACGGCGACGGCGCCGGCCCGGTAGCCCGCCGCGAAGCGCTCGATGAGCGGCACCTTCATGCCGCCCACGAAGCCGATGACGCCCGTCCGCGATTGCAGGGCGGCCAGGGCGCCCACCAGGAAGGCGCCCTCCTCCTCGCGGAAGACGAGGCTGGCCACGTTGGGCAGCCCGGTGATGCGCTCGTCCACGAGGGCGAAGTGCACGTCGGGATAGTCGGCGGCGACGCTGCGGATGGCCTCCTTGAAGAGGAAGCCGACGCCGATGACCAGGTCGAAGCCGCGCTCGGCCAGCTTGCGCAGGCCCTGCTCGCGATCCGAGTCCTGGCCCGGCTCGAACTCGACGGCGTGGATGCCGAACTCCTCCTCGGCCCGCATGAGGCCGCGGTAGGCGGAGTCGTTGAAGGAGCGGTCGCCCTTGCCGCCGATGTCGAAGACCATGCCGACGCGCAGGGCCGCGTCCACAGGCTGGTCGTCCCGCGGCGAGCCGCCGCAGCCGGCGGCGAGGAGGGCGGCGGCCAGGACGAGGACCGGCGTCCGGAGGGAGGGCAGCATGGGATCTCCTCGCTCAGGGGGTGATGAGGGTCCCGGCCCGGCCGGCGAGGGCCTCGCCCAGCGTCTCTGGCGAGCAGACGAGCACTTCGCGGCCGCCCTGCTCCAGAAACCGGATCGCGGCCTGCATCTTGGGCCCCATGCTCCCGGGCGGGAACTCCCCCGCCGCATAGTAGCCCTTCAGCTCCGCCAGGGAAAGGCCTTCGAGGTCGCGCTGGCCGGGCGCGCCCCAGCCCACGGCCACCCGGTCCACGCCCGTGACGAAGATCAGGTGCGTGGCGCCGAGCTCCCGGGCCAGCAGCGCCGCCGCCCGATCCTTGTCGATGACGGCGTCGATGCCCTTGAGCAGGCCCTCGCGGTTCCGCCGCACGGGAATGCCGCCGCCGCCGGCGGCGATGGTCAGGACGCCGGCCGAAACGAGCGTGCGGATCGACGCGATCTCGACGATGTGCCGCGGCTCGGGGCTGGCCACCACGCGGCGGATGCCACGGCCGGCGTCCTCGCGCATCACCCAGCCCTTCTCGCGCGCCAGGCGCTCCGCCTCGGCGAGCGGGAAGTAGGGGCCGATGGGCTTGGTGGGCGCGGCGAAAGCCGGGTCCGCGGGATCCACCTCCACCTGGGTGACGATGGTGGCCACGGGGCTCTCGTCGCCGATCAGGTGCAGCTCGTTGCGCAGGGCGTTCTGGATCATGAAGCCCATGCCACCCTGGCTATCGGCCCCGCAGACGAAGAGCGGCATGGGCGGCACCAGGTCTCTCGCCGCCTCGTTGCGGATCACGATGTTGCCGACCACGGGGCCGTTGCCGTGGCTCACCACCAGCTTGACGCCGGCGTGGCGCAGGGCGGCGACGTGCTTCATGGTCGAGCGGGTGAGCTGGAACTGCTCGTCGATGGTGCCGGCCGTGCCCGCGGGCAGCACGGCATTGCCGCCCAGGGTCACCACCAGCATGGTGTCCTCATTGAATCGTCGTGTCATCATCCTTCGGCTGCGCCCGTTCCAGGTCCAGGGTGAGGGCGAAGACGGCCTTCGCCGCGTGGAGCAGGTTCTCGCTCTCGTCCAGGTGGATCGAGCGCGGGTGGTCGAGCAGGGCGGGCTCGATCTCGGTGTCGCGGGACTGGGGCAGGCCGCCGCCGAGCAGGGCCTCGGGTGCGGCGCGGGCAAGGCGCGCCGCGGTCATCATCCAGGCGGCGTGGTCGCGGGCGGCCTCGCCGGCTCGCTCGAGGTCGTCCCGGGCGCCGACGGGGCCCCAGTTGAGGGAGAAGACCGCGTCGGCCCCGTCCACGGCCTCGTCGGGATCGTCCAGCAGCCGGAGACGCCCGGCGCTGGCGGCCCCCTCGCCCCCGGGCCGGAAGTCCGGCGGGCAGGCCAGGCTCAGCTCGGCGCCCCGGCCCAGCAGGGCCCGGGCCAGGCTCAGCGGCGGCGAGACGGGCTTGGCGCTCATCCCCGGCGGCGCCCAGACGATGGCATAGCGCTTCCCGGGCCAGTCGTCGCCGATGCGCTCGCGCAGGGTGAGCAGGGTGGCCAGGGTCTGGAAGGGAGCCTCCCGCTCGCTGAGCATGTTGAAGACCGGCCGGTTCATGAGGCCCGCCGCGGACGCGATGAAGCCGTGCCCCTCGTCCTCGCGGATGGAGGCCATGGCCAGGCCGTCGCCCAGGCGGTCGAGCTGCTGGAAGAGGTCGAGGAAGCTCTCGCCCCAGACCAGCTTCAACTCCTCGGGGCCCACGCGCCGGGCGGCGCCGCCCAGCCGGGAGACGGCCAGGCCGAAGGGATCCCAGGCCGGCAGGATGCGCTCGGGATCGTACAGGTAGAGCTGCACGCCCGCCAGCAGCGCCAGCTCCTCGCCGCAGCGGCTGCGCTGCTTGAGCTCGCTGGCGAAGCGCAGCAAGTCGTCGAGTACGCCGCTGTCGAGATCGGTCAGGGACAGCAGGTCGCGGCCCTTCAGGAAGAGAGCCATGGTCCTCCTCGTCCACGCGGCTCGAAGCGCCGAGCCGCCCCGCAAAGGAGGCGGCTCGCTAGGTTGAACGTTAGCGGCCGGGGGCCGCCGGGTCTAGAGAATTTTCCGCAAGGTCTCCTTCATGCGCGCCAGGGCCCGCTGGATGTTCTCCAGCGAGTTGGCGTAGGAGACGCGGATGAAGCCCTCGCCCCACTCGCCGAAAGCCGTCCCGCAGAGCAGCGCCACGCCGCCCTCCTGCAGGAGGTGCTGGGACAGGCGCCGCGAACGCCAGCCGGTCCCCCGGATGTCGGGGAAGGCGTAGAAGGCGCCCCGCGGCATGGCGCAGGTAACGCCGGGCAGCGCGTTCAGGCCCGCGACGACGGCGTCGCGCCGCTCCCGGAAGGCCGCGAGCATGCGGTCCACCTCGTCCTGGGGGCCCGTCACCGCCGCGATGCCGGCCTTCTGCACGAAGGCGGCCGTGCAGCTGACGCTGTTGGTGGCCAGGCGCGCCACCTGCTCGGCCAGGTGCTCGGGCATGGCGCCGAAGCCCAGGCGCCAGCCCGTCATGGCGTAGGTCTTGGAGGCGCCGTCCAGCAGCACGGTGCGCTCGAGCATCCCCTCCTGGGAGACGATGCTCGCGTGCTGTCCGTCGTGGTGCATGCGGCTGTAGACCTCGTCGCTGAGAACGAGCAGGTCGTTCTCGCGGGCGATCTCGGCGATGACCGCCAGGTCGTCCGGCGACAGGACGCCGCCCGTCGGGTTGTGCGGCGAGTTGAGGATGAGCATGCGCGTGCGCGGCGTGACGGCGTCGCGCAGGTAATCCAGATCCAGGGCGAATTCCCGGGACGGATCCAGGCGCAGGGGCACCGCCTTGGCCCCCACGAAGTTGATCATGGACTCGTAGATGGGAAAGCCCGGATTGGGGTAGAGGACCTCGTCGCCGGCCTCGACGGCGGCGAGGATGCTGAAGAAGAGGATCGGCTTCGCGCCCGGCGTGACGACCACCTGCGACGGCGCGTAGGACACGCCGCGCATCCGCGAGAGGTAGTCGGCAAAGGCCTCGCGCGCCTCGGGTAGACCGGCCGAGGGCACGTAGTGCGTATCGCCGGCCTCCAGGGAGCGCAGGGCGGCGTCCACGATGTGGCGGGGAGTGTCGAAGTCGGGCTCGCCGATCTCGAGGTGGACGATCTCGCGTCCCCGGGCCTCGAGCAACCGGGCCCTGGCGAGAACCTCGAAGGCGGTCTCGGTTCCGAGCCGGCCCATTCCATCGGCGTAGAAGCGGCCGCGGCGACCGCTCCCGGCGAGCAGCTTAGTGGCTGGTTCCATGCTGACCTCGAAGGGCTGAGCGGTGGGTCGTGACCTGCTAAATAACTGTACACTTGGGGGATAGCAAAGTCAATCAAGGCGGGATGAGGGGGGATCGGCATCCGGGAAGAAGAAAAGTTTATGCCTGAATCTCGCCAAGGGCCCGCGCCAGATGGCCTCCGGCCGCGGCCAGGCGCTCGGTCGCGGCCCCGGCCTCCAGGCCGGCCAGCTGCATGAGCAGGGCCAGCTTCACCTGGCCCCCGGCCCGCTCCAGGAGGGCCGCGGCGGCCTCGTAGTCCAGGCCCGTGACGGCCATCACCACGCCGCGCCCGCGCTCGATGAGCTTCTCGCTGCCCGCCGACAGATCCACCATCATGTTGCGGTAGATGCGGCCGGTGAGGACCATGGCCGCCGTGGAGATGAGGTTGAGGGTCATCTTCTGGGCGCTGCCGGCCTTGAGCCGGGTCGAGCCGGCCACGGCCTCGGGTCCCACCACCAGGCGGATCACCGCCTCGCCGGGCACGGCCGCCTCGGCGTCGGCGGTGATGAAGGCCGTGCGGCAGCCGCGCCGCGCCGCCTCCTCCACGGCGGCAACGGTGTAGGGCGTGCGGTGGCAGGCGCTGATGCCGACGACGGTGTCGGAAGGCCCCGGGTCCAGGGCGGCCAGGTCGGCGGCGCCCCGCGCGGGGTCGTCCTCGACGCCCTCCTGGCTGCGCACCAGGGCCGGCGGGCCGCCGGCGATGATGCCCACCACGCGGTCCGGCGCGACGCCGAAGGTCGGCGGGCACTCGGAGGCGTCGAGGACGCCGAGGCGACCGCTGGTGCCGGCGCCCACGTAGATGAGGCGTCCGCCCTCGCCCAGGCTGGCCGCGGCCAGCTCGGCCGCGCGGGCGATGGCCGGCAGGGCCTCGCGCACGGCCTCGTGCACGCGCGCGTCCTGGGCGTTGAGGCGCGCCACCAGGTCCCCCGCGCCGAGGCGGTCCAGGTCCTCGGTGTCGGGGTTGCGCGCCTCCGTGGCGAGGGCGCTCAGGGCCCGGTAGAGCTCCTCGCTCATCAGCGCATCCTCACGACCTTGTCCTCCCAGACGATCTCCTCGCCGGCGAGGTCGGTGAAGACCACGCGGGAGACGTAGACGCCGTTGGCTACCCGGTCCCCCGCCTGGTCGATGCCGTCCCAGATGGCGTCGTGGGGCACCCCCTCCGACAGGGCCTCCAGCCGGCGGTGATAGATGCGCCGCCCGCTGAGGGTGTAGATGCTCAGGTGGCCCGCCCGGACCACACTGGACAGCTCGTAGCGGAAGGCGACGATGCTGCGGAAGGGATTCGGGAAGATGATGCCGCTGGCCAGGCGGGTGCGGTTGTCCACGCGCAGGGTGATGGCGCCCCAGCGTCCCTGCTCCACGTGGTTCACCTCGACCGCATGCACGCCGGGCGCCCAGCTGTAGGCGATGGTGGCGTGGTAGAGGAGCGGGTCCTCGCCGTCCACCCACGTCTCGACGCTGCCGGGCGGCAGGCTGTCGGCGGGCAGGCTGTCGACCAAAAGACTGAAGTCCGACAGGGGAATGCCCGCGAAGGGCACGTGCAGGCGCAGGTGCAGGGTCCCCTCGGCGCGCACGTACTGGCCGTCGCGCAGGCTGTCGCCGCCCTCGAGGAAGAACTCCACCACGCGGGCCACGGGCAGGCGGAAGCGGCCCAGACGGCCGGCAGCGTCGGTGCCCTCCGCCACCAGGGCCTGCATGCTCACGTCGAAGGGCACCTCGGCGCGCAGGTACCAGGCGCGGCCGCGCCCCTCGGTGAAGGCCTGGAGGCTGTCCACCCAGATCATGGTGTCCAGGGGGGCGACGGCGTCCAGGCTGTGCTTGGGCCAGGCCTCGAAGGGCAGGTTGCCCAGGGCCTCGTCGCGCAGCACGATGCCCGCGGTGGCGACCTCGTCCGCCACCAGGACCTCCACCAGGAGCGTATCGCCGGGATCGCTGACCTGGAGGTAATCGCCCGCGGGCGCCCTCTCCTCGCCGTCCACGAAGAGGCGCACCCGCGGCGCGGCGGCGTCCAGGCGCAGCAGCGGATCGCCCAGCAGGTTGTAGCGCCAGCTATAGATATACTCCTGGCTGCTGGTGTTCAGGCGCGCCCAGCGCAGCTCGGCGATCTGCAGGAGGGTGCCCAGCCGCCAGTCGGGGAAGATCTCCACCTGGTCCTCGGGGTCGTTGGGCCAGAACATGAGCTGGGTCAGGTCCAGGCCGAGCTGGATGTTGGGGTAGAGCAGCTCGTAGCCGGCGCTCGCGTAGCTGGCCACGGCGCCGCGGATCCCGTCCACCAGCAGCGTCTTCTCGCCGATGCAGTCGCCCACGGCCGAGTTGCCCTCGTTGTGGCGCGCGAAGGAGTTGGCGTGGCAGCCGTAGACGGCGAAGACGAAGGGCCGGCCGTAGTTGGTCAGCAGCTCGTGATCGTTGCCGCCCTGGGCCGTCTTCATGTAGAGCTCGTGGCCGAGCTGCGCCTCGTTGGCGTGCGTCTGGGCGGCGGCAAAGAGGTAGCCGTCGCTCAGGGAGTCGACGAAGATGGGCGAGATCTCGGGCCGCAGGTAGTTCTGGATGTCCGAGGGCGTGGCGCCGGGATGTTCGGCGTACCAGGGGTGGGTGATGACGGAGGTGTAGAAGGGCACAGCGTTGATGTCCCCGGGCAGGGAGCCTTCGATGACCGTGGCGATGAGGCGCTGGCCGTTCTCGAACTCGTAGTTGCTGGGGTCGATGTGGGCCGGCTGGCCCCAGCTGTCCCAGACCCAGGCGTCGTCGGCGATGAGGAAAAAATCCCTGCGCCAGGCGCCGGCGCCCTGGCAGCCGGCGCTGTTCGTATAGCTCTCGAAGCAGTCGATCTTGTCCAGCAGGTTGTCCAGCTCGTCACCGTCGCCCACGGGCAGGCGGCCCTGCACCAGGGCGGGCCAGCCGAAGGGCTCGAACTTGACGATCCATTCGTCGATGGGCACGGTCTCGTTGCCGCCCACGTTCTCGTAGCGGCAGTACACGGGCACGAAATCGGGATCGGCGTACTGGTTGATGGCGCGCGAGTCCTTGTTCCCGTCCCCCACCAGGAGCAGGGCCTCGGTCCCCCACTGCTGATAGGCGTAGCGGGCCGCGTTGCGCAGGCCGATGGCCCCGCGGCTGCCGCCGAAGAAGGCCTCCCAGACCTCGCGCGTCCGGAGCAGGCGCACCCGCCAGCCTTCGGCCTGGCGCCGCGTGACCCAGCGGTCCATGCCCGCGGCGAAGTCGTCGTGGGCGATGACCAGCACGTCGTAAGGGCCCGGCTCGGCCAGGAAGCCCACGGGCTCGGCCGCCTCGAGGACCGGCTCGCGCAGGACCGCCGCGTCGGCCAGCCAGTAGGTCTCGCCGCCGAGCAGGTCGGCGCGGAAGCGCAGCGTGTAGTCGCCGGGCGTTCCCGTCTGGTTCAGGGCGTCCAGGCTCAGGCGCACGGGTGTCGCGCCGTCGGTGCGCACGAGCTCCCACCAGGTCGCCTCGCGGCTCAGGCCGCCCACCTGGAACTCCGTGGCCCCGGTGGCGCCGCCGGCGTGGAAGAAGAGGGAGTCGCCGTCGGCCTGGTAGGCGCTCAGCCACTGGAGGTCCCAGTACTTGATGTAGGTCTGGAGTGGCACCTCGTCCGTGCGGTCGAGGCGCAGGATGGCGGGGCCGTCCACCAGGGCGTCGGCGGGCACCGCGGGCTCGTACTCCCAGCCGGGATTGTCGCTGTTGTAGACGCTGTACGTGACCAGCTCGGGCAGGGCGGTCACGCCGTTCGCGTTGTCCAACTCCACGGCGATGTGCCGGTGGGTGAGGCTGGTGTTCTGGCCCTGCCACCACAGCTCCAGGCGGGCCTCGGTGCCGGCGATGTAGCCGGGGCTGGCGATGGCCAGCTCCTGCACGTTGTTGCCGCCCGAGACCAGGGGGATCGCGAAGAAGTAGAGGTTGCGGTCCCAGGTCTCCAGGGGCTCGCCCGCGTAGTAGTCGTTGGGCGGCACCTTGAAGAAGTCCTCCTCGCCGTAGACGCGCCGGCGCCGCGGGAACTGCGACGGCACGGTCCAGGCGCCGCTCTCCGTCCAGGACGCGGCCACGGGCATGTCCTGCGCCAGCTCCGGCGCCACGGCCAGGTAGAAGACCTGGGCCTTGCCGTACCACTCGATGCTGTCCACGCTGGCCCGGGCGTAGCGCAGGTTGCGCCCCACGAAGACCAGCATGTCCTCGGCGTCCAGATCGCCGTCGGCGGCGGCGTCGCGGAAGAAGCGGGCGACGGGCGCCTCGGTGTAGACGGGCTGGCCGTCGATGTCCCAGTCGAGGCGGGTGCGGTACAGGGCAATCTCATCCAGGGCCGTGCCGGCCGGGATGCCGCGGGCGATGAGGGAGTCGCCGGCGAGCCCGTAGAGGCCCGTGTCGTCGGTGAGCACGCGCAGCACCGCACCGCGGTCGCGCTCGAGCACCGCGGCCATGGGCCGCGCCGGCACGCGGCGCCGCCAGGCGCCGGCCAGGGCGCCGTTGAGCAGGCCGCGGCGGTAGATGCCGTCCCAGAGCCGCTCGGGGACGCGCACGGCCTCGCGGGCGACGCCGCGCGGCGCGCCGGCGTTCAGGAAGCGTATCGTCACGCGCAGCTCGCGCGCCAGGGTGAGACCCGCCTCGGGATCCCAGCCCATGGGATCCACCACCAGTTGCGCGACGTCCAGGTCGCGCAGGCGCCGCGGTCCCTCCAGGCGCGCGGCCAGGGGACGGGCGACGCGGTAGCGGTCATCGTCGCGGATCAGCTCCTCGACGGGCATGGTGTGCTCGGGGCCCGAGGGCACGACGCGCAGGGTCGGAAAGGGCGCCGGCGTGCCGGGCAGGGGCTCGCCGGCGACGAGGGTCCAGCTCAGCGTGGCGCGGGCGCCGGGCGGCAGGGCGATGAGCGCCCGGTACTGGGGCAGGGCCGGCGCGCCGGGCTCGCCCGCCAGGTCGCAGCCGGGCAGGTCGAGGCGCAGGCCGGCGCCCGTCTCCGCGTAGTTCCCGGGATCCCAGACGAGGCGCAGGCTGATCCCACGCTCGTCGCTGGCGAGGACCTCGCCGCCGGGCGGCAGCAGCGCGGCTGCGGCGCCGGTGGCGGAGCCCATGGCGCCGAGCGCGAGGGCAAGGAGGAGACAGCGGCGCAGGGGCGGCGCGAAGAGGTGGGGCGACTTCACGGAACCCTCCCGGCAGGCGTGGATGCTGACGTAGGGGTAAGGTCGCAGAGGCGGGCGTGACGCGATCGAAGACAAGGTAACACCCGGACGCCTGGCCAGTCAAGCCATTGCCGGATTTGAAGTTGCGGTGCGCGCGCGGCATGATTGGGGGTGCGCCGTCAACGAAAACGGGGCGCCGGTGGCGCCCCGTCGGAATCCTTGCATTCGCCGGTCCCGAGTCTCGCCGGCGGAGGGCCTAGTACAGCGCCTTGATTGACGTCCAGCTGGCATCCTGGGAGGCGACGCCGGGCTCGCAGGGGCAGTCCTCTTCGCAATTGAAGGTGAAGGTCCCCCCGTTCACCCACCAGGTCGTATACGCCGCGTCCACGATGTTGACGTAGGTCTGGCCGGCGGCCGGCGCGATCTCCATGACGTACTCGCCGACGATCCAGGTGGGATCGAACACCAGGAACTCGATCTGCCCGAGGAGGACGATCTGGGCCTCCTGCGCGGTTTCGTAGGCGAGGGAGATGCCGCCACCCGCGAGGCTGCCGATGACGAGCGTGGTGGTCCAGCTCGGCGTGACGATGGCCGTGGGATAGCCGGGGTTGCCGGGGTAGTTGAGGACGCTGAACTCGCAAGCGGTCAGGGATGGGATGCCGTCAGCGTTCAGCGAGGCGAGGATGTAGACGTTCGTCGCGCTGCCGACAGGCAGGTCGAGGTCGCAGGCCGTGCCCGTCTCGCTGGTGAACATCCCAATGAACGATCCGCTCTCGTCCTGGACGGCGGCGGCGCTGGAGGCCGTCAGGGCAAGCAGGGCGAACAACGTGAGCAATTTTTTCATCTTGACCCTCCTACGGGTAACACGAAGACGTGTCAAGAGCTTGGGAGTGCGGCATCCTGCGGCGGAAACTTACACCGGCCCCCAAACCCTGTCAATACAAATAAGTCCTCTGTTTACAAGGACTTGTTTCGTTGCGGCTGGTCTCATTCAAGCCTTGCGCAACCGCCGGCGCAGGCCGATCCGGGCGGCCTCCTTTGCACGGCGACGCGCCCGCAGGGGCCCGTCCTTCCCCGTCATGCCGCACCGTACCGGCGTCGGATGCCGCTGCAAGGCCTGGACCACAGCACGCCACGCCCCGGGAGCGGGACACCCGAGGGTCGGTGGCGGATCCGCGCTCCCCATGATGGAGAAGGGGCCGCGGCCCGTGGCCGCGGCCCCCATGCGAAGGGATCAAGGTCGCCTAGTAGAGGGCCTTGATGCTGCCCCAGCTTGCATCCTGCGTCGGGATGGTCTCGTCGTAGCAGGGGCAGAGCTCGGGATTCGTGCAGTTGAAGGTGTAGGTGCCGCGGCCCACCGGAATGGTGATGTATTCGGCGTCCACCACCACCAGGTTGCCGCTGTCCAGGGTCACGTCGGTCGTCATGACATAGTCAACGCCGATCCACGTGGGATTGAAGGTCAGGTACTCGATGGTGCCGAGAGGGACCACCGGACCGGGCTGGGGAACCGTGAAGGCAATGGAGAAGCCGACGTCGATGGTGCCGACGGTCAGCGGGGAATTCCAGGTCTGCGTGACGATGGACGTCGGATAGCCGGGATTGCCGGTGTAGTTGTCGATGCGGAACTCGGCCGCCGTGATGGCGGGAATGTCCTCGATGAGGGCCATCACATGGATCGTGACGGGAGCCCCGATGGGCATGTCCGCATAGCAGTGCGTCGCATCGGCATCGGCGAAGAGGCCGATGTAGGGCTGGGCGCTGGCGAGGGAACTCATGGCCAGCAGCATGAGGGCGACCAACAGTTTCTTCATGTTGCAACTCCTTGGAAGTGACGAACCAAAGCGCTTGGTCGGGCCGATATCATGGCCACCAGCAGCGAAGCAGGGAGCGAAGCCGGGGGTGTTCCCGCAAACCAGCGTTCGGACTCCGCTTGCTCTCAGGAAGGCCAATTATAACCCACGTCATTCAAGAGTGACAAGCGTTATCTCAGCATGTCGTTTTGAACATAAATGGCGAAAAGATAACAAGAAGGCGCTGCCGGGTCATGCCCGGCAGCGCCTGCGAGTGCCGTGTGGTCAGGCCGAGATTAGTACAGGGCCTTGACCGAACCCCAGCTGCTGTCCTGCGTCGGAACACCGACGATGCAGGGGCAGTTCTCCGGAACGAGGCAGTTGAAGGTGTACTGGCCACCGCTCACGGGGATGGTGTTGTAATCGAAATCGACGACGACCAGATTGCCACTGTCGTTGGTCTCCACGACCTCCATGACGAGCTCACCCGCGATCCAGGTGGGATCGAAGGCCAGGAACTCGATGGTGCCCATGTGAACGATGGGACCCGGCTGAGGGATCGAGAAGGCGATTGAGAAGCCCCAGTCCAGGGTGCCGACCGTCAGCGGACTGTCCCAGGTCGGGGTGGTGATGCCGATCGGATAGCCGGGATTGCCCGGGTAGTTGTCGATCCGGAACTCGGCAGCGGTGATGCCCTCGATGTCGGGATCGAGCATCGCCATCACGTGCACGACCAGGGGCACGCCCACCTCGACGTCGCCGTAGCAGTAGGTGCCGTCGACATCGGCAAAGAGGCCGATGTAGTTCTCGGCACTGGCCAGGCTGCTCATGGCCACGAGCAGCAAGAGAGCGAGCATCAGTTTCTTCATGTTGCAACTCCTTAGGATGTAAATGGACTCAAAGCACAAGTGCTTCGACCCGCTAATGTCCCGAAGGTCAAGGCACCTCCGTGTTGCCCTCCCTGACTCTGCTCGTTCCGCCAGCCGGAGACGTCTCCCTGTACGCGGCCGGCGAAGCTATGGACGGGGAGCCGCTTCTCAGCGGCTCCCCTTCAACCGCAAATCGAGTCGCTACTAGTACAGAGCCTTGACGGCACCCCAGTTGGAATCCTGAACCGGGATGGTGTCGAGGCACTCGCAGTTACCATTCGGGCCGCCGACCACGCAATTGAACACGAAGCACCAGCCGTCCACGGGGATGGTGACGTAGGCGGCATCGACAACCACGAGGTTGCCGCTGTCCAGCGTCTCCGCCACGCACATCTTGTAGTCCTCGCCGGGGAACGTCGGGTTGAAGATCAGGTACTCGATATGACCCAGCTCCACGATGGGACCGGGCTGTGCTTCCGTGAACGCGATCGAGAAGCCCTCGTCGATAGTCCCCACCGTCAGGGGCGAATTCCAGGTCTGGGTGACAATCGCATTCGGGTAACCGGGGTTGCCCGTGTAGTTGTCGATCCGGAACTCGGCCGCCGTGATGGCCGGGATATCCACGAGCCAGGCGATGATGTAGATGTTCATCGGCATGCCGACCGGAGCAGCCGCAGCGCAGGTCAGCGCCTCGGGCTCGGCGAAAATGCCGATCAGGTTGTTCTCGAAGGCCATAGCACCCGAGGCGAGTAGCATCAGGCCCATGGCGAGAGCAATCACACTCTTCTTCATGGTCTTCGAACTCCTCCAGTTGTTGGCGCCAAACGCTGTCGGTTACGATTCTTTCCCTGCGCCCCGCAGATGCGGGGCGCAGGGAACCTCATCAAGGAGCTTACGGGCACTCACTGATGTTGTAGACGCCCGCGAAGATCGCGAAGTCGGCGATGTCCACCGTCGGGCTGGTGGTGCTCTCGTCGTAGTTCGCGCACTCGTTGTCCGTCTGGTACACGCCCGCGAAGGCGCCAAAGTCAGCAACCGTGACGTCGCCGCTGCCATTGAGATCCATGCTGTTCATGCCGAGATTCAGAGTCTGAATCACGTTGCCAAGAGCAATCACGTCGATGGCGATCGTGCTGCAGTCACCGGAGACGTTGACGCCGCCACGCGGAGTCCCCGTAAAGGTCGTGTGGCCCGGATCCGGAGCGAAGGTCGAGCTGTCGGCAATGACGCCGCCTGCGCACCAGATCACCAGCGGATCGTCCAGCCAGATGTCCGTGGCCAGAACCTCGACGGGGTTCAGGAGGTCATCCAGAGTGTAGACGTCGATGGTGTGATCGACCGGGAACACGAAGCTGTCGTAGCCGCCGGGAGCAATCGTCATCACGCCGGGGCTGTTCGCCATGGTGGCGTAGCTGTCGGCGGGGCTGATGATACCGGCGTTGGCAATCGCGGCGATGGCCAAGAGCGCCAGCGCGGCCATCACGCTGAGAACCTTTCTGCTAGTCATTGGCAGAGACACCTCCTACAAAACCGAACAGTGAGCGCGCCACCCCGACTGGCAAGGGCGATAGAGCGCCCGGTTGTGTGAAGCTAGGGGTAACTTTGCAGGGGCCCTTGCACCACCTCCATCCCCGTTGTCTGGTCAATGGTGCCCCGTAGCAAGAATCGGCTTCTTTTCTACCAGGAAACCGTCTCGCTACAGGTAACAGTATATCAGTTCGCGAAAAACAGTGTCAACCGGCATTTGGTTGGGGGGTGAACTTAAAGCGTTCTCAATGAACCAGTTGCCCGAATTTCAGGACAGGATTGCGCACCAATGGACACAATAGAGGACATGGAGGAGGGTGGGCGAAACAGGGTTCGAACCTGTGGCCTCCTGCGCGTAAGGCAGGCGCTCTGCCAGCTGAGCTATTCGCCCCCGCTCGGCGCCGGGTCTCCGTCGCCATCGCCGTGGCCGAGCCGGAACAGGGCCCAGGGGATGAAAACACAGTAGCCGGCCACCAGAAGAGCCGGGGCCAGGGTCAGGCGCTCGAGGTAGAGAGCCAGGTAGCCCAGGACCACGGCGGTCAGACCGGCGATGAAGAGCCCCAGAAATCCGAATCGCTTGCCGTTCATGGTTCCGCCTCCGGCGGCTCGGCGTCGTTGGCGACGCTACGTAATCCGAGATCCCCTGTCAAGATGCCCAGTCGCGAGAGGCTTCCCGAGGCCAGCGGTGCCAGATCGAGGGTCACCAGGCGGTAGTCCTGGGCCGTCAGTTCCCGCCTGAGGTCCTCGCGGAGTTCCGGGTCCGCCAGTCGTTCCCACTCGCCGCCGCCCAGCTCGATGCGCGCCAGGTCGCCATGGTGGCGGACGCGGTAATCCCGGAATCCCCGCCGGTGCAGTGCGCGCTCCGCCGCGGCGACTCGCCCCAGAACCGCCTCGTCCAGGGGCACGCCGAACGGGATCCGGGTGGCCAGGCAGGGCCGGCTGGGCCGGTCCCAGGCGGAGAGCCCGCGCGTGCGCGCCAGGGCCCGGATCTCCGCCTTGCCCAGACCCGCTTCGCGCAGCGGAGCGCGGATGCCATGCTCGGCGGCCGCGCGCAGCCCCGGCCGGTCACCCGCGTCGTCGTCGGCGTTGCCGCCGTGCAGCAGGGTCTCCCAGCCCTCGGCGGCGGCCAGGTCCCGCAGAGCGCCGAACAGGTGCCGGCGGCAGTGGTAGCAGCGCTCGGGTCCGTTGGCCCGGAAGGCCGGGTCGGCCAGCTCCGCCGTGTGCAGGATACGCAGGGGCAGCCCCAGTTCGCTGGCGAGGTCAACGGCGGCCTCGCGCTCCCAGTCGGGGAGGGTGGGGCCGTCCGCGAGCACGGCCTGCAGGTCCTCGCCCAGGGTTTCGCGGGCCACGGCGGCCAGGTAGGCCGAGTCCACGCCGCCGGAGAAGGCCAGGAGGCTGCGCCCGCCGGCTGCCAGCAGCCGGCGCAGGGCCGCCTCCTTGGCGCGGGCGGCGTCGTCGGGAAGGGGAAGCGAGGATCCGGCGGGCGGTGTCATGGCGGCAAGCTAGCACCTGCGGCGGCGCCGCGCCAGTCAGGGCCGCCCGCGGCGCAGGGCGGCGACCTTCCGCCGGTGCTCCGCCAGGGTTTCGGAGAAGAGGTGGCCTCCGTCGCCGGTCGCGACGAAGTAGAGGGATCGGTCGGCGGGGTCCGCCTCCAGCAGGCTCTCCAGGCTGCGCCGGCCCGGGTTGCAGATGGGGCCCGGCGGTAGACCGGCGTGGCGGTAGGTGTTGTAGGGGGAGTCCACCGCGAGGTGCTTGTAGTAGAGCCGCGGTCGCCGCTCGCCCAGGGCGTACATGACGGTGGGGTCCGCCTCCAGGCGCATCCCCCGGCGCAGGCGGTTCAGGTAGACGGCGGCGATGCGGGGCCGCTCCTCGTCGAGACGGGCCTCGGCCTCCACGATGGAGGCGAGGGTCACCCATTCCGCCGGGCCGAAGGGCCAGTCAGCGGGCGCCCGCGCCGCGAGCTCGGCCAGGACGCCGCCGCAGCGGTCCAGGATCTGGTCCAGCAGCGCCTCGGCGCGGGGCGGGTATTCCACCGCGTAGGTGTCGGGAAAGAGAAAGCCCTCCAAGTCGGAGCGTCCCGCCAGGAAGGGCTGGTTCCAGGCGGCGGGGCGCCGCACGCGGCGAGCCAGATCGAGGGAGTCCAAGCCGAGATCCCGCGCCATCAGCCCCACGGCCTCGTCGAGCCAGAGCCCCTCGGGCAGGGTGAGCCAGAGTCTCTCGGTGCGTCCCTCCCGCAGGTCCGCCTGGATCCGGGCGCAGCTCGCCGGGCGCGGGAAGCGGTAGCGCCCGGCCTTGAGATCCTCGCCGGCGCCGGTCAGGCGCAGGCCCCAGAGAAACAGGCGCGGGCGTGCCAGGACGCCGGCGCCGGCCAGCTCGCGGGCGATGCGGGGCGGACTCCAGCCGGGCGGGATGACGACGATCGTGTCGCCGCGCGCCGGACCCGGCGCGCGCGTCCAGGCGACGCGCAGACCGGCCAGGCCCGCGATCAGGGCGAGGGCGACCAGCGCGGCCGCCGGCCGGAGCGACCGCCGGCTCACGACTCCGCCCCGCCGGCCGCTCCGCGGGCGTCCAGGTAGGACTGGAGGATCAGCGTCGCCGCCACGCGGTCCCAGTCCTTGCGGCTGCCGGGCGGAAAGGCGCGGCGCGCCTGGACGGTGCTCAGGCGCTCGTCCCAGAGGATCACGGGCAGACCGAAGCGACGGCGCAGCCGGTCGGCGAGGCGGCGCGCGGCGCGGGCGGCCCCGCCCTCGCTGCCGTCGAGGTTGCGGGGATGGCCCACCACCAGCTCGCCCACGCCCTCCGTCTCGATGAGGGCCGCCAGGTGGGCCAGGAAATCGCCGCGGCCCCGCACGAAGGTTTCCAGTCCCTGGGCCGTGAGGCCCAGGGGATCGCTCAGGGCGAGACCCACGCGCACCGTTCCGGGATCGACGGCCAGGACGCGCGCGTCCGGGCGGTCCGCGTCCGCGTTAGGCATTGCCCGCCCCGTCGCCGGCAGCCGTCGGCGGCCGGCCCCCCCGCAGGACCAGCAGCGTGCAGTCGTCGTCGGGCTCGCCGCTGGCGCTGAAGCGGGCCAGGTCGCGCAGCAGACCCGCCACCACCTCCTCGGGATCGCCGCGGAGCTGGCTGAGCAGCTCCATCAGACGCCGGTCCGAGAACTGCTCGCCGCTTGTGTTCTCCGTCTCGCTGACGCCGTCGGTGTAGCAGACCAGGCGGTCGCCCTCGCCGAAGGGGATGTGATGGGTCTCGAACGCCACGTCCGGGAAGGCCCCGAGCAGCATCCCCCCCTCCTGGAGCGGCACCGTGGCGCCGCCGTGGCGCGTGAGGATGGGCGGCGGGTGCCCCGCCGAGGCGTACTCGATGACGTGGTCCTCGCCGCGCAGGCGGCCGAGCCAGAGGGTGACGAAGCGGTCGCGGGGGCTGTTCTCGTAGACGATGCGGTTCAGCTCGCCGAGGATGGTCCCCGGCTCCATGCGCGGGCGGGTGATGGCGCGGAAGGAGGCCTGGACCGTGGCCATGAGCATGGCCGCGGGGATGCCCTTGCCCGACACGTCGGCGATGACGAAGTAGAGATCGAGGTCCTTCTGCAGCCAGTCGTAGTAGTCGCCCCCCACCTGGCGGCTGGGCAGGCTGGTGCCGAAGAGGCTCAGGCCCCGGATCTCGGGGCGGGTCTTGGGCAGCAGGCCGAGCTGGATGTTCTGGGCCAGTTGCATCTCCTCCTCGAGGATGCGCTTCTCCAGCAGCTCGCCCAGGAGGGACAGGTTGCGCAGGGCGGCCGCGAGCTGCCCCGCCAGCAGGACGAGGTGCTCGCGGTCGGCGCTGCGCAGGCGCCGCCGGTCACTGGGGGGGGCCAGCAGGAGCAGGCCGCGGCAGTTCGCCTCGTCGCGCAGGGCGAGGACATAGTCGTGGCGGGGGTCCCGGGGGGGCGCGGGCAGCTCCTCCTGGCGGCACCAGTCCTGGAACTCGTGCCAGCGCAGGGGCTCCTCGAGCCGGCGCAGGCCCTCCCGCGCCGCGTTCAGGGTCAGGAACCATTGGGGCATGGCCTGGCGCTGGGCGGGTTCGTGGCACTCCCAGCTCAGCAGGCGGTAGCTGTCGATGTGGAAGACATCCAGGAGCACGGGCGCCAGGGCCTCCTCCATCCCCGCCTGGTCGCGCACGTCGCCCAGGCGGGCGGCGAAGCGGCGCAGCAGCTCGCGGCGGGGATCGCCGCTGTGGCCGAAGAGGCGGCGGTCCAGGAGACTCTCCACGCGGCTGAGCAGGGGCTGGAACAGGATGATGGCGAACACGGTGACGCCGGCCTCGAACAGCGGCGCCAGGTTGCCCAGGTAGACGTCGAAGAAGCCGCGGAACAGGTCGAGGATCATCAGGTAGATGATGGCCAGGATCAGGGAGACGGTGACGTCGAGGATGCCTCGGCGCGCCAGCAGCCGGATGCGCAGGAAGCGATGGCGCACGGCGGCGTAGCCGAGGGAGCCGCTGGCCAGGATCACGGACACGGACAGCAGGTGGGGCCGCCAGGAGGCCGAGGGCAGGCGGCCCGCGAAGACCGGCAGGGCCTCGGCGATGAGGTAGCCGGCCATGGGCAGGGCGACGCTCAGGCCGAGGAACAGGCGCTGCCGGCGCAGGGTGGCGTCGCCGGCCAGCTCCTCGCTGCGGGCCAGCAGGATCAGGGCGACGAGGGCCATCAGGAGGTTCACGGCCGGGAAGATCAAGCCGTGCATGCTGATGCCGAGGTTCCAGACGGTGTCCAGAGCGGACAGGTGCCGTTGGAGGAAGTCGGGGCTGCTCTCCAGGGACTTGACGATGCTCGACGGCTCCAGGCGCCGCGCGAAGAGGATGAGCAGCAGGTGGAAGACATGCGGCAGGTAGAGCACCGCCGGCAGCCAGCGGAAGCGGTCCAGGATGGCCCGGCGCCGCGGGAACATGAGGCTGAACAGCAGCAGGGTGGGGAAGAAGAATTCCCAGGCGTAGGAGAAGCGGTCCAGGAGTCCGCCCAGCAGGATGATCTCGCCCTCGGCGCCCTGGGGCCGGACCAGGCTGATGCCCGCCAGGATGGGTGCCAGGCCGCCGAAGAAGAGCATGAAGGCCACGACCCGGTGCAGGGCGACGTGGCCGAACCGGCGCAGCAGCCCCAGGCCCCAGACCAGCATCAGGGCCCCGGTGGCCAGGTACATGACGGGGAGGAAGGTTCCTGGAGCCATGACCGTCTCCCGCCCGCTGGGCTGCCGGCGTCAGTGTCCCGTGCCGACGGGAGCCTTCAGCTCCTTATCCAGCTCGACCACGAAACGCCCCGCCTCGCGCTGGATCCGGATCGCGTCCATGATGTCACGCATGATGAACAGGCCGCGCCCGCGCGACATCATGAACTCGGGGCTCTCCGGGCTCGGGGTCGGCTGGTCGAGCCGGTCGCTCGCGAATCCCGGCCCCTCGTCGCTGACGCGGAAGCGCAGGTGCCGGCCGCTGGCCCGCAGCTCCACCTGCACGCTGCGCGCCGGCTCGAAGCGGTTGCCGTGCTCGATGGCGTTGCTCACCGCCTCGATGACGGCCACGGACACCTCGTTCAGTTCTTCCCGCTCCCAGGCCAGCTCCTGGCCGACCTCCTGAAGAGCGGCATCGATCACGCCGAGCCACCGGAAGAGGCTCGGTATCTCCCAGCGCAGCACCTCCGCCGTTCCGCTCACCGCGCCCATGGCTAGCTGCCGAAGCTGGCGACGGCCTCAGCCTCGCTGTCGAAGGACTCGAAGATCCCGGACAGCTTGGTGACCATCAGGATGGACTCGATGCGGTCGGAGATGTTGACCAGCTTGAACTGGCCGTCGGCGTCCTTCACCGACGTGTAGCCGGCGATGAGGATGCCCAGGCCCGTGCTGTTGATCCAGTTCACCTTGCCCAGGTTGATGAGGATCTGCTTCTTGCCGTGGGCGATGTTCTCCTTGACGAGGTTGTGGAAGGTCTCGGAGTCGGGCCCGCCCATGATGCGGCCGCTGATGTCGAAGATGACGACCTGCTCCTCTTCCCTGACCTTGATGTTCATTCCGACAGCTCCTCCGCTCTGAGTTGGCGCAGGCAGTCCAGCGCGGCCTGCATGTCCGGCGGCAGCGGCGCGGTGAACTCCATCGCGGCGCCGCTCAACGGGTGGGCGAAGCGCAGGCGCCAGGCATGGAGGGCCTGACGCCTCATGAGCGCCAGCAGGCGCCGGTGGACTTCCATCTCGCGCCGGCCGGCGCCCCGCGACGGCCGGCCGCGTCCGCCGTAGACCGGATCCCCGAGGACCGGATGGCCGATGTGGGCCATGTGGACGCGGATCTGGTGCGTTCGTCCCGTCCGCAGCTCGAGGCGAATATAGTCGAAGCCCGCAAAGGTGTCCATGCGAACGTAGCGCGTCTCGGCCGGGCGCCCGCCCGCGGCGACCACGGCCATCTTCTTGCGGTGCACGGGATGCCGCCCCACCGCAGCGGCGATGATCCCCTCGGACGCGGGCAGCCGCCCCCGCACCAGGGCCAGGTACTCGCGGCGCACCTCGCGCGCGGCCATCATCTGCACCAGGCGCCGGTGGGCGCGGTCGCTCTTGGCCACCACCAGCAGCCCGCTGGTGTCCTTGTCCAGGCGATGCACGATGCCCGGCCGCAGGCGCCCGCCGATGCCGGCCAGGCCACCCAGGTGGTGCAGGAGGGCGTGGACGAGGGTGTGCCGCGGAGTGCCGGCCGCCGGGTGCACCACCAGGCCGGCGGGCTTGTCCACCACGGCCAGGTCCGCGTCCTCGTAGAGGATCGCCAGGGGGATGTCCTCGGGCTCGAGGTCCAGCGGCGCGGGCGCCGGGATTTCCAGGGCCACGGCCTGGCCCGCGCGCAGGAGCTGGCCCGGCTTGGCCGGCCGGCCGTCCACGCGCGCGCGGCCGTCCTTCACCAGGCGGGCGAGACGCGAGCGGCTCTCGCCGGCTGCGCGCGCGGCGAGGACGCGGTCCAGGCGCTCGCCGTCCTCGCCGGGCGCCACGACGAAGCGCAGGCGCCGCGGCGCGGAATCCGCCATCTCAGGCCTCCCCGCGCCGGGGCGAGGGCGTCGCCAGCAGCAGGATCACCACCCAGGCCGCGCCGATGCTGATGCAGGCGTCGGCCAGGTTGAAGACGTACCAGCGGTGGCCGCCCACGCCCAGGTCGATGAAGTCCACCACCGCGCCGCCCGGCCGGAGGCGGTCGAGCAGGTTGCCCAGAGCGCCGCCGAAGATCAGGGCCAGGGGCGTGATGCGCGGCCAGCCCCGCCCCGCCCGGCCGCGCAGGAGCAGCCAGAGGATGACGGCCATGGCGAGGATCTTCACGATCACGAAGATCCAGCGCGCCCCCGGCAGCAGGCCGAAGGCCGCGCCCGGATTGCTGATCAGGGTGATGCGCAGCAGCCCGCCCAGGTACTCGCCGAGCCCGTGGCCGGTCTGCACCAGCAGCTTGGTGAGCCAGTCGGCCAGGACCACGACGGCCGTGACGGCGGCGAAGAGGATCCAGTCCGCCCTAGGCCCGGTCGATCTCAACGCGGACCTCCTCGCCGGCCAGGGCGTAGCGCTCGGCGAACCCGCGGCCCGCCGCGCCCTCGGCCACGGTGAGGGCCAGGACCTCCTCGGCCAGCCGCGCGCCGTGCTCGCCCAGCGTGGCGCGGGTCAGGTCCCCGCCTTCCCAGCGCAGGTGGATGCGGTCCGAGACCGCCAGGCCCGAGGTCTTGCGCAGCTTCTGCACGCGGTTGACCAGCTCGCGCAGGTGCCCCTCGCGGGCGAGGGCGTCGTCGATCGCCACGCAGAGGGCGCCGGCGAGGCTGCCCTCGAGGCCGGCCTCCCAGGGCCCCTCGGCCGCGACGCCGAAGTCCAGGTCCTCGCGGCCGAGGGCGTTGCGGCGGCCGTCCGCCTCCACGTGCAGGATCCCCTCGCGGTAGCCGGCCAGGATCGCGTCGGGCGGCAGCGCCGCCAGGGCCCCCGCCACGGCCTTCATGGCGCCCCCCAGGCGCGGCCCGAGGGTCTTGAAGCGCGGCTTCACCGTGAAGCGCAGCAGGCCGTCGGAATCCGCCGTGGCGGTCAGGGTCTTGATGTTGAGCTCGTCGAGGATCAGCTCCGTGAGCCCCGCGTCGGCCAGGACCCGCTCCAGGCGCCGGCCGCCGCCGGCCACGCGCAGCTCGGCCAGGGGCTGGCGCACGCGGATGCGGCCCTGGTTGCGCAGGACGCGTCCCAGGCTCACCGTCTGGAGCACCATGGCCATGGCGTCCTCCAGGTCCTCGTCGCGGCGCGACGCGTCCGGCTCGGGATAGGCCGCCAGGTGGACGCTGCTCGCGTCCGGTCCCGTGAGCGCCCGCCAGACGGCGTCGCTGAGGAAGGGGATGAAGGGCGCCGCCAGGCGGCAGAGCCCCTCCAGCACCCCGTGCAGGGTCTCGTAGGCGCCCGCCTTGTCGGCGGTCATCTCCCCCTTCCAGAAGCGGCGCCGGCTGCGCCGCACGTACCAGTTGCTCAGCTCCTCGACGATGAAGTGGGCGATGCCCTTGGCGGCGCGGGTCAGGTCGTAGTCGTCCAGGCTGCGCCGGGTCTCGGCCACGAGGGTCTCGTAGCGGGAGCGGAGCCAGCGGTCCAGCAGGCTGTAGGCGGGCTCGGCGGCGCCGGGCGCCCAGCCGTCCAGGTTCGCGTAGAGGGCCAGGAAGGCGTAGGTGTTGCGCAGGGTCCCCAGGGCCTTGCTGTTCATCTCCCGCGGGCCGTCCATGTCGAACTTCAGGTTCGACCAGATGGGCGCGGCCGTGGCCATGTACAGGCGCAGGGCGTCGGCGCCGTCGCGGTCGAGGACCGCGAAGGGATCGATGCGGTTGCCCAGCGACTTGCTCATCTTCTTGCCCTCGATGTCCACCACGTGGCCGCTGACCAGGACGCTCTTGTAGGCCGCGCAGTCGCGCTGGAAGACGGCGATGGCCAGCAGGCTGTAGAACCAGCCGCGCGACTGGTCCACGGCCTCGCAGATGAAGTCGGCCGGGAACTGCGACTCGAACAGCTCCTCGTTCTCGAAGGGATAGTGCCACTGGGCGAAGGGCATGGCTCCCGAGTCGAACCAGGCGTCGATGACGTCGGGCACGCGGCGCATGAGCTCGCCGGTCTCCGGGTGGCGCAGCACGATCTCGTCCACGAAGGGCTTGTGCGGGTCGAGCTCCGCCGGCGGGTCCACGGCCAGCTCGCGCAGCTCGGCCAGGCTACCGATGCAGATGGCCTCGCCGGACTCGGTCTTCCAGATGGGCAGCGGCGTGCCCCAGAAGCGGTCCCGCGACAGGGCCCAGTCGATGTTCCCCTCGAGCCAGTTGCCGAAGCGGTTCTCGCCCACCTCCGCCGGCACCCAGCGGACGGCGGCGTTGGCGGCCAGGAAACGGTCCCGGAGCGCCGTCGTGCGGATGAACCAGCCCGGCTGGGCGAAGTAGATGAGCGGCCCGTGGTCGCGCCAGCAGTGCGGGTAGGTGTGGCGCACCATCCGCACCTCGAACATCAGGCCGCGCTCGGTCAGGTCCCGCAGCACCTCGGGATCGGCGGCCTTGAAGTCGAGGCCCGCGAAGGGTCCGGCCTCCGGGACCACCCGACCGTCCGGACCCACCAGGGCCAGCACGGCCAGGTCGTGCTCCAGGCTGACCTCGTAGTCGTCGGCGCCGTAGGCCGGGGCGATGTGGACGATGCCCGTGCCGTCCTCGGCGCTGACGAAGTCGGCGGCCACCACCTCGCCGCCGCGCTGGCCCGCGGGGATGGGCGCGTACTCGTAGAGGCGCCGGTAGCGCCGGCCCGCCAGCGCGCGGCCCTTGACCCGCCCGACGACCTCGTAGTCGCGGTCGCCCAGGGCGGCCAGGCGCGCCTCGGCGAGCACCAGCTTCTCGCCGTCGGCGAGGCGGACGGTGACGTAGTCCAGGTCCGGGTGCACGGCGGCCGCCACGTTGGACAGGAGGGTCCAGGGCGTCGTCGTCCAGACCAGCAGGCTCGCCTCGTCGTCCACGAGGCGGAAGCGCACGGTGACCGAGGGGTCCTCCACCTCCTGGTAGCCCTGGGCCACCTCGTGGCTCGAGTAGACCGTGCCCAGGCGCGGGTTGTAGGGCATGACCTTGTGGCCCTCGTAGAGCAGCCCCTCGTCCCAGAAGCGCTTGAGCAGCCACCAGACCGACTCCACGTACTCGGGCGTGCAGGTGATGTAGGGCGTGTCCAGGTCCAGCCAGTAGCCGATGCGGCGCGTCATCTCCCGCCATTCGCGCTCGTAGCGGAAGACGCTCTCGCGGCAGGCGGCGTTGAAGCGCTCGATGCCGTAGGCCTGGACGGCGGCCTTGTCCTTGAGGCCGAGGGCCTTCTGCACCTCGAGCTCCACGGCCAGGCCGTGGGTGTCCCAGCCGGCCTTGCGCAGGACATGGTGGCCCGTCATGGCCTTGTAGCGGCAGATGGCGTCCTTGGCCAGGCGTGTGATGACGTGGTGGACGCCCGGGTCGCCGTTGGCCGTAGGCGGCCCCTCGTAGAAGACGAAGTTCGGCCTGTCGGGCTCGGGCGCCTGGGTGCGCGCGAAGACGCCCTCGGCCTCCCAGCGCGCGAGGACCTCGCCCTCCAGGGCCACCGGGTCGCGGTTCAGATCGGGGAAGCGCGGAGTGGGATCGCTCATGCCTCTACACCTTCGCGTTGTTCCAGCTGCGAGAGAAAGCCCAGGACCAGGTCCTGGAGGCGCGGGCCCGCCTCGGCGGCCACGCGCAGGATCTCGGGCACGTCCACCGGCTCGAGGTGGTCGGGATCGCACAGGTCCGTGACCACGGCCAGGCCCAGCACCGAGAGCCCCATGTGCACGGCGGCGAGGTTCTCGGGCACCATGCTCATGCCCACCACGTCGGCGCCGGCGTCGCGCAGGAAGCGATACTCCGCCGCGGTCTCGAGGTTGGGACCAGCGACGGCCGCCAAAACGCCCTCGTGGCAGGCCAGCTTCCTCGCCGCCGCCACGCCGGCGACGATCTGGCGGTACGCGGCGCGGTAGGGCTCGCTCATGTCGGGAAAGCGCGGCCCCAGGCGGTCGTCGTTGGGCCCGATGAGCGGGTTGTCGCCCATGAGATTGATGTGGTCGCGGATCATCACGACGTCGCCCTTGCCGTAGGCCGGGTTCACGCCGCCCACGGCGCTCGTCACGACGAGGGTCTTCGCGCCCATCAGGGCCAGGCTGCGCAGGGGATGGACCACCGCCTCCATGCTGTGCCCCTCGTAGTAATGAAGACGGCCCTCCATCACCGCCACCGGCAGGGATCCCAGGCGCCCGAAGACCAGCTGGCCCTCGTGGAAGTCCACGGTGGAGCGCGCGAAGTGGGGCACCTCGTGGTAGGGCACCGCCAGCGGGGAGTCCACCCGGTCGGCCAGATCCCCGAGCCCCGAGCCCAGGACGACGGCCGCCGCGGGGCGGGGGGCGCCGCGCGCCAGCAGAAAATCGGCGGACTCGCGGACGCGATCGTACAGCTCGGCCATGATCCCTCCTCGCGCGATGGGCCGCATCCCACCTGTAAAAGCGGGAATCTAGACGGCTTAGGCCGCGAATGCAACGCTTTTACTCAGGGCGCGAAGATGGCGCGCCCCACGCGCAGCAGGGTGGCGCCCTCCTCCACGGCGACCTCGTAGTCGCCGCTCATGCCCATGGAGAGATGGTCCAGGGGCAGTTCGGGCAGGTCGCGCCCGCGCAGGCGCCGGTGCAGGGACGCCAGCAGGCGGAAGCTCTCCCGGGCCCCGGCCTCCCCGCCGCCCAGGGGCCCCATGGTCATCAGGCCGCGCACCAGGATCCCGCGCCACCCGCGCAGCGACAGCACGAAATCCTCGGCCACGGCGGGATCGAGGCCGTGCTTGGCGGGCTCCCCGGAGCAGTTGACCTGCACCAGGACCTGGGTGACGATCTCCCGCTCGCGCCCCTTGGCGTCCAGGCGCTCGGCCAGGTGCGCCGAGTCCAGGGAGTGGATCAGCTCGAAGCGCCCCAGCGCCTTGTTGACCTTGTTCGTCTGCAGGTGCCCCACCAGGTGCCAGACCACGTCGGCGGCCACGGCGTCGATCTTGGCCAGGGCCTCCGGGACCCGGTTCTCGCCGAACTCGCGGTGGCCCGCCGCGTAGGCCGCCTGGACGGCGGCCGGCGGCACGGTCTTGCAGACGGCCACCACCCGCACGCCGGCCGGATCGCGCCCGGCGCGGGCGGCCGCGGCGGCGACGCGCTCGCGCAGCTCGGCCAGGCGCCGCGGCACGTGGGACCACTCGCCCTCGCTCACGACGTTTCCCCGCCGGCGGCGGCGGTCCGCGCGACTTCCTCCCCGCGGGGCGCCGGGCGCTCGAAATGGGCGCGGCAGCGCGGCTCGTAGGTGTCGCCGGCGCCCACCATGACGCGCTCCTCCCCCGCCACGATGCGCTGGCTGTAGGAGGCCGGGGCCCCGCAGACCACGCAGACGGCGTGAGCCTTGGTGACCTCCTCGGCCACGGCCATCAGCTGGGGAACGGGCTCGAAGGGCTCGCCGCGGTAGTCCATGTCCAGGCCCGCCACGATGACGCGCCGCCCGGCGGCCGCCAGCTCCTCGCAGAACGCGACCAGGCCCGGCCCCAGGAACTGGACCTCGTCGATGCCCACGACGAGGGTGTCCGCGTCCAGAGCCCGGCGCATGGCGGCCACGTCCGCGACGGGCGTCGACGGGATGCGGCGGGCGTCGTGGCTGACGATCTCCGACTCCGAGTAGCGGCGGTCCAGGGCCGGGTGGAAGGCCTGGACCTTCTGCCGGGCGATGCGCGCCCGGCGCAGGCGGCGGATCAGCTCCTCCGACTTGCCGCTGAACATGCCGCCGGCGATCACCTCGATCCAGCCGGCGTCCGCGGCGTGCAGGCGCGGTGTGGCGGGGCTCATGGACACCTCCTTGGCACCCCACAACTAGCACTCACCGCCGGCGCGGTTCAAGGGGTAGGCGCCGCTGATTGCGCCGCGGCGCGCCGCCAGCTATGATAAGTCCCGTCCGGCCATCTCCGGGAGGTTCCCATGCGCCGCGCCGTCCGCCGCCTCGCCCTGTTCTGCCTCGCCCTGCCCTGCCTCGCCGCGCCCGGTCACGCCGCGGGCGACGCCGAGGAGCACCGCTTCACCGCTCTCATGGCCGGCCAACTCCTGGGCCAGGAGACATTCCGCGTGGAGGAGCGCGGCGACACCCTCGTGCTGGCGGGCAAGCTCTCCCTGCAGCGGCCCATTCCCCAGGACCTCTTCCTGGAGACCCGCCTCCTCCTGCCCGACGAGCGCTTCCTGTCCTACCGCCTGGTGAACAGCTTCGGCGACAGCGCCTTCGCCCGGGCCCTGCCCGGCGACAGCGTGCACCTGCGGCGCACGGCGTCCCGGGGGACGTCGACCCACGCCCTGGCCGGCCGCCGCGCCCTGCCCCTGGACAACGCCGTCGCCCAGCACCTGTGGCTCCTGGCGCGGCAGCGACGGCGCGACCCCGCGGGCGCCGACACCCTCCTGGCACTGGTGCCCCAGCAGCTCTACGCCGGGGAGATCGCCTGGCGGCGCACGGAGGCGGCGGGCGGCCTGGTGGCGGGCGAGCGCATCGCCGTCGAGCGGCACTATCTGGAGCTGGCGGGCCTCCTGGAGATCCTCGAGACGGACGCGGCGGGCGAACTGCTGGCCCTGCGCGTCCCCCTGCAGCGCTTCGTGATCAGCCGCGAGGACTACATCCCGGAGGCGCTGGCCGCCGCGCCGGGATCCCGCTGCCCCGAGGAGTCCGTGATCGTCGAGGGCGGCGGCCCGCCCCTGGGCGGCACCCTCACCCTGCCCGCGGCGGGCGAGACGCCCTGGCCGGCCTGCGTGCTCCTGCACGGTTCCGGGCCCCAGGACCGCGACGCCACGCTGGGACCCAACAAGATCCTGCAGCAGCTCGCCCAGGGCCTGGCGGCCCGCGGCGTCGCCAGCCTGCGCTACGACAAGCGCACCTGGGTCCTCAACCGCCAGGAGCGCCGCGGCCGCGAGTACGGCCGCGACATCACCCTGCGCGAGGAGGTCCTGGACGACGCCCTGGCCGCCTGCCGCCTCCTGCGCGAGGATCCCCGTCTGGACGGCGAGCGGCTGGTCATCGTCGGCCACAGCTTGGGCGCCGGCGCCGCCCCCACGGTGGCGCGGGAGCTGGCCGAGGCCGGCGCGCCGGTGGCGGGGCTGGTCCTCCTGGCGCCTCCCGGCCGCGACCTGCTCACGATCACCCTGGACCAGTACGCCTATCTCCACGCCCGCGGCATGGTGTCCGCCGAGCAGCTCGGCACGTACCAGGAACAGGCCCAGCGCTACAACGAGGGCGGCGTCGGCGAGGACGACCTCATCCTCTTCGCGCGCTCGCGCTACTGGGACTCCGTCGTGTTCTGGAAGCCATGGGAGGACTACCAGAGCCAGCCCGCCCCGGCGCTGATCCTCTTCGGGGAGCGGGACTACCAGATCACGGCGCCGGATCGGCCGGCCTGGGAGCGGGTCCTGGCCGCGTCCCCCCGTCCCGGCGGCGAGCTGGCGGTCCTGCCCGGCCTCAACCACCTGTTCCTGCGGGGGGAGGGCGAGCCCGGACCCACGGAGTACGGCCTGCCCGGCGCCCTGGCGCCCGAGCTGCTGGATCGCATCGCCGGCTGGATCAAGGCCCGCCGGCCCTGAGGACGGAAAAGGGCCGCCGGGGCTGGACAAGGCGGCCCCGACTCCCTATCCTGTCTCGGCTCCCGGCGCGGCGCCGGGGGCATCCGCAGGCCCCGCGGCGCGGGGCCGCAACCCGCTGCGGTCGTCTCAGCCGCAAGGTTGCCAGCCCGGAGGTGAAGCATGTCCCTGAGACTCCTCGGCAAGAAGCTCGGCATGACCCAGATCTTCGAGGACGACGGGCGCCTGACGCCCGTGACGGTCATCGAGCTGGGCCCCAACTACGTCACCCTGGTCAAGACCCTCGAGCGCGACGGCTACCGGGCTCTCCAGCTCGGCTTCGATCCCATGTCCGAGAAGCGCGCGAGCCGGCCCGAGCAGGGCCACTTGAAGCAGGCGGGCCTGCCCCCCCTGCGCCACCTGCGCGAGTGCCGCGTCGACGAGGCGGAGGCCGGGCGCTACCAGCCCGGCGACGCGCTGGGCGTGGACCTCTTCAGCGAGGGCGATCAGGTGGACGTCACCGGCTGGAGCAAGGGCCGCGGCACGGCCGGCGTCATCAAGCGCCACGGCATGCACGGCACCCTCAGCATGACCCACGGCTCCCACGAGACCATGCGGCACGCCGGTTCCATCGGCCAGAGCGCCACGCCCTCCCGGGTCTTCCGGGGCAAGCGCATGGCCGGCCGCTTCGGCAACGACCGCCGGACCGTCCAGAACCTGCGCGTGGTGGGCCTGCGGCCGGAGGAGAACCTCCTGCTGGTCAAGGGCGCCGTGCCCGGCAGCAGGGGCGGCCTCGTGATGGTCCGCAAGTCCATCAAGAATCGGAGCTAGGCGCGCTGGACAGGGGCGCGGGGAGCCCTCAGGCGTTTCCCGCCTGGGGGACGGCCTCGCTGCGCGCCGGCGCGGCGACCGCGTGCAGGAGCGCGCGCGGGATGTCGGCGAGAGACCGGACCTCGTCGGCGGCGTCCAGGGCGATGGCCTCCTTGGGCATGCCGAACACGACGCAGCTCGCCTCGTCCTGGACGATGGTGCGAGCGCCGGCCCGGCGCATCTCCAGCAGGCCGCGGGCCCCGTCGGCCCCCATTCCCGTTAAGAGGACGCCCACGGCGTTGGCTCCCGCCTGACGGGCCACGGACTGGAAGAGCACGTCCACGGCCGGCCGCTGGAAGTGGACCTGGGGCCCCTGGCGCAGGCGCACCAGGTAGCGGGCGCCGCTCTTCTCCAGGGCCATGTGCCAGTCGCCGGGCGCGATGAGGACCGTCCCCGGCACGACGGCGTCGCCGTCCGAGGCCTCGCGCACGCTCATCCGGCAGGCGGCGTCCAGGGTCTTCGCGAAGCTGGCGGTGAAGTTCTTGGGCATGTGCTGCACGACGACGATGCCCGGCGCGTCCGCCGGCAGGGGGCGGATGACCTCCTCGATGGCGCGCGTGCCCCCCGTCGAGGCGCCCATGGCGATGACCTTGTGCGTGGTGGCCAGGCGGATGTCGTCCAGGGGCGGCGCCGCCGCCGTCGCGACCCGGTCCAGGCGCGCCCGCGACGCGGCGCGGATGGCCCGGACCAGGCGCCGCGGCACGTCGGGCGTCGAGTACTGGCTGCCGGGCTTGCTGACCACCTCCACGGCGCCCATGGCGAGGGCGCGCACGGCCGTGTCGCTGTTCTCCGGCGCGAGCGAGGAGACGATGACCACGGGCAGCGGATGGTACTTCATGAGCTTGGCGAGGAAGGACAGCCCGTCCATGCGCGGCATCTCGATGTCCAGCGTCAGCACGTCGGGCCTGAGCTCGAGGATCTTGTCGCGCGCGGCGTAGGGATCCACGGCGGCGCCCACGACCTCGATGTCGCCGAACTTCGACAGCTCCTCGGTCAGGACGCGCCTGACCAGCGCGGAATCGTCGACCACCAGGACCCGGATCATGGCCATCCTCCTAGACCACCGCGTCGGCGCGCACGTAGAGGCTCAACTCCGCGCGGCCACCCGCCAGGCCCACCGCGGCCTCGGCCTGCAACTCGCCGAGGGCCTGGTTGCCAGCCGGCGGCCCGTCCGCGGCGACGCGGGGCTCGCAGAGGTCGAAGACCTGCTCGCGGCCGGCGATGGCCGGCAGCAGGTTGCCGCAGATCACGTTCGTGACCTCGCCCAGGGCGTCCAGCTGCTCCTGGAACGGAGGCGGCTCCTCCTCGCCGAGCATGTTGGCGGCGAGTTCCGGCAGGAGGTCGCCGTAGAAACGCAGCTCGAGCGTGCCCGCGAAGGGACCGGTGAAATCCAGGTGCACGACGGCCGCCAGCGCGGCCGCGGCCTGGCGGGCATCGATCTCCTCGCTGGGCAGCAGGAAGCCCAGCTCCTCAAAAGTCAGGACCGCCGTCCGGAACAGCTGGACCGTTGTCTTGTCCGGCATCAGCACACACTCCCGTCAGGTTCTCGATCTTCCGCTTGATATCCTCGGGCGTGAACGGCTTGTGGACGAAGTCCACGCCCATCCTCCGCAGCGATTCGATACGGGTCTCGCTGCTCTCCGTGGAGACCACCATGATCACGAGATCGGCGATGGCCGGCCGGCGGCGGATCTCCTCGATGAGGTCGATGCCGTTCATCACCGGCATGTTGATGTCCACCAGGGCGAGATCCAGCCAGCGTTCTTCCAGCCGTTCCAGGGCGGCGACCCCGTTCTCCGCCTCGCAGATCTCGCCCACGGGCAATCCGCTGAGCCTCAGTGTCTTCTTGATCATCGCCCGCATCACCGAGCTGTCATCAACGATCAGGACGTTCAGAGCCATGTCAGCCTGTCCTCGCCGAAACCCGCGGCCGCTTTCACAGCCGCACCTGCTTACCGTTTATGGCAAGCGTCACCTCGCCGTTGCCGATGGTCAGGGTCATGGTGCGCGACACGCTGCCACCGACGTCGTGGGACTTGATCATGACCCCGTTGCGCCAGAGGAGCTTGCGCAGCATGACGAAGTTGCGCTTGCCGATCTGGAAGTAGTCCTCCTTGTCCGCTGTGCGGATGGTCGCGCCGCCGGCCACCTTCACGATCAGGCGCTCCTTGCAGGCGCCGAGCCGATAGCAGCCCTTGAAGAGAAGCGGCACACCGGTGTCGACGAACATGCAGGGATTGCCCGCCGCTTTCTCGGGATCGATCGTGGAATCCGGAAGCATCGCGTGCAGGAGTCCCCCCACCTGCGAGACCGGGTCGTAGACCGCGATCCCCAGGCAGCTGCCCAGCGCGTGGGTGATGATCCGGTCTCCCGCCGCCGCGGAGAACTTGAGGTCCGCCACGCCCACGATGTGCCTGGCGCCCGGCGTCGCTTCCAGGAGGATTCCGCTCATATCCGATACACCGCCGGCTGCACGTACGTGAGCCCGTGCCGCGAGGCGTTGATGCTCTCCGCGTGGCCCACGAACAGGCAGCCGGCGGGCCGCAGCAGGGCCAGGAAGCGCCGGACGAGCCGCTCCCGCGTCTCCGCGTCGAAGTAGATCATGACGTTGCGGCAGAAGATCATGTCGAAGGGACCGCGCATCGGCCAGGTGCCCATCAGGTTCAGCCGGGCCTGGCGCACCAGGGCGCGCACCTCCTCGCGCACGCGGTAGAGGCCGTCCTTCTCGCCCGTCAGCGCCTCGAAGTAGCGCTGGCGCCACTCGGCCGGCACGTCCGCCAGGGCCTCGCCCGGGTAGATGGCCTCGCGCATCACTGCCAGCGTGGTCGGCGAGATATCCGTCGCGAGGATCATCGCGTCGCGCCGGCCGCCGTCCGGCACGGCGGCCAGCAACTGGATGGCCAGGCTGTAGGGCTCCTCGCCCGTGCTGCAGCCGGCCGACCAGATGCGCAGGGGTCCGCCCCGGCGGCGCCAGTCCGGCAGGAGGCGCTCGCGCAGCAGGTCGTAGTGGGGCTGCTCCCGGAAGAAGCTGGTCTTGTTGGTGGTCAGCTCGTCGATCATGAAGGAGAGTTCGCGGCCGCTCCGGTCCTCCCGGAGAAGGTCCAGATACGCCGCGAAGTCCGCCAGACCCAGCGTCCGCAGCCGCCTGTTGAGCCTGGACTTGACCAGCTCCTCCTTGCCCGGCTGCAGATTGACCCCGCTGTGGCGATACATCAGATCCCGGATCTCGCCGAACTGACTCTGGGTCAGCTGCGTCTGCACCTCCACTCCCGGCCGCCGCGCCAAGGTCTGACGCGCCCTAGGCTTCGGCGGGGGCGGTGGCGGCGTTCAGCTCCGCCAGCTCGTCCGATGTCAGCACCTTGTCGATGTCCAACAGCAGCTTGACGCGGCCCTCGGACTTGCCGATACCGAGGATGAAGTCGGTGTTCACTTCGGTGCCGAAGGCCGGCGTGTCCTCGATGTCGTCGTTGGCGATGTCCAGCACCTCGGAGACCTTGTCCACCACGGTGCCCACCTGGCGGTCGTTGATCTGGACGACGATGATGCAGGTCTCGTCGTCCCACGCGACCTTCTCCATCCCGAACTTGGTGCGCAGGTCGAGGACTGGGATGACCTTGCCGCGCAGGTTCAGGACGCCGAGCACGTAGTCCGGGGTCCGGGGAACCGGCGTGATGGGCATCATGCCGATGATCTCGTGCACCTTGAGGATCTCGAGGGCGTACTCCTCCTCGTCGAGGAAGAACGTGAGGAACTTGCCGCCCTTGCACACGCGGCTCTTGATCGCCGCGTCGGTTTCCGCGGACTCAACGGCCGGAATCTCCGCCTTCGTCTCCATCATCGTCAAAACTCCCTTCGCTAGGTCACGGCCCCCACTGCGCCCGCGCACTCGGAGCCGGAGCTCTGACAGTTGCGGGCCAGGTTGGAGAGCCCGGCTGGATCGAGAATCAGTCCGACGCGACCGTCACCGAGGATGGCCCCGCCGGAGATACCCGGCACACGGCCGAGCAGATTGCCGAGCGGCTTGGTGACCACCTGCAGCTTGCCCAGCAGCTCGTCGACGAGGACCGCGAAGCGGACGTCTCCGTCGTCCATGACGAGGATGGCGCCGTGGCAGGGATTCTCGATGGCGCCGCTGATGCCGAAGATGCGGTGCAGGCGGTACAGCGGCAGCAGGTCGCCGCGCAGCTTGAGCATCTCGCCCTGCTTGAGCACGGTGGCGATGTTGTCGCGCTCGGGACGCAGGTTCATCTGGATGTTGAGGCTGGGCACGATGTAGCGCTGGTCGCCCACGCACACCAGCATGCCGTCGGTGATGGCCATAGTCAGGGGCAGGCGCACGCTGAAGGTCGTGCCGCGCCCCAGCCGCGAGGAGATGTCCACGCGGCCGTGCAGGGACTCGATGTTGCGGCGCACCACGTCCATCCCCACGCCGCGGCCGGAGACGTCCGTCACCCTGGCGGCCGTGGAGAAGCCGGCCTCGAAGATGAGGTTGAAGACGTCCGTGTCGGACATGCCCTTGTCCGACTCGATGATGCCGCGCTCGACGGCCTTGTCGACGATCCGGCGCCGGTCCAGGCCCCGCCCATCGTCGGCGAGCTCCACGATGACGTTGCCGCCGGCGTGGTAGGCCGTGAGGATCACGCGCCCCTGGCGGGGTTTGTCCGCCGCCGCGCGCTCGTCGGGCGGCTCGATGCCGTGGTCCACGGCGTTGCGGATCATGTGCACCAGCGGGTCGTTGATGAGATCGACCATGTTGCGGTCGATCTCCGTGTCCTCGCCGATGCGCTGGAACTGGACCTCCTTGCTCCCCTTCACGGCCAGGTCGCGCACGAGGCGGGCCATCTTCTGGAAGGTGCCCTTGAGGGGCACCATGCGCATGGACATGCTGAGGTCCTGCAGGTCGCGCACGATCTTGCCGGTGTGGGCCACCTTCTTGGCGAGATCGTGGTGGCGGCCCTCGTCGACCACCTCGTCCTGGGCGACGATGGAATGGGCGATCACCAGCTCGCCCACCATGTCGATGAGGCGGTCGAGGCGGTCGGTGCGCACGCGCACGGAGGACTCGATGCGCGAGGAGGCCTTGGCGGCCGCGCCCTCGCCGGCGGCCGCCTCCATGCCGGCGCGCGCATCCGCCCTGGGTGTCGCGGCGGCCGCCTCAGCGGCGTCGCGCTTCTTCGTGGACGGATCCACGGCCGCGCTCTCGGGATGCATCAGGTCGAAGAGCAGGTTCGCGAAGTCGGCCGGCAGGGGAATGCAGTCGCCCGGGGCGCGGTCCTGCAGCCGGACCAGCAGGTCCTTGAGCATGTCCACGGACCGCAGGGCCAGATCAGCATACTGGTGGGTGAACTGGATCTCGCCGTCGCGCACGCGGCTGAGCACGGTCTCCGCCTTGTGGGCCAGCTCCGACACGGCGTCCAGCCCCAGGAAGGCCGAGGTCCCCTTGATGGTGTGGAACGCCCGGAAGACGCGGTTGACCGCCTCCATGTCCTGGGGGTCGCTCTCCAGGGTCAGGAGGGCGCCCTCCGAGTCCTCGATGTACTCGTTGCTCTCGGTCAGGAACTCGCCGATGAACTCCGGGTCCGCGTCATCGCCGAGGACGATCTCCGTGGGCAGTTCGGACTCGACGTGGTCCGCCTCCGGATCGACGTCGGCGGCCACGGGCTCCGCGGTGGCCGGCTTGGCGTCCGCGGCGGGCCTCCGGCGCTGCGCGTTCGCCGGGCCGCCCTCCTCCAGCAGGAGCAGGGCCTGCTCCAGCGCCCCGCCCAGTTCGCGCCGCAGGGCGTCGCCATCTCCGCCCGCCGCGAGGAACGAGGCCAGATCCACGCAGGCGGGCGCCAGGACATCCTGGACCGGCCGGGGCAGACCCGGTACCAGGCGCGCCAGGGCCGCCTGCAGCAGCGTCCACTCCTCGGTCGCGTCGCCCTCCAGGAGCACCAGGCGGGACGCCACGTCGTCGAGGGAGGCCGGGACGGCCTCCGGCGCCGGGGCCTCGCCCGCCGCCGGCGCTTCGGATCCGTCCGTGCCGGCCATCCCGCGCTCGTGCTCGCTGGCCAGGAGCAGGGTCTCCAGCCGGTCGGCCTCACGCAGCATCGCGTTGGGCGCCGCATTGCTGCCGTCGGCGACGCCCAGCATGGCCGCCAGGGCCTCGCTGATGGCGGCCGCCAGGTCCGCGGGCTGGGCGATTCCGCCCTGGTAGAGGACCTGCAGCCCGTAGAGGCAGCGCTCCATGAGGGATCCCACGCCCGGCAGGCCGTCCGGCACCGACTGCCACAGCTCCTCGAGACCGGCGCCCAGTTCCGCGACGGCCTCCTGGTCGCCGACGTCCAGCGCGCGCGCCCGTGCGGCGGCCGCCGCCAGGCTCCGCGTCCACTTCGCCGCGTGATCCGCCATCTAGTCTTCCTCCCGTGATTGCCCCGCGCCGATCGGTGACGTCGGCGCCGCCAGGGTCATCACGAAGGCGCCTTCCCGCGCCTGGAACAGGAGGTTCACGGTCTGCACCTCATCGCTGAAGAAGACCTCCACGCCCCGGCCCTTGACGACGGTGGGCAGCGACAGATCCACGTCGATGCCCCGCTCGCCCAGACGCGCCTTGACGTCGCCGGCGATGATGTTCGCGAGCTCACCGGCGAGGTCGTTCATGTCGGTGCTGTCGAAGTCGATTGCCTGACCCATGAACCGCTCGCTCAGGGCGACGGCCATGTCGCGCGGCAGGCAGAGGACCATCGCCCAGTCGATGTCGCCGACAAAGGAGATCATCCCGGAGACGGCGAACTGGTCCCTGGGCAGGACCTTGCCATCCTCGCGCTGCGGGGTGTCGCCGCAGATGCTCCAGTAGGTCTTCTGGAGAGACTCCTCCGCTGCTTCGAGCAGGTTCGCGGGCAGGCTGTGGGCCGCCTCGTGGCGTTCGAGTTCCAGGCTCATCGCTCGCTCCGATCGCTGCTAGCTGACGAGGTTCTTGAAGAAGCCGCCCGACTTGTCGCTCTTCTGCTGCTTCTTGTTGCCGAGGCTGGCGATGATCTTCTCGATCTTCTGCTTCATTTCGTCAGGCGTGAATGGCTTGGTGACGTAGGCGTTCGCGCCCACTTCGTCGAGGGCCTGCTCCACCTTGCCCATGGCCTTCTCGCTGGTGACCATGATGATGGGCACGCGGCGGTTCTTCTCGTTGTTGCGGATCTCCTTCGCCAGGGCGATGCCGCTCATGCGGGGCATGTTCCAGTCGGCGAAAACGATGTCGGTGATCGTCTCGTCGAACTTCTCGAGGGCCTCCTCGCCGTCCTCGGCCTCCTGGAACTCGAACTCGGCCAGCCCGGTCTTCTTCAAGGTCTGCTTGACGAGATTGCGCATGACCTTGGAGTCGTCGACGACCATCGCCGTGACTTTTATCATCGTGCCTTCCTCCCGATGCTAGCGGACAGCTGGGCACGCGAAGACAGGGCGATGGCCCGCCCGTCCCGTGCGTGTCAGGCAATCACGCTCTATTATCGGTTTCCCCGGGAAGAAACTTTAAGGCTCTGTGAAGGCGTGGCTTGGCGAATCGCGCCGCATGGGACGCGACCGCACCGGCCCGGCGGCGTCAGCCGCAGGTGCCACTATTCAGGGAAGTCGCAGCAGCTTGCGCGTGGCGGAGCCGGCCGTGGTCTCCAGCCGCACGAGGTAGACGCCGGCGGGCTGGCGGCGGCCATGGGCGTCGCGCCCGTCCCAGACCAGCTCGTGCTCGCCGGCCGCGCGGACGCCCTCGTCCAGGACCGCCAGCCGGCGCCCGCGGACGTCGTGGACCGTCAGACGCAGGGACGCCGCGCTCCCGAGGCGGTAGCGCAGGCGCGTGTCGTCGCGAAAGGGATTCGGCTGGCCGGGCAGCAGTCCGCAGGCGGCCGGCGGCGCCGCCGGCGCCGCCGTCAGGCTGGCCCGGCAGGAGTAGATCCCGATGGTCCACCAGAAGGGATCGTGGCCGTCCACGGCGCAGAGCCACGCGCCGCCCGTCCACCAGGGATCGAAATGGTGCATGGCCTCGCCGTTCCACGCGGCGCCGCCCACCGGCACGAGGATGGGGCTCGCCGCCAGCTCGGTCTCGGCGTAGGTCTCGAGCGTCAGCTCCGTCACCTCGAAGGCGCGCACCATCTCGCCGTAGAAGATGTCGCTCTTCTGCGCGAGGCGGACCAGGCGGCCGCCGGCGTAGATGAAGGCGCGCCCGGCCGGGCGCGCCCGGCTGCGGTCGTTCTCGATGATGGGGCTGCAGGGGTGCTCGCGCCAGGCGTCCGGATCGTCGAGGACCGGCGAGCTGAAGAGCCAGCAGGTGGCGCTGTTGCCGCTGCCCACGATGAGCCACCAGCGGTCCCCGTGGCGGAACAGGGTGGGATCGGCGAAGGGGCGGCCCTGCAGGAGCCAGGTGACGAAGGTCCACTGGAAGGGGAACTGGCCGATCTCGGACCGGTAGAGACCCACCCCCTCGGCCTCGGCGCTCTCGGGGACCATGTAGTAGGTGTCGCCCCAGCGGAAGACCAGCGGGTAGGACAGGTGCCAGGGCTCGTCGAGAATGAGGCCCAGGTAGTTCCAGTCGAGGCCGTCCTGACTCATGGCCAGGGCGATGTTGCCGTTCTCGAAGCAGCAGGCCTCGAAGAAGAGCCACCAGGGCTCCCCGGTCCCCGGCTCGTGGAAGAGGAAGGGATCGGCCACGAAGTAGGCGCTGGCGTCGTCGATATCCCAGACCGTGAGGACGGGATTGACCGCCCCCGGATGCTCGACGACGGGCCAGGGCGGGCGGGGCAGGTCCCGCCAGTCGGGAACCATGAGCTCTTCCCCGCCGGCCGGTGCCGCCGCGCCGAGCAGAAATCCCGCCAGGACGAGAACCGGGATCGTGCGCACCCTTCCTCCTCGGCGCCGTGGCGGCGCCGCCTCCATCATAGCAGAAACCGGCCCGGTGCTCGCCGCGGCATGCGAGGCATCGCTTACCGGAGCAGGTCCTGGAGACGCGGACCGCCCGGCGCCGGCGCCCGGGCCGGCGGACCGCGGCCGTCGTCCTCGTACTCCAGGATCTCGTCGACGCAGACGCAGCCCCAGTCGCCCGTTTCCAGGTCGGCCACCACCAGGTAGACCCAGGCGCCGCGCAGGGACGCGCAGTCCCACAGGCGCTGGCTCATGGCGTGGCTGTCCTCCCCCGTCTCGAGGAAGAGGACGGCGTCGTCCGCCGCGCGGACCAGGGCCAGGAACTCGGACTCGGGGTGATCGCCGCCGCCGACCAGCGCCGAGATGCGGCTGCGGGTGAGGCGGAAGGCGTCGCTGCGGATCCAGCCCGTGCGCGTGAAGTCGGGCCAGTGGGCGCCGGGGCCAGCCGCCGGACCGCTGAGGTCGGGCCGCGGGTGGCGCTCCCAGGTGGCGAGGTAGCTGTTGCCCGCCATGCCGCTCGTGGTGCCCCGCTCGGGATCGTGGAGGGGATTGTCGCCCCAGGTGGGCTGCTCGGCGAAGGCGTGGGCCAGGAGATCCCCCTCCAGGCGCCAGCGCAGGTCGCGGCGCCAGCGGCCGTCGGCGCCCCGGCCCACCAGGCCCTCGATGCCGGCGGGATCCAGCAGGGCCGGGTGCCCCTCGTCCAGGGCCGAGAAGTCCAGCTCGGCGAAGCGCAGGAGGTAGCAGTCGGCCGGGCCGTAGTCGCAGTGCTGGCTGAAGATCCAGGCTCCATCCAGGCGGGTCAGCTCGGCGGCGGTCCAGGCGCCGCCGCCCAGGCGGCGGCCCGCGTAGGGATCTCCGTCCCAGCCGCCGGATCCGCCCCGGAGATCGGCGGCGGACTGGTGGCGCGTCCCGTCGGGGGCCGAGACGAAGAGGTGCCACAGGGCGCCGCCGGCGGCCTCCACCCGGTGCAGCTGGGGCGACTCGGGCTGGTGCGCGCTCTCGACGAGGAGCAGGGGCGCCGCCTCGTCCTGGTCCTGGAAGCCCGCGAGGCCGCCGCCGTCGGAGGGAGCCAGGACCAGGGCCCCGCGCGCCGTGGAGTCCATGACGGTGGCCACGAGCCAGCGCGCGCCATCCGCCACGAAGGTGAACGGATCGCGGCAGGGCGCGTGCCAGTCGGGGGCGTCCGGGGCGCCGTCCCAGTAGATCCAGTCCGCCGTGGGATGGTAGACGGGGTTGAGGTCGTCGTTCCCGGCATCGGCGCGCCACCAGGTTTCCAGGTCCTCGCTGAAGGCCAGGCCGATCTGCTGGGGGCGCCCGGCCCCCGCCACGCCCGTGTAGAGCATGGCCCAGCGGGGGCCTGCGGGATCGGGATTGGCCAGCACCTGGGGTGCCCAGATGCCCCAGCCGTCCCAGGCCTCCCCGCCGGGAGCCGGCAGCGCGTCCGGTGCGCGGGACCAGGTGCGCAGGTCCTGGCTCACCAGGTGGCCGAGCTGGGCCGGCACCTCGCCCAGCGCGTGACGGATGGGGAAGCAATGGAACCGGGTGCCGTCGTCCACGAGACAGTGGTCGGCCAGCACCTCTCCCGGCTCGCCCTGGAAGTAGGGCTGGGCGAAGTCGAAGCCCACGCCCCGGCCCTGGGGCGGCTCCCAGACCTCGAAGCTCCAGGCGGGCCCCGCCTGCGCGGCCCCGCTGGCGTCGCGGGCCGTCACGCGCCAGGCATGCGCGCCCGGCAGGAGGCTGTCGATCGGCGTCCACGTGGTGTCGGCCAGGGAGGCCGCCGCCACGGCGCCGTCCAGCTCGAGGTCGAAGACCAGGGCCTGGCCCGGCGCCGGCGGGCAGCGCCAGGACAGCGGCGGCCGCGGCGCCAGGACCACGGCGCCGTCGCCCGGCGCGGGGGCGTCCGGCGCGGGCGGCAGGCTCTGCGGACAGCTGCGCGCCACGCGCAGCCCCGCGCCGGGCGCGCCCGTGCCGGGGCTGGCGCCCGCGCGAGCCCAGGTCCGCAGGGCCTCGCTCCCGGCGTCGAAGGCGCCGCCGCGCAGGACCCGCTGAGAGCCCGCGGCCGGTCCGGCCGGATCCGTGACGGGTCCCGCCGGCGGCGATCCGAACCAGTCGTTGCACCACTCGGCGGCGTTGCCGGCCAGGTCCTGCCAGCCCAGCCGGCTGGCGCCCGTCGGGTGGGCGCCGGCCGGATCGGTCCAGCCGCGGCACGCGGCGCCCTCCGGCGCGGCGTTGGCGAGCCCGCAGTCGGGGGCATCGGCGCCCCAGGGCCAGGGCCGGCCGTCGTCCAGGCGGGCGGCGGCCTCCCACTCGGCCTCGGTGGGCAGGCGGAAGCCCGCGGCCGAGTAAGGGTCGCCGCCGCCGCAGGTCCAGGCGGCGTGATCGTAGGCCGGCGCCAGCCCCTCCCGCAGGCTCAGCCAGTCGCAGAAGCAGGCGGCCCCGTGCCAGGTCAGGGCCTGGACGGGGTGACGACCCACGTCATAGCCGCCGGGCCAGGCCGCCTGGGCGGCGGGCGCCGGACGCAGGGCGAAGCCCTCCGGGCCGGCGGCCAGCTCGCAGGCGGGGCCGGCCAGGTCCAGCAGCGTCTCGCCGCTGGCCGCGTCGCAAAGCCGCGCGCCGTCGAGAACGACCAGGTTCCGCACCCAGGCCCAGTCCAGGAGCGCGAGGTACTCGGCGTTGGTCACCTCGCGCGCATCCAGCAGAACGTCCCGCCGCAGGCGCAGGCTGCAGGCGCCGGCCTCGCCCAGGACATGGATCCCGGCGGGCAGGCGCAGCATGGGGCGGCAGGGTCCCGCATCCTCGGCCAGGACCCGGACGACGAGGATCTCCGTCTCCAGGTCGGGGCAGTCGGCGCCCGCGTTCCAGATCGCCTTGCGGCCGGGCAGGGGCGGCACGCCCGGCCCGGCGTCCCCCGCCAGGCTCAGGATGGGCAGGTGCCAGCTCAGGCCGCCGTCCGCGCTGGCCTGGAAGCTCACGCAGAGGCTGTCGCCGTCCGCGTCGGCCAGGTCGAAGGCGATGTCCACGAGGCCGCTGCCGTCGCGGCGGGGCTCCACGGCCACGGCCGTCACCTCGGGCGCGGCGGCCCGACCGGCGCCGGCGGCTGCGAGGAGGATCGCGGCGAGAAGCGCCCGGCGGACGGCGTGGCGGCGGCGCGGTTTCATTTCAGCAGCACCAG
>JAFGBK010000089.1 GCA_016933175.1 Candidatus Krumholzibacteriota bacterium | reverse complement strand
CAGGAACCAGCACTCAGAAATCAGAAACCAGAATCCGAGAGAGACAGGGACAACACCACCCGAAACACGACATCGACGACGAAGAAGAGGTCAGGCGCGACCCAGATGCGGTACGCGCAGCGCGCGACCCTCAGATCGTCGACCCACGACCCGCCCCGCACAACACGCGAGGACGAGCCGGGTTCCCACATCGACGCTGTCCACTCCCAGACGTTGCCCGCGCCGTCCCACAGCCCCTCGGGGCCGACGCCTTGCGGGTAGGTGCAGACCGCCGTTGTCCGAATGCCCTCAAATAACTTCTCCGCCACGTTGGCCCTGGCAAAGTCAAAGTCCCCCCCCCACGGGTACTCGCGGCCGTCCGCCCCGCGCACCGCGCGCTCCCACTCCTCCTCCGTCGGCAGCCGCGCGACGTACCCTTCCGGCAGGGGCACGGCGCGCTGCCCCGTCAACCACTTGCCGTACGCCTCGGCCTCGTACCAGCTCACGCGCACCACGGGGAAGATGGGATTGTTCCACTGCGGGTCCTCCCAGTAGCCGGGCTGCTCGCGCCCCTCTTTCTCCCGCCAGGCCCAGCCCGCCTCACCCCACAGATCGCGGCGGCGGTAGCCGCCGTCCTCCACGAAGCGCGCGTACTGCAGGTTGGTCACCGGGTATTTGCCGATCCAGTATCGGTGGTCAATCTCGCGCCGCTCCTTACCATCCCCGTACCGAAACGGCCCCGGCGGGATCTCGATCCACGCGTCCAGGTCGTCCGGCCGCCAGCCCAGGCGGCCCAGGAGCAAGCCCGCTTCCCGGCGCAGCGTCGGGGCCACCCCGGCCCCCTGCATCGCCCTCACCAGCGCCTCCACCACCCGCCCGCGGCTGGCTGGCGGCACGCCGCTCTCCCCGGCGTCGAGCACGGCCTGGCCGGCCAGCGCCGCCGCCGCGCCCGGCTCGCCCGGCGCTTCCGCCACCAGCGCCTCCACCACCTCCCCGGCCACGCTGTCCAACTGCTGGATGATGCCCAGGTAGGGCACGGTCAGCAGCGAGACCTCGCGCCAGGCCGGGTCGCCGACGCGGCGGCTCAAGGCGTCGACAATGGGCCGGCAGTCGCCCTGTCCCGCCAGGGCGATGGCCACCGCCGCCAAATACTCCTCAAAGGTCAGGTGGATAAAGCCGTACTGGCCCGGCCCGCGCTCCAACAACAGCCCCGCGTGCTCGCGCACATCGGCCAGGAAGCGCCGCGCGGCCACCTCCGGGTCCGCCTCGCCGCGCTCGCGGTAGACTGCCTCCAGCCTGCGCCGCAGGTCCTCCCGCTTGACCAGGCCCACGCCGGGGCTCTCCTCGTGCATCCACAGCGCCAGCGGGGCCAGGATGCGCACCGTCTGCACCACGTCCAGGTCGCGGCTGGGCGGGCGGCCCAGGCCGCGGGCGCGGTTCCAACTGGACAGCAGCGTGCGCACATACTGCTCGTACAGCTCGACGCGCCGCTCCGGCAGGGCCACGCCCTGCCGCTTCATCAAGGCCAGGATGGTCAAGAGCAGCGGGTTGGCCGCCAGCTGCCGCACCCCCTCGTTGCGCCGGATCGCCTCGACCAGCTCGCGCCGCTCCCGCGCGGCGTCGGCCTGCGCCGCGGCCCCCTCCCCGAGGGCCTGGCGCTCCAGCGCCGCCGTCCAGCGGGCGACGAAATCCTCAATCTCTCCATCCTCGAAATCGACCAGCGTGCACTCGCCCAGCCCCTCGGCCGTCGGGCGGACGGCGCGGTAGCCGACGACGCGGCTGGTGAGGACGAACTGGTTGCCCTGGCGGCGGTGCAGGGCGTAGAAATCGACCACCCGCTCGACGACGGTGTGGCGCAAGGATGCCTCCTTGACCTCGTCCAACCCGTCGAGCAATACCAGCGCCCGCCCGCCGACGAGAGCCTCGTCGAGCATCTCGGCCAGCGGCAGGTCGGAGCCCTGATTGCGGAAGTAGGCGGCGACGAAATCGTCCAGCCGCACGTCCCCCTCGGCCAGCGCGTTGGCGTAGGCCGAGAGGGGCAGCAGGACCGGCAAGCGGCGGCCCAGGCCGAGCGCTTCCCCTTCGCCCAGGGCCAGGCGCAGGGCCAGGAACTTGACGAATGTCGTCTTGCCCGCGCCGGGGTCGCCCAGGACGACCAGCCCGTCGTGCTTTTGCAAGAGCTCCAAGAGCGGCTGCGGCTCGCCCAGGCGGCCGGCGAGGGCTTCTTGCTCCTCCTCGGAGAGGCTGCGGCCGGCCAGCGAGAGGTCGGGCCGCTCGCCGCGCTTCCACGTCTCGCCCTCGGGCAGCTCCAGGCGCGCCTTGAGCGGCACGTAGAGGTCCAAAAGCGGCAACCTGAGCGGCACGCGGTCAGAGACGCCCATGCCTTTCAGGTTGAGGTAGCGGTGGCGGTCGACCAGGAAGCGCAGGTACGACTCGGTCGCTTTCTGGAGCTTTTCCGGGGCAAGCCGCGGGCGCAGGCCGCGCAGGATGTCGCGCGCCGCCTCGGCGGTGACGAGGAAGACGTTCTTGTCGCGGGCGACGAGGTCGCCGCCGACGTCGGGGGCGGCGATGACCGGCCCGCCGCCGGTGTCGACGAGCGCGCGGATACGCCCTTCGAGTTCGGCCTGGGCCTTGTCCACGGCCTCGTCGCCCAGTACGTCGCGCAAGCCAGCCAGGCTCTGGAGCTTGACCCGCAGCGCATCCAGTTCGTCCCGTTTGTCTTGGCTCATCGTCCCTCCCGCGCCGTCTCTTCGCGCATCCTGGCCGCCACCCGCTCGGCCACCTTGCCCAATCCCGAGAGCGGGTTGAGCATCGTCGTCAGCGCCACTTCGAGGATGTCGGGGGCCATGCGGCGGACGTTGCGCAGTCGCCGGGCGAGGAAGCTCTCGTCGGCAGACTCTCCCTTGGCGACCTCGGCTTCGATCTCTTTCAGATCGCTGCGCAGGTCAGCCTTGTCGGCGGCGGGGGTGTCCGGGCGCGCCTCGACCGCGGCGTAGAGCGTCGCGAACGCCCGCGCCACCGCCTCGGGGTCGGCCTCCTGGCGGATGACCGTCGCCGGGCTGTGGTCGCCCAGCGTTACGGCGCTGCCTTCCCCGGCGTGGATCTCGATCTTGTCCCGCTGGACGTAATCGCCCTTGACCTTGATCCCCCCGGCGAAATACGGCGCGCCGCCGGTGTGGATGACCGTGTCGCCGCCGCGGGCGTATGTCAGCAGCGGTACAATAGTGTACCAAAAACAGCGACTGAAAAGTGTACCACCTAGCACACCTGAGAACTTGCCAAAAAGCGAAT
>JAFGBK010000088.1 GCA_016933175.1 Candidatus Krumholzibacteriota bacterium | reverse complement strand
GCTGGGCAGCGCCGCCGATCCCTACGTGGGCGTCGGCATCAACCTCTTCCTCGCCGACAGCGAGTACTCCGTCGGCCTGCGCAACGTCTACGGCGTCTCGGACGGCGACGGCGTCATGGCCGACCAGGACTTCGCCATGACCTCGCGGGACTTCACCGCCGGCCCCGTGGCCCTGGCGGGCCTCACCTACCACCTGAACTCGCGCGTGGCCATCAACGGGGAGTTCCAGGGCATCATGGGCCAGGTCCGCCAGCAATTCGACTTCGACGGCTCCCTTCCCTACATCATCCCCGGCTACAATCCCGACGACCCCCTGAAGGTCAACGACATCCTGCAGGGGGCCTATCCCATGGACCTGAACGGGATCCGCCTGAGCGTGTCCCTGCTGATCACCCTCTAGCCCCGGCCCGGTCATGAGAGGATCGTTCTCCCCGCCGCTCCTGTTCCTGTGCCTGGCCGCGCTGCTGGCCGCCAGCCCCGCCGGCGGCGACGGCAAGCTGCGGGAGGACCCCGTCCCCTGCGCCCACGCCCGCGGCCGCCTGGCGGCCCGCAGCGGCGAGGGCGACCAGCCCGGCCAGCGCGAGTGGCGGGCCGGCTTCTACGAGATCACCGGCGAGCTCGACTTCGCGGCCGAGCGCTTCCTGGGCCACCTGACCGCCCACCTGATCCCGCGCGCCGAGTTCGGCGGCGCCGACAGCCTGGTCCTGGACGCCCTGGCCACCCTGGTGGTGTCGGACGTAAGCGTGGACGGCGTCCCGGCGACCTGGCGCCGGCGCGACGAGTTCTGCATCGTCGTCGCCACGCCGGGCGCCCCAGCCGAGGTGCCCGTCCGCGTGGAGGTGCTCTACGAGGCGGCGCCCAACTTCGAGGGCGAGTTCATCCCCTTCTACTTCCCCGGCTACTACTGGAACGGCGCCATCGCCGCCAGCTGCCAGACCATGACCGAGACCCAGTACGCCGGCGCCTGGTGGCCCTGCATCGACCGCCTCACCCATCCGGCGGATTCCGTGGCCCTCGCCGTCACCGTGCCCGACACGATGATGGTGGCCGCCAACGGCGTCCTGGAGGCCATCGAGACGCCGGAGCCGGGCAAGCGGACCTACCGCTGGCGCGAGCGCCACCGCATCGCCACCTACCTGGTGGGCATGGCGGTCACCAACTTCGCCGACGACTACCAGCCCGAGGGCCTGCACCCGCCGGGCGCGGGCTGGCCCTGGGAGGAGACCTACACCTTCGCGTCCGACGGGACGACGATGCCCCTGCAGTACTTCATCTGGCCCAAGCACCGCGAGGGCGCCGTGCCCATGCTGAGCCAGATCCCGTCCATGCTGGACTGCTACTGCGAGAAGTTCGGCGACTATCCCTTCAAGGACGAGAAGTACGGCGTCGCCGAGTTCAGCTTCGGCGGCGGCATGGAGCACCAGACCTGCAGCTTCATCGGGGCCAGCGTCATCGCCAGTCCCGACACCCTGCACTACGTCCAGCCCCACGAGCTGTCCCACCAGTGGTTCGGCGACCACGTCAGCCCCGCCACCTGGGAGGACATCTGGCTCAACGAGGGCTTCGCCACCTACAGCGAGGCGATCTTCTACGAGTGGGCGGGCCGGTACACCGCCGGCGAGTACATGCGCTCGCGGCGCTGGCGGCAGAGCTTCGGTGGCAGCGTCTACGCCCCGGACGTCACCTTCGGCACGACCTCGTACTACAAGGGCGGCTGGACGCTGCACATGCTGCGCCAGCTCGTGGGCGACGCCGCGTTCTTCGGCATCCTCGAGTACTGGGCCCAGGACTCGCCGGCCGCGGCCGGCAACGGCATCGGCTCCACGGCGGACTTCCAGGCCGCCGCCGAGCTGGTCTCGGGCCGCGACCTGGACGGCTTCTTCCAGCGCTGGGTCTACGGGACGGGCCGCCCGGAGTACTACTACGAGTGGACGGCCACGGAGGAGGCCGGCGGCCAGTGGCTGGTGGACCTCGAGCTCAGGCAGACCCAGGCCGGCGCCCTCTTCCCCGACTCCCTGGACATCGGCCTGTACACGGCGGGCGGCGACAGCGTCATCCACCGCGTCTGCCCGGACCAGGCGGTCCAGAGCTATGCCTGGACCCTCGCCGCCGAGCCCACGGCCGTGGCGCTGGACCCCCACCACCGCCTCCTCCACCTGGCCGTGGAGGGCCGGCCCGGCGACGCGCCCCTGAGCCTCGCGGCGCCCTACCCCAACCCCTTCGGCCACGCGGCGGGCACGACCATCGAGCTGGCCCACCGGACCGAGGGGTCCGTCACCGTCACCCTCTTCGACGTGCGCGGCCGTCGCGTGCGCACCCTCCTGGACGAGCCCCGCGGCTACGGCCCCGTCTTCCTCAACTGGGACGGCCGCGACGACGGCGGGCACGTCCTCGCCTACGGCGTCTACCTGCTGCGAGCCGAGGCGGCGGGCCACGTCGAGGCGCGCAAGATCGTCTTCCTTCCCGTGGATTGACGGGCGCCGCCCGCGTGGCGCGTCGCGCCCGAGCGCCCTCAGGCGCCGGCGCGGCCGGCCGAGGGGCAGTGGGGCGCGAGGGCGCAGTCCTCGCAGCGCGGGCGCCGGCTCGCGCAGACCGCGCGGCCGTGGGCGATGAGCTGGTGGCCCAGGAGGGTCCAGCGCGACGGGGGGAAGAGGCGGGCCAGGTCGCGCTCCACCTTGACCGGATCGGTCTGGCGGCTGAAGCCCAGGCGCCGCGCGAGGCGCCCCACGTGCGTATCCACGGGCAGGCCGGGCACGCCGAAGGCGTTTCCCAGGATGACGTTCGCCGTCTTGCGCCCGACGCCCGGCAGGGCGCGCAGCTCGTCCATGGTGCGCGGGATGCCGCCGTCGTGCCGCTCGACGAGGAGGCGCGCGGCGGCCCGCAGGTTCCGCGCCTTGTTGCGGAAGACACCCGTGGGGCGGATCAGGTCCTCCAGGCGCCGCTGGGGCAGGCGGGCCAGGGCGGCGGCGTCGGGAGCGGCCGCGAAGAGTGCCGGGGTCACGGCGTTGACGCGCGCGTCCGTGCACTGGGCGCTGAGCACGGTGGCCACCCAGAGCTGGTAGGGATCCTCGTGGCTCAGGCCGCAGGAGGCCGCCGGGTAGAGGCGATCCAGGGCCGCCAGGACGGCCTCGGCGCGGCGCTGCCGGTCGGCCGCGCGTTCGCGGGGCATGGCGGCGGCAGGGCCCGGCTCAGGGCCGCGCTGCGCCGCGCTGGAGGGAGAAGCCCAGCAGCAGCATGAAGTCGGGAATGTCCCCGATGCCGAACTTGACCTCGCCGTGCCAGCGCACCCGGTCGTTCACGTCCCCCGCCACGCCCCCGATGATGTTCAGGCCCGGCTCGAACTCGCTGTCCCCGTCGTAGTTGACGAAGAAGAGCGAGAGGCCGGCGCCGGCGTAGAAGTCCACGGGCATGTCCTGGATGGGTATGGACCAGTCACCGTCCAGCTGGATGTCGAAGGTCGTGGCGTCGTCGCCGAAGCCCAGCGTCAGGCCGGGGCGCAGGAGCAGGTAGCGATGCAGGCCCACCAGGTCCATGTGTCCGCCGAGGAGGAACTGGTCGAACCCGTCGCTGGAGCTGAGGCCCAGGTGCCCGCCCCAGGCGTCGAAGCGCAGGCCGGTCCCGGGCTCGGCGCGGCTGTCCTCCCAGGGCGGCGGGCTCTGGGCCCCGGCGGCGGCGGGCAGCAGGAGGATCAGGGCGAACAGGACGGGCAGGGCGCGCGGACGTGCCTTCATGCGTGGCTCCTTTGCTCGTTGCGTTCCGCTCATGGTGTACCGGGCCGTCGCGGAAAGCGCCAGTGAAAAAAGCGGCCCGCGGCCCGGCCGCGTGCTAGGCTGCAACGGGAGGCAAGGAGGCAGCCGTGACCGTTCGCAGCGCGCGCATCCCCGTCGCCAGCCGCGGCGACGGGGACACCCTGGACCTGACCGGCGATCTCGCCCGCGAGCTCGCCGCCTGCGGGCTGGCCGACGGCGTCGCCGTCCTGTTCATCGGTGGCTCGACGGCCGGCCTGACCACCATCGAGTTCGAGCCCGGAGCCGTGGGCGACCTGGGGCGGCTCTTCGAGGAGATCGCGCCCCGGGATCGCGACTATCGCCACCACCAGGCCTGGGGGGACGACAACGGGCACAGCCACGTGCGGGCGGCCCTGCTCGGCCCCAGCCTCAGCGTGCCCTTCACGAAAGGCCGCCTGGGACTGGGGACCTGGCAGCAGGTCATCCTGGTGGACTTCGACACGCGGCCCCGCCGGCGCGAGGTGCAGGTGCAGTTTCTGGGCGAGTAGGCCCGCATCCGTCCCGCCGGGTTTCGGGCCGGCATGAAAAGGGGCCCCGGCGCAGCGCGCCGGGGCCCCGAAGCCTGCGCCGCCGGCGCGGCGCCCTACTTGATCAGGACCATCTTGCGGGTCAGGACTGTCCCCGCGGCCGACAGGCGGGCGAAGTAGAGCCCGCTGGCGAGGGCGCGGCCGTCGTCGGCGCGGCCGAGCCACTCGACCTCGTGGCGCCCG
>JAFGBK010000017.1 GCA_016933175.1 Candidatus Krumholzibacteriota bacterium | reverse complement strand
TGCGCGGCGCGGCGGGCGCGCCCGTGCGCGCCTGCGCCGCCGGTCGCGTCGTCCTGGCCGGCGACCACTTCTTCGCCGGCCGCTGCGTCTACGTGGACCACGGCCAGGGCCTGGTCAGCATGTACTTCCACCTGTCGGAGATACTGGTGGCGGAGGGGCAGATGCTGGCGCGCGGCGAGGTGCTGGGGCGCGTGGGGGAGAGCGGGCGCGTCACGGGCCCCCACCTGCACTGGGGCCTGGCCGTCCAGGGCCAGCTCGTGGATCCCCTGCTGCTGGCCGAGCGGCCGCCGCGGAAGGGCAAGCGCGCCCCCTAGGCCGCTGCGCGGGAGAGACGGCTGCGCGAAGGACGCCCCGCCGTCCGGCTCGCGGACCACGATCGCGCGGCGGCCACCTCAGGCGACGATGGAATAGCCCCCATCCACCACGATGGTCTGCCCGTGGATCATGCGCGCGTAGGGGCTCACCAGGAAGAGCGCCGCGTCGGCGACGTCCGCGGGGGTGACCAGCCGTCCGGCCGGGGTCTGCTCGAGGCTCTTGGCGAGGAGGTCCCGGCGGTTGGGGAAGTGCCGCAGGGCGTCCGTGTCCACGACGCCCGCCGAGAGGATGTTCACGTTCACCCCGCGCGGCGCCAGCTCGACGGCCAGGTGCCTCACCAGGGACTCCAGGGCCGCCTTGGAGGCCCCCACAGCTGCGTAGTTGGGGATGGCCCGCACCGATCCCAGGCTGGAGATCGCGACGACCTTGCCGCCGCGGTCGCCGATCAGCGGCAGGGCGTGCTGGACCAGGTGCAGCAGGGTGGCGGCGTTGATGTCCAGGGTCCACTGCCAGTGGCGCCGGGTCAGCTCCACGGCGGGGCGCAGGACGCCCGAGGCCGCGTTGGAGACGAGGATGTCCAGGCGGCCGAAGTCCGCCGCGAGCTGCTCGAACAGGTCGTGGAGCTGCGCATCGTCGGCCACGTTGGCCTTGTAGACGGCCGCGCGGCTCCCTTCCCACCCGCGGTCCGCCAGCATAGGCCGCGCCCGCGCGGCGGCGCAAGCGCGGCGTCGCCCGCACCGCTGACGGAGCGAGACGGCGCCGCGCAGACGTCGCGTAACACCGGCGCGCGCTCGCCGTAGGCCTCGCATGACACATGGGTACGACGCCGTGCCGCCTCCTCGCCAGGAGCCCCGATGATCGCCATCCGCAGCGCCCTTGCCGCCTACCTGATCCCCCTCGCCTCCGCGCGCGCCCTGCGCATCGCGGTGGGGATCGCCGCCGTGGCGCTGGGCGGGCTGGCCATCTGCCGCACCATGGGCTGGCTGGACGCCGGCGCCCTCGCCGTGGCCCAGGGCGCCCTGCTGGTGCCGGGCCTGCCCCTGCTGGCGGCCATCGTGGCGGAGATCCCCCTGCGCGACGGCATCACCCAGCGCACGCTGCTCTACCCCCTGCTGGGTCCCGTGTCGCGGCCGCTCCTGGCCGCCGTGCGCACCCTGGCCACGGGCGTGCTGCTCTTCGCCCTGGTGACGGCGCTCATCCTCGTGTTCAAGATCCTCGGCCCCCTGGGCTGGAGCGACCTGCCGCGCCTGCTCACCGCCGCGCTGCTGGGCTCCCTGACCTACACGGCCATCTTCGGGCTGCTGCAGCTCGCCGCCCGGCGCGGGCTGATCCTGTCGCTGGTCGTCTACTTCATGCTGGACGGCCCGATCGGCCAGCTCCCCTTCCGCCTGCGGAACGTGGCGCCGTCGTTCCACCTGCGCGCCTTGTCCTACCGCATCGACTTCATCGACATGCCCCTGGGCTGGGATCTGCCGGCCGATCCGCCGCTCCTCTCGGCGGCCCTGGTCCTGATCGGCGTGACCGCCGCCTGCACGGCCCTGACGGCCTGGCTCTTCGCGCGCAAGCGGCTGGTGACGCTGTGCTGAGCGCGCCGGCGGCAGCGGCTCCCTGGATCGAGATCGAGAACCTCCACCTCGACCGCGGCGGCCGGCCCGTGCTGGTGGACCTGAGCGCCCGCCTCGCCGGCCGCGCCGTGGGGCTGGTGGGCGCCAACGGCGCCGGCAAGTCCACCCTCATCGGCGCCCTGCTGGGCGTGCTGCGAGCCCGCTCCGGCCGCGCCAGCGTGCTGGGCCTGCCCCTGCCCGCCGCCGCCCGCGAGGTGCGCGCGCGGGCCGGCGTCATGGCCGAGCAGGCGGGCATCTTCCCCGGCGGATCGGGCGTGGACGCCGTGGCCTTCGCCGGCATGATGAGCGGCCTGGCGCGGCGCGAGGCCCTGCGCCGCGCCCACCGCGCCCTGGACGCCCTCGAGGTGGGCGAGGAGCGCTACCGCCCGGCCAAGGGCTACTCCACCGGCATGCGGCAGCGCTGCAAGCTGGCCATGAGCCTGGTCCACGACCCCGAGCTGCTCATCCTCGACGAGCCCACCGTGGGCCTCGACCCGCCCGGCCGCGCGCAGCTCCTGGACCTGATCCGCCAGCTCCGCGACGAGGGGCGCCACGTGCTCCTGAGCACCCACGTGCTGCGTGACGCCGAGGGCCTCTGCGACGAGCTGCTGCTCCTGGACGCGGGGACGGTCTCCTACGCCGGGCCCGTGGCCGCGCTGACGCAACCCTCGGCGGGCCGCCTGGTGGCCTGCGGCGACGGCCTGGACGAGGGCTTCGCCGGCGCCCTGGCCGCCGCGGGCGTCGCGGTGATCTCCCGCGACGAGGAGCACCTCGTCTTCTCCTCGCGCGGCGACGCGGACCTGACAGCCTTCTGGCGCGTGGCCGCCGAGCGCGGCGCCGCGGTGCGCCGCCTGGGCGCGGAGCTGACCACCCTCGAGGACGCGGTGGTCGATCTCATGGAGGCGGGCCATGGCCGGCGCTGAGCGGAAGCCCTCGAGCCTGCACGTGCTGCGCGCCATCACGGCGCGGGAGCTGCGCCTGGCCTGGCGCCGCCGCCTGCTCAAGCTGCTCTTCCTGGCCAGCGTGCTGCCGCCGGTGATCTTCATCACGGTGATCCTGGTGCGCCTGTTCGTCGAGCGCAGCTTCGGCGCCGACCTGGACTGGGATCCCATGCTGCGCTTCCTGCAGTTCCAGGCGGGGCCCGTGACCCTGCTGGCCCTGGGCATCGGCACGCCCTGCGTGGCCCGTGACCGCGCCGAGGACGTGCTCTTCCTCTACGCCACGCGGCCGGTGGTGCCCTGGCACTACGCCCTGGGCAAGCTGGCGGCGGTGGCCCTGCCGGCGGCCGCCCTGATGCTGCTGCCCGGCCTGCTCATCGCCGTCCTGCGCCTGACCGTGACGCAGGACCTGGGCGCGGCGGGGGCCGGCCTGCTGCTGCTCAAGATGATCCTGGTGTCCCTGGTCATGGGCTGGGCCTACGCGGGGCTCACCGTGGGCGCCAGCTCGGGTGTCAAGCGGGCGCGCTGGGCGATGCTCCTGGCCATCGCCTTCCTCGTCTTCCCGGACATGGTCGCGCAGCTCGTCACCTTCGGGCGGGCCTGGCCCATGGGGCCGGGCAGCGCGGTGAACCGCCTCATGGAGAGCCTCTTCGACCTGGGCCTGGACGGCCAGGGTCTCTGGTGTCTGGCGCTGCTGATGCTCTACGGCGCGGGCGGCGCCTGGGTGTCCGTCCAGCGCGCGCAACGGGAGATGATCCCATGAGTGGGACCGGCGGCATGGACGCCGCGCGAGCGAGCCTCTTCGCGCCCGGCGCGGTGGCGACCAGCGACGCGGGCCTGCCTGCCGCGCCCGGCGGCGCCGTGCAGCTCGACGGGGCCAGCGTCTTCTACGGCGAGGTGGTGGGTCTCAGCCGCGTGAGCCTGTCCCTGGCGCCGGGCATCACGGGGATCGTCGGGCCGAACGGCAGCGGCAAGAGCACGCTGATGAAGGTGGTCACGGGCCTGATGCCTCCCGACGAGGGCAGCGTGCGGGTGCTGGGCGAGGCGCCCTTCACCAGCCACGCCGTGCGCTGCCGCATCGGCTTCGTGCCCGCCCTCGAGTGCTTCCACGAGAACCTGTCGGGGCGGCGCAACCTCGAGGCGACCTTCATGGCCCAGGGCCTGGATGCCGCGGCGGCCCGCGAGCGGGCCGGGGCCGCGCTGGACCTGTCGGGCCTGACGGCCGACGGTCGCCGGCGCTACGGCGCCTGGTCGCGGGGAATGCGCCAGCGGCTCAAGCTGGGCCTGACCCTGGCCGGCGACCAGGACGTCGTCCTCCTCGACGAGCCCTTCCTGGGCGTGGACCCGCCCTCGCGCCGGCAGCTCCGCCGGCTCGTGCTGAAGCTGGGCGAGGCCGGGCGGACCGTGCTCGTCTCCTCCCACGTCCTGCACGAGGTGGAGGCCCTGACCGACCGCGTGGGTGTGCTGGCCCACGGGCGGCTGCTGGGCTTCGGCAAGGTGGGCGAGCTCTTGGAGGCCCTGCGCGACCGCCACCCCCACCGCGTGCGCCTGGGCGCGGTCGAGCCGCGCCGCGTAGCGGCGGCCCTCATGGGCCGGCACCACGTGCGCGAGGTGAAGGTGATCGGCGAGGACGCCGTGGAGTTCGTCACCGCGCGGCCGGACCTGGCTTACCGGGAGCTGGGCCATCTGGTGGGCGAGACGGGCGTGGCCATCCACCGCGTGGAGACCCTGGACGCGGGGCTGGAGGCCGTCTTCCGCCACGTCACCGAGGCCGGCTCGCGGCGCCTCTGATCGCCGGCGCTTTGCCGCACTCGCGGCGCCTCTCACTTCTCCGACAGGGTCTCGCTCATGGCCTCCAGGGCCGAGGCGTGGAACCCCCGCGCGAAGTCCAGCAGCATGGCCGCCGCGGCTTCCGGGTCGCGGCGCTGCAGGCGCCGCGCCGTATCCTCGAAGGAGGCCTGCAGCCAGACGGCGCGGGCCTCGATGTCGTCCAGCCACTCGCGCAGGGCGCCGATGCGCGCGCCGTAGCAGGCGTCCAGGCGCACCTGGAAGTTGAGTGCCGTGGCGTAGGCGTTCAGCGGATCCGACCGGAAGGGCGGCGCCACCCAGGCGCGCCAGGCCTCGGGGTCGGGGCGGTCCGGGCCGCCGGCCCGCCAGCCGGCGGGGAAGTCCGGCACGCCGAAGTAGAAGGGCACGAAGCAGCCCGTGCAGGGCCGGCCGAGGCAGGCCCAGTAGACCAGGCGCAGGTCGCGCGGCTCGCCGGGGCGGAGCTGGGCCACGAAGGCCGTCTGCGTGTTCGGACTGCACAGGGTGCCGGGGTGGCCCGGGTGGGGATCGCCCGTCTCGGGGTGCGGGTGGGCGAGCTCGGTTCCCTCGTAGTGGTCGCGCAGGGCGGCCATGAGGTCGGCCACGCCCAGCTTGCGAATCGGCCGGACGCTGGCCGGCAGGTCCTTGCTCAGCGCCGGCGGCGCGGCGGCCAGCAGGCGCAGGCCGGCCCACTGGCGCCCGTAGTTCGTGGGATGCTCGGCGGCGTTGGGGCTGGCGTAGGCGCGGGCGAAGTCGAAGGGGCCGTCCGTCCCGGGATCGTACCAGCCGCGCTCTTCAGCGTAGGCGACGATGTCGGCGGCGGCCAGCACGCGGTCGGAGTCGTCGAGATCCACCTCGCGCACGACGTAGCTGTTGGCGATCACGCAGACCTCGCCGTCGGGCACGCGCCAGGCCAGCCAGTGGCGCCCGCGCACCAGGCAGAGCAGCCAGGCCTCGCGCGGGTCGGCGATGACCAGCGTGCGGCCCGGCGCCTGGTAGCCGAAGCGCTCCACCAGCTCGCCGGCGAGGCGGACGCCCTCGCGGGCGGTCCGCGCGCGGTCGGCCACGAGGCGGCGCAGCATCTTGCCGATGCCGCCGTCGGTGAGGTCCATCCGGTCCTCGCGCGAGGGGCAGTTGTCCGAGGTCAGGCAGACCCCCCACTCGTTCAGGTAGCTGTCCGAGTAGGACTCGCCGGGCATCTCCGACCAGAGGAGGGCCCAGGTGGCGTCGGCCTGGTCGACGGCGCCGCCGCCGGTCAGGCGCACCGTGGCCCCCGGTTCGTGGGCCCGGCGCGGCACCTTGTGGTGGAGGACCACCTCGGGCGGGGCGTCGTCCTCGTTGTGGGCCACGAGGACGCAGCCGTCGGCCGAGGCGTCGCGGCCGACGACGATGGTCGTGCAGGCGCCGACCGCGCCGGCGGCGACGAGCGCGACGATGAGGCAGAGGACGATGGCGAGAAGGCGGAACGGGCGCATGACGGTCCTTCCTTGCGGGAGCGGCTTGGGCTAGGATTACCCACATCGGACGGACTCGACAAGAGGGGAGATTCCATGCCCGCCAGGCCCCGCGCGCGACGCCGCGCCGCGCGCCTTCTCGCTCTAGCCATCGCGATCCCGGCTGTCGCGGTGCCGGCCACGGGATCCACGGCGGCAGGCGGCTTCGCCGCGCGCCTGGCGGCCACCGCCGCTCTGCCGGACGCGGCGCGGGCGGCCGCCGCCGACAGCCTCTGGCGCGACCTGCCCGGCGGCGCCACACCCGTCGTCGAGGACTCGACGGCCCACTTCCTTTTCTGGGGCGAGGCGGCGACCGTGGCCGTGGCCGGCGACATGACACAGTGGAAACCGGCGCTGGCCATGCAACGCATGCCCGGCACGAGCCTGTGGCACGCGGCCTTCACCTGCCCGCTGGACTCCCGCCTGGACTACAAGCTCATCGTGGACGGCGGCCAGTGGCTGCAGGACCCCCTGAACCCGCGCGCGGTCACCGGCGGCTTCGGCCCCAACTCCGAGCTGGCCATGCCGGCCTACGTCGATCCGCCCGAGCAGGTGGAGCGGGACCTGCCGCCCTGCACGCTGCACAGCTTCGCCGACTTCGAGAGCCCCGAGCTGGGGAACGAGCGCCAGGTGTGGGTGGTGCTGCCGCCGGGCTACGACCCGGAACGCACGTACCCCCTGCTGGTGGTCCACGACGGGCGCGAGTACATCGGTCTGGGCAAGCTGCCGCGCGTGCTGGCCCACCTGGCAGCGACGCGGCCGGAGCTACGCCTGCCCGTCTGCGTCTGCGTGGCCCACGTGGAGCGCGGCGAGGAGTACGGCGGCGCGAAGCAGGAGGCCTACGGGCGCTTCATCGTCGAGACCCTGCTGCCCTTCGTCACGGCACGCTACGCCGTGTCGATGGATCCCGCCGACCGCGGCAGCATGGGCGCCTCGGCCGGCGGCCACGTCTCCGTGTACCTGGCCGGGCGCTACCCCGAACAGTTCCAGGGCCTGGTCCTGATGAGCCCCTACATCCCCGACGCCAAACGGGCCCTGTTCGCCCTGCGGGCGCCGGCGGACTGCCGCGTCTACCTCAACTGGGGGCGCTGGGACCTGCCGGAGATCCCGCCCCTGGCCGAGGCCTTCGCGGCCATGCTCGCGGAGCGCGGCATCGCCCACGAGGCGCGCGTCTGCAACGAGGGCCACTCCTGGGGGCTGTGGCGGGCCACCATCGACGAGGGCCTGCTGGTGGTGTTCGGGGAGCGGTGAGGGGCTGGTCGCTGCCGCGAGCGCGCAGGCTCAGGGCACCACGGCCGGGTTGACGCCGCGCCAGACGGGAGTGAAGGCCGCCCGTCGGATCCGGCGGGCGATGGCCGCGGCCAGGACCCGGGGAGAGGGCTCGGCTTCATCAGGTATGCAGAACCAGTTGTGGGACCGCGTGTCGGGGCGTATTAGCCGCTTCAGGCCCCAGCCCGAGATCTCCCACACGCCGTAGCCCCGCCGGACGCACCAGTCGTGGACGTCCCCGCTCGTGAAGCCGTGCTTCTTCAGGAAGACCGGCACCACCTCCAGGACCAGGTAGGGCCGCGCCTCGCGGATCAGCGCCTCGGCTCCCCGCAGCACCATGGGCTCGGCGCCCTCGCAGTCCATGACGATCATGCGCGGCCGCGCCGGCAGGCGGCCGGCGGCGACCTGCTCGTCGATGACGACGACGTCCACCTCGAAGCTGTCCGCCACAGCCTCCCCCTCGGCCAGGAGGCGGCCGTTGCCCGAGTTCTGCGGCGCGGTGGGCAGGGCGAAGCGGCAGGTTCCCGCCATGTCGCCCACGGCCTCGGCGTGCACCGTGATCTGGCCGAGGCCGTTGCGCGCCACGTTGTCCCGCAGCGCGCGGACGTTCGCGGGCAGGGGTTCGAAGGCGTGCACCTTTCCCCCGTCGCCGACGCGGCGGGCGAAGAGCAGGGTCTCCGTGCCGACGTTGGAGCCGATGTCGAAGAGCACGTCGCCGGGCCGGCAGACGCTGTTGACGATGACGACGAGCTGCCACTCGGAGAAGCCGCGCAGCGCGAAGCCGACGGCATGGTACTCGGCCTCGGGGTAACTGAACTCGACGTCGGCGAGGGTGGATCGCACCGAGAAGGGCGCGTTCTCCCGTCGTGCGAGGGTCCAGGGGTAGAGCCTCTTGCCCAGGCGGCCCGAGATGCAGGGCGGCAGGCGCCGCACCAGGCCCGCGGCGGTTCGCATCCGCCGGGAGGGACTGCTGATGAAACCCAAGAAACCGACCTCCACGTGTTTCTGGCGGGCAATACTATAGCACAGACCGCGGGCCGGGGGAGCTCGCGGCCGGGCGCGGCGCGAGCGCGAGGCGGCCGAATCCACCGGAGCCGCCTGCGCGCCCGCTGATCAGAACGCGTAGCCGATGTACAGCCCCGGCCAGATGAAGAAGCTGCCGTCGGAGATCAGCCCGTACGCGGTGCCCCGGAAGAGAAGCCCCATCTGCGCCCGGTACTCGAAGCCGAGACCGACGTAGCCGTACGAGGCGGTCTCGCTCTCGTCGAAGGGGCCGCTGTCGAAGGAGGCGTTGACGATGCTGACGCCCGCCGTGACGAAGGGCGAGCCGTCCTTGCCCACGAAGTAGAACTTGCCGCCGATCGGGAAGAAGACGATCAGGGTGTCCTCGTCGTCACCCCCGCCGCCGAGCGCCGACACGCCCGCTTCCAGGCCCACATGTCCGTTGAGCATCCTCTGGTAGGCGAAGGTGTAGACGATGGAGCGGCCGCCCAGCTCGATGCCGAAGTCGTTGGGAAGCTCGTCCCGCGTGCTCGCCGGGGCGGCGGCGGGCAATACGAACGCGAGCGAAAGCACGGTGACGATCAGGACCGAGGCAGTACGACGCATCATGGCCTCCTCATTGGTGGAGTGCGGTGCCTATCCCGCGGCCAGCATAGCATGGAATCCCTCCTGCCGACCCCCTGTTTCCCGGGGAACATCCCGTTCCCTGTCCCGTAGGTTTTCGGTATCCTGTCACCGCTTTCGAGACCCCACGAACGGAGCCGCCATGAGGACCGTCGCGCTCGCCCTGCTGACCGCCTGCGCCCTGCCGGCCGCCGGCGCCCTGACCGCCGGCCCCGCCCGCGCGGAGGAACTGCCCGTCAACCTGGCCATCTGGTACCCCCTCAGCATCAACCGCACCGAGACGGCCGACGTCGGCGTCAACCTGTCGCTGATCTACGGCCGCGTCGGGGAGGTGAGGCATGTCGACCTGTCCGGCATCGCCTCCGTCGTCGCGTACGACGCCCGCTGGCTCCAGGTGACCGGCGCCGCGGGCGTGGTCGGCGAGCGCTTCGACGGCCTGCAGCTCGCCGGCCTCGCCAACGTCGTCGGCGAGAAGCTTAGCGGCATCCAGCTCGCCGGGGCCGCCAACATAGCGGGCCACGACGCCGACGCGCTCCAGCTCGCGGGCTTCGCCAACGTCGCCGGCCACTCGCTGGAGGGACTCCAGGCCGCCGGCTTCGCCAACATCGCCGGCGACGCCGTCGAGG
>JAFGBK010000087.1 GCA_016933175.1 Candidatus Krumholzibacteriota bacterium | reverse complement strand
GCCGCGCCGGCGGCGCGCGGCGATGCCGCGGAGGCCGTCTACGGCGAGTCGGTCCTCGTGGACGGGCCCCACGCGGCCGGCCTGCGGGTCTTCCGCACGCCGCTGGACTGGGGCGCGGTCTGGTACTCCACCGACTCGCCGGACGAGTTCCGCCTGCGCCTCTACAGCGGCGCCATGCTCGAGCGCGCCGACTTCACGGGCGGCGGCCCCGCCGAGGAGGTCAGCAGCCCGGCCGCAGCCGCGAGCGAGGACCGGATCCTGGTGGTCTACGCCTACGGGCACCACACCACCGAGCAACGCCTGGGCGCGGGCCTCTTCGACCTGGCGGGCAACATCCTGGACGCGGAGATCCTGGACGCCGATCCCGACCTGCCCTACCGCCTGCCCGTGGTCGCTCACCGCGCCGGGCACGACGAGTTCCTCGTGGCCTACACGCACCCGAGCACGGACGCCGGCAATCCCTACCGTCTGTGGGGCCTGGTCGTGAGCACGGCCGGCGACCAGATCAGCGTGGCGGCGGGCCCCGTCGACTACGCCGCCGCGGCGAGCACCGGCGCGCTCTGCGACCTGGCCTACGGCCGCGTGGAGGTGATGCCCGGCGTCTACACGGACCGCTACTTCCTGGTCTGGTCCGGCGGCGGGAGCACCTGGGGCCTGTCCATCCGCGTCGGCGTGGGCACCGCCGCGGGGAGTGCCGTGGACCTCTCCGCCGGCGCCGACGAGGGCGGCGTGCCGTCCCTCGCCGCCGCCTGGTACCACAACGAGACCCAGCTCCTGGTCGCCTGGGCCTACCCGAACCTGCACGAGGTCGTCGCCCAACGCCTGCTCGCGGACGGCACCCTCGTCGGCTCGCTCATCGACGTGGCCGGCAACGCGGCGGACTGCGCCGTGGCCGCCGCCGGTGACGAGTACCTCGTCGTCTACCGCGACTTGGGCGCGCCCCTGGAGGAGGACCGCCTCCTGGGCCGCTACTGCAGCCACGCCGGCGCGCTCCTGGGCGATTCCTTCACCATCGTCGACGACGACGACCGCCAGTGCCTCGACCCCGTGGCGGCCTCCGACGGCGTCAACTACCTGGTGGGCTGGAGCACGGACTCGCCCTATCCCGACGACGAGGACCTCTACGTCCAGCGGGTCGGGCGCGGGACCTTCACCTACGTCGCCGGCGAGGTCACGGCGCGGGACGAGACCGGCCGCGGCGTCGCCTGGGGCGACTGGTTCGCCGCCGCCGGCACGCTCCCCGACCTCTACGTCGCCAACGCGGGCAGCGACACCTGCCGGATCTACAAGAACGTCGCCGGCGCGCTGACGGAGGTGCTCTGCGCGCCGAGCACCACGCGGTGGACCGAGGGCGCGGCCTGGGGCGACTACGACCGTGACGGCGACCTCGACCTGTACATCGGCTGCCACTGCGAGCCCAACGAGCTCTACCAGCGCGTCCTCACGCTGTACCTGTTCGAGGCCGTGGGCGCCGCCGCCGGCGTGGACGACGCCGGCGAGGCGCGGTCGGTGATCTGGGGCGACGTCAACGCCGACGGGCGACCGGACATCTACGTGTGCAACGCGGGTTCCGCCAACCGCCTCTACCTCAACCTCGGCGGCGCATTCGTGGAGCGGGCGCACCAGCTCGGCGTGGACGACGGCGGCCTATCGGAGGGCGCCGCCTTCGTGGACTTCGACGACGACGGCGACCTGGATCTCCACCTGGGCAACTCCTACTCGGCCGACCGCCTCTTCCGCAACACCGGCGTCACCTTCGTCGAGGAGGCGGCGGTCTGGGGCCTGGCCGACACGGGCCCGGCCCGCTCGGTCAGCTGGTGCGACTTCGACAACGACGGCGACTTCGACGTCTACGTGAGCAAGTACATGAGCAACAACGCGCTCTACCGGCGCGAAGGTGCCGCCTTCGTGGACCGGGCGGCGCTCTTCGGCGTCGACGACGGCCAACTCGCCCAGAGCGCGTGCTGGGCCGACTACGACCTCGACGGGGACCAGGACCTGTTCCTGGCGAACATCGGCGGCACGGACCGCCTCTTCCGCAACGACGGCGGCGCCTTCGTCGACATGGGCGCCATCATGGGCGTCGGCGACACCGGCTGGGGCGTGGGCGCGGCCTGGGCCGACATGGACAACGACGGCGATCCCGACCTCTGCGTGAGCCGCTACAACGACCACGACCTGCTCTACCGGAACGACCACGCCGGCGGCAACCACTGGCTCAAGGTGCGGGCCGAGGGCGTGGCCGCCGACCGCTGGGGTCTCGGCGCGCGCGTCCACGTCTGGGCCGGCGGGCTGCACCAGGTCCAGGACGTGGGCGGCCGCAACGGCTACCTGTCCTGGAACGACCTCGTGCTCGTCTTCGGCCTGGGCGCGGCGACGGCGGCCGACAGCGTCGTCGTGCGCTGGCCCGGCGGCGCGACGGACCGCTTCCTGGCCGTGACGGCCGACCAGCTCGCGCACCTGGTGGAGGGCACCGGCACGGCAGCCGGCGAGGCGCCGGCCGGCCGCCTGCGCCTGACGAACTGGCCCAACCCCTTCAACCCCGGCACGCGGATCGCCTTCACGCTGTCGCGCCCCGGCGCCGTCACGCTGACGGTCCACGACGCCCGCGGCCGCCGCCTGGCGCTGCTGGCGCGCGGGGAGTGGACCGCCGGGCGCCACGAGCTGAACTGGGATGGCCGCGACGCGGCCGGCCGCGCGCTGCCCAGCGGCGTCTATGTGGCGCGGCTGCAAGGGCCCGACGGGACGGCCGCGCGCCGCCTGGTCCTGCTGAAGTAGAGCGGGATCCGGCTCTCGATCCGGCCCCGGCGCTCGCGGGCCGGGGCCTTCCCATGGGACCGCGGCGCGCGCTTCGGCATTCTGGCGGGGAAGGGCGTGAATCGGGTCCGGAGAATGCCGCATTGATCTGACACGCGTTGTCACGGTACAATTGATGGGCTCATCAAGCCGACCTGCCCCTCCCGCCGCGATGGCCACACCGCCGGCTGCGAGGGATCAGCGGCGTTCCACCGCAACCGGCAGGCATCTGCGGACCAGGCCTGCCGGACCCTGCCACTGCGGTCCGTCTCTCGGGCCACCCCGCGGCCCAAGGAAAGGGGAGGGCACTCCGCATGAAAACGGGTACAGCGAGTATTCTCGCGTCGGGCAGCGTCCGGGTCCTGACGGCCCTGGCGATCCTCGGCACGCTTCTCGTCGCCGCGGCCGCCGAAGCCGGTGTCGTGACGCGGACCTACACCTTCACCGAACCGACCGTCGCCGAGCGCGGCGGCGAGCATGTCGTCACCATGGCCGGGGCCTGGAGCCACGGCGAGCCGGGCCTGCCCGTGCTGCCCATGGTGGGCGCTTCCATCCTGCTGCCGCCGGGCGAGCGCCTCGTGGACATCGAGGTCCTTCCCGGCGAGTACGTCACCCTGCCGGGCACCTACCGGGTTCCCGCCGGCCAGAGGCAGGTGCCGCTGAGCTACGAGGGCCCCGCCGAGGTCGACGCTCCCGATCCGGCCGTCTACGGCTCCGACTCCCCATGGCCGGGCCGCCTCCATGACACGGCCCGCGTGGGTCTGTTCCGCGGCTACCGCATCGCGAGCTTCGCCATGCACCCGGTGGAGTACCGGCCGGCGGCCGGCACGCTGAGCTGGCTGCGCAGCGTCACCGTGCGCCTGCACACCGAGGCCGACGCCGGCGCCTACGCCGAGACCGAGCGCCGCATCCGCCACGACGCGCGCACCCTGGCGCGCCTGGCGGGCATGGTGGACAACCCCGCCGGCGCCGCCGCCTACGACGGCATCGAGCGCCTGCCGGGTGGCCGCACACTCGATCCCATGGACGCATACAACTACCTGATCATCACCACGGACACCTGGGACGACTACGTGCAGCCCCTGGTAGCCTTCGAGACGCAGCGCGGCCACAAGGCCGGCATCTTCCTGAAGTCCTGGATCCTGAGCGAGTACGCCGGCGGCGGCGACGAGCAGGCCTGCATCCGCGACTTCATCATCGACGCCTACGAGACCTGGGACGTCGACTACGTCCTGCTCGTGGGCGACGCCCGCGACACCAACGGCATCCCGCACCGCGGCTTCTACGCCAACGCCTACGGCACGACGGACAGCGACATCCCCGCCGACATGTACTACGGCGCTTTGGACGGCAACTGGAACACCGACGGGGACGGCTACTGGGGCGAGGCCAGCGAGGCCGACCTCTACATCGAGGTCGCCGTGGGCCGCGCCTGCGTGGACACGCAGGCCGACGTCGAGAACTTCGTCACCAAGACCACGCGCTACCTGACGCAGCCCATCGTCTCCGAGTGCGACGAGGCGCTCATGGCTGGCGAGCTGCTCTGGGACGACCCCACCTGGGGCGGCGACTACAAGGACGAGATCAAGAACGGCTCCAGCGCGCACGGCTACACCACCGTCGGCTTCCCGGCGACGATGAACGTCGGCACGCTCTACGACCGCAACGGCACCTGGAGCTTCTCCACGCTCATCTCGCTGATGGAGAGCGGCCTGAACATCGTCAACCACCTGGGCCACTGCAACGTCGACTACGCGATGAAGATGTACAACTCGAACATCCCCGAGTTCGACAACGACGGAACGGTCCACACCTATAACTTCGTCTACAGCCAGGGCTGCTACTGCGGCTCCTTCGACAACCGCAACAGCTACGGCAGCTACGAGGGCGACTGCTACGCCGAGACCTTCACCTGCGACGACGACGGCGCCGTCGCCGTGCTCATGAACTCGCGCTACGGCTGGGGCCAGCACTCGAGCACCGACGGTTCGAGCCAGTACTTCGACCGCCAGTTCTTCGATGCCATGTTCGGCGAGCAGATCTACCCCATCGGCGATGCCAACGACGACTCGAAGATGGACAACATCTGGTCCATCGACTACGGCGCCAACCGCTGGTGCTACTACCAGGTGACCGTCTTCGGCGATCCCGCCCTGGAGCTGTGGACGGCCGAGCCGGGCCTGCTCGACGTCACCACGCCAGGCGTGATCTACATCGGCGCCCCCGACGCCGAGTTCACCGTCAGCGCCCAGGGCGGCGGCCCGGTGGCGGGCGCCCGCGTGACCATCTGGACGGACGACTACGCCGTCTACGACACGGGCCTGACCAACGCCTTCGGCGCGGTCACCCTGCACCCCAACGCCGCCGACGTGGCCGACCTCAACGTGACCGTCACGGCCCACGACTTCCAGGCCTGGGCGGGCATCGTTCCCATCGTGCCGCCGGCGGGTCCCTATCTCGTCTACGATGGAGTGACGATCCTGGACGCGGCCGGCGACGATGACGGCATCCTGGACGCCGGCGAGGACGTGTCCCTCGCGATCGCCATCGAGAACGTGGGCGTCGATCCGACCAGCGGCGTCAGCGTCGTCCTCTCCTGCACAGACGACCATGTCACGGTGACCGGCGACACCCAGAGCTATCCCGACATCCCGGCCGGGTCCTACGGCATCTGCTACGCGCCCTTCACGGCCACCGTCGCGGGCGACACGCCCGAGGGTCACATGGTGCGATTCGACGTCGCCATCACAGCCAACGAGGGCGACTGGGACGGCCACTTCTACCTGCCCGTGCAGGCGCCCCTGCTGTACGCCGACGGCCTGACGGTCAACGACGTCGGAGGCGGCGACGGCAGCGGCAACGCCGATGCCGGCGAGACCTTCTTCCTGCAGTGCCGCGTGGCCAACGAGGGCAGCTCGGACGCCGAGGGCCTCATCGGCCACCTGGTCTGCCTCAACATGGGGGTCGTCGTCCACGGCGCCGACGGCACCTGCGCCATGGTGCCCGTGGACGGCTTCGGCTTCGTCGGCAACTTCCAGGTCGAGGTCCTTCCGGGCTTCGCCGAGCCCGGCTGGATCAGCCTCCACCTCAGCCTCGAGAACGGCGCCGGCTTCGCGGCGGGCCTGGACTACGACCTGTCCGTGGGCGGCTGGCTGGACGACATGGAGAGCGAGCGCGGCTGGACCGTGGGCGCGGCGGGCGACGGCGCCTCGTCGGGCATCTGGACGCGCGTCGATCCCGTGGGCACCGACTACAACGGCCATCCCATCCAGCCAGAGAACGACCACACCGCGATGGGCACGCTCTGCTGGATCACCGGCAACACCGGCGTCGGCGGCGCGGCCGGCGACAACGACGTGGACGGCGGCAAGACCACGCTGCTCACCCCCGTCTTCGACCTGGAGGGCGCCACGGCCGCCACCGTCAGCTACTGGCGCTGGTACTCGAACGCCTGGGGCAACGACCCGGACAACGACTGGTGGAACGTGGATGCCACCGACGACGGCATCAACTGGGTCAGCCTCGAGCACACCATGACGACCGATGCCAGCTGGGTGGAGAAGACCTTCGATCTCACCAGCTACGTCACGCTGACCGGCGCCGTCCAGCTGCGCTTCGTCGCGGCGGACGAGGGCACGGGCTCGCTGGTGGAGGCCGGCGTGGACGACTTCCTGCTGACGGCCTTCCTGCCGCCGGTCACCGCCGTGCCGGAGGGCGAGATCGCCGGTCGGATCGGTATCCTCTCCTGCGCGCCGAATCCCTTCAATCCCAAGGCCACCATCGTCTACCGGGTGCCCGACCGCTGCCAGATCTCCCTCGTCGTCTTCGACGTGCGGGGGCGCAAGGTGAGCACGCTGGTCAACGGCGTGGTGGACGCGGGCGATCACCAGGTCGTCTTCAATGGCGTGGACGACCGCGGCCACGTCCTGGCCTCGGGCCTCTACTTCGCGCAGCTCAAGACGCCTACGATGATCCAGTACCGCAAGATGACGCTGCTCAAGTAGGCACGCTGCGCAGCGACTTCACCGACGCCCCCGCCGCTCGCGGCGGGGGCGTCTTCGCGTCTAGCGCAGGAGCAGGAGGCGGGCGCAGTCCTCGCGCCCGCCGTGACGCAGGCGGGCCACGTAGAGCCCGGACGGCAGGCGGCGCCCGCGGTCGTCGACGCCGCGCCAGTCGACGGCGTGGTCGCCGGCGGGCAGGTCCCCGTCCACGAGGACGGCCGCGCGCCGGCCGGCGACGTCCAGCACGTCGAGGCGCACCCGGCCCGGGCGTGGCGTCACGAAGGTGATGCGGGTCGCGGGATTGAAGGGATTGGGATGGCAGGGCAGGAGGCGCAGCACGCCGGTGCCCGTCCCGGCGGCGGTGTCGGACGAGTTCGTCGCGCCGGGCGTGGGCGGCATGAAGCACCAGTCCGGGCCGCCGTCCGGCTGGCGGCCCCAGCTCGTGTCCGGCATCTGCGGCGGGAAGTGGCAGCTGTCCAGCGCCGCGCCGGCGGCGTCCAGGAGCAGCACCGTCCCGCTGTCGCCGGGCAGGGCGAAGTCGGCGTGCAGCGGGCCCTCCTGAGGCTCGGCGTCGCACCAGACGAGGAGGTGCGAGTTGGGCGGGAGCACCGTGTCCGGCAGGCACCAGCGCGCGCCGCCCGGCCGCGGCAGGGCGAGCTGCAGCCCGCCGAGGGCCGCCTCCAGGGGGCCCGCGTTGTAGATCTCGAGCCAGGGATCGTGATCGCCGGCCTCGTCGGGCAGGACCGACTCGTTGCGGCACAGGAGTTCGTTGAGGAGGACCTGGTCCACCGGGTCGCAGCGGAGGAACACCAGGCCGTCACCGGGCCAGACGCTGATGGCCTGCCCGGCCTGCCAGCCGGGGTAGTGCTGGTGCTGACCGTCGCCGTCCGCCAGGACCAGGGACGGGTCGTAGGGCAGCGGCCGCGGCAGGCTCGTGGTGTTGCAGACCACGTGGCCTCCCTCGTAGTCGCGGGCCCAGATGCCGGGCTCGCCGGCCACCACCGCCAGCGAGTCGAGGACCAGGGACACGTCGCCCTGCACGCGCAGGTAGACGGTGTAGTCCCAGCAATCCGCCAGCTCCAGGTCGCCGCGGAAGCTCCCCACGGCGCCTGGCAGGAGGGCCTGCGAGCTCGTCTGGACGGGGGGGCAGGCGGTGCTCATCTGGGCCTTCACGACCATCTGGCTGCCCTCGGGCGGGCAGCTCACGACCCGGTACAGAAAGCTGAAGATGTAGTGCTCGCCCGCCTGCCAGCCGTTCGGGAGGCGCAGCTCGAGCAGGGCCGGCCATCCCGCCGGGTTGATCGGCCAGACGTGGAGCGAGCGCTGGCCCGCGAGCACCAGGTCGGGGTCCTCGGTGATGCATGCCTGCGAGACCCACTCCACGTCGAGCACGCAGCTGTCCAGGCCGGCCTCGAAGTCGGCCAGGTAGATGGGCTCCTCGCCCAGGATGAAGCGGCCTCCCGCCGGCAGGCCCAGGTCGGCGTCGAAGAGGTCGAACCAGTCGAGCTGGTAGTGCGCCGAGGTCGAGTAGTCGTAGCTGAAGTAGCAGTCCGCGAGGAGGCTGCCGGCGAACCGGTAGCGGAACTGCCGCTGGTTGTTCGGGTCGCTGGGGATCCCGTTGACCCCGGAGACGTGGGGCGCGGTGCAGTACGCGTTCCAGAAGTCGAGGGTGTTCAGGGTGCCCTCGAGCCCGCCCTCCCAGGTGGAGGGGAAGGCCTCGAAGAACTTGCCGTTGAGGGCCGGCTGGAAGGGCTTGCAGTTGTTGGCGAGCAGGACGCTGCCCGGCGGTCGCACGGCGGCCGAGGACTCCGCCAGGAAGTCGATGGCGTTCGTCAGCCAGACGGCGAGGCTGTCGGGATCATCGGGGACGCCGTCCAGGTCGTAGTCGAAGCTGCCCTCGAACTGGGGATCCCACCAGAGGTAGCCGCCGGCGCTCATCTCGTCGAGGAAGACGCCGTCGATGGTCCCGTCGTCGATGCTGGGGGACAGGCGCTCGTCCAGGAACCGCACGAAGTAGTCACGGTAGCGCTCGCCGCCGACGAGGGGGCACCGCTCGGTGATGTTGACGTGGATCGTGCTCGACCAGAAGACGATGGTGTCGCCCTCCTCCGCCGTGTAGGCGATCCAGAGGCTGTCGATGCCGGCGTGGAAGTCGTAGTGGAGGTCCCCCGGGCCGCCCACCACGCACTGGCTGATGCACATGGGATCGATGTAGGCAAGGATCCTCTGCTGCGGGTTGAGTTCCTTCAGCGCGGCGAGGCTGCCGGGATCCGTGTGCAGCGTGTAGTAGGGGACGATCAGGAGATCCCACTGGGCGAGCAGGGGAAGGTGGTCGCCGATGTCGCTGCGGAGGTAGTAGTTGACCAGCCGCGGCGCCTCGCGGTGCCAGCATTCGGCTCGGGGTATGGTGGCGGCGAGCGCCAAGAACAGGCCGCAGGCCAGAACGGCTCCCCGCCGCGCGATACGGGGACGCATCGTGGACCTCTCGGGTGGCACGAGATCCGGAGCGGCGACAGTATCCCACCTGGCGACCGCCAAGTCAATTCTGCAATATGCGATCGCCTCGAAATCGCGCGCAAGAGGCCATCCGGGCGGCCGGCGGCGTGTCAGCCGGCGTCCTTCCCATCCCCGGCGGTCGCGCAGTGGACGTCCGCCGATGCCGGCTCGTCCGGAAGTTCGCCGCCGGCCAGGCCGACTGCGGCGCCAGCACCCTCGAAGAAGCTCAGCAGCTCCGCCGCGGAGGCGAAGCGGCGCGCCTGGCCGCTGCTCACGTGGCTGACACGGCCCTGGAAGCGCTTCACGGGATCGCCGGCGAAGTGGACAATGAACGTGGACATCGCTGGCCTTTCTGTGGGGGGGGCGGCCATCATGCCGCGGGTAGCGTGATAAGGCTAGCGGCGGCGCGTTACGCGGGCGTTACGGGTTCTGGCGCGATCCCGTGCCTTTGCGCTATACTCTTTGCCTGCAACGGAATAGATGCAACCACTCCGCTCGGGAGATCCTGATCCCATGCCCATGACGCTCGCCGCCGGCCACCACCGGCCGCCGCCCCCGCCCGCCGGCTACCTGGCGCGCCCCCGCCTGGACGTCCTCTGGCCTGACTGGCGCCGCCGCCGGCTCGTCCTCGTCTCGGCCGGCGCCGGCTTCGGCAAGAGCTCCTTCCTGGCCGCGGGGGCGGAGCGCTGGCCGGGCTCGGCCGCCTGGCTCACCCTGGACGACATGGACGCCGATCCGGCGGCCTTCTGCCGCCACCTCCTGGCGGCTCTCGATCCCCTGCGCGGCGCCGGTCCGGCGGCCAGCGGCGACGCCGGAACGCCGGGCCGGGCCCTGACCCGGGCGGTGAGCATCCTGCGCGAGACGGAGGGCCCGCCCCTGCTGGTCCTGGACGACGTGCAGTCCGTGGCCAGCGCCGCGCCCGTGCTCCGCGTCCTGGCGCGCCTGATCCGCTTCCTGCCGGAACACGCCACCCTGGTGCTGTCTTCCCGCGAGCGGCTCCCCCTGGCCGCCGCGCGCCTGCGCAGCCAGGGGGTCGTCGCCGATCTGACGGGGGACGACCTGCGCTTCACGCCCGAAGAGGTGGCGGCCCTGCTGCGTCGGCGCCTGCCCGGACGCGAGGTGGACGCGTCGCTCTGCCAGCGCGTGGCGGACCGCACCGAGGGCTGGGCCGCTGGCATCGAGATCATCCTCCAGGCGCTGGACGCCTCGCCGGCCCTCCTGCTGGAGCAGGCCCTGGAGCGGCTCAACGCCGCCGGCGCCGGCTGGTTCGCCTACTTCGCCGAGGAGGTGCTCGACCACCTGGAGCCGGTCACGCGCGACTTCCTCGTGCGCAGCTCCCTGCTGCCGCGCCTGGAGCCGAACCTCTGCGACGAGGTGCTCCGCATCCGGGGCAGCGACACCATCCTGGCCGGCCTGGCCCGCCGCAACCTGTTCACCTTCGCCGTGGACGGGGACGCTGGCGACTACCGGACGCACCAGCTCTTCCGGGACTTCCTCCAGGACCAGCTCGCCCGGCGCACCGGCGCCGCCGAGCTGGGCCGACTGCGCCGCCGGGCCGCGCGGGCCCTGGAGCGGGCCGGCGCCCCGGCCGAGGCGGCCCTGGCCTGGGCCGAGGCCGGTGACGCCGGAGCGGTCCTGCGCCTGGCCGAGACGGCCGGCGAGGCCCTGCTGGCCAGCGGCGGCGTGGGCCCCCTGCGCCGGGCCCTCGCGGCCGTGCCCGAGGCGGACCTGGCCATACGGCCCGACGCCCTGTTCCTGCTGGGCCGCGTCCACGAGGTCGAGGGGCGCTGGGAAGAGGCCGAGGCCATCTACCAGCGCGCCCTGGCGGCCGGCGACGGGGGCGGCCACCGCCTGGAGCTGGTGGCGGCCCTGGCCACGCTGCGGATCCGCCGCGGCGAGTGCGAGGCGGGACTGGCCGGCTGCCGCGAGGTCCTCGATGCGGCCGGCGAGCCGCGCCTGCGCGCCCGCCTCCTGATGCTGATGGGGGTGGCGGCCTGCGAGCTGGGCCGCCTGGACGCGGGCGAGGCCCATCTCGAGGCGGCCCTGGCCCTGGCCCGCGAGCGCGGCGACGACGCCGAGGAGGGCCGCCTGCTCTACCTCCTGGCCTCCAACGTCCACTGCCTGCGCGGCGATCACGGCCGGGCCCTGGACCTCGCGCGGCGGGCGCTGGTCGTCTGCCGGCGCCGCGCGGATCCGCGCCTGGTCTGCCACGCCATGAACACCTGCGGCTTCGTGGCCGCCGCGGCGGGGGAGGCGCGCGCGGCCCGCGAGCTGGCCGAGGCGGCGCTGCGCATGGCCGAGAGCCTCGAGTACCGTCTTGTGGAGGGCTACTCCCACTGGACCCTGGGACGCTGCGATCTGCTGGCGCGCAACCTGGGCGGCGCGCGCCACCACTTCGAGGCGTCCCTGGGCGTGGGCGAGCGCCTGCGCGAGGCCACCCTGGAGACCTGGCCCCTTGTCGGCCTCGCCGAGGTGGCCCTTGCCGAGGGGAAGCGCGAGCGGGGGGCCGCCCTGGCGGTCCGCGTCCGCGACCGCGCGCGCGCCTCGGGCGCGCGCCACCAGGAAGCCCAGGCCCTGGTCCTCCTGGGAGCCGCCGCTTCCGACGCCGCCGCGGCCCGCCCCCTCTGGGACGAGGCCGAGGCCCACCTGCGCGCCATGGGCGCCGCCTGCGAGCTCAACCGCCTGCTCCTGCTGCGCCTCGCCGGCGGGGCGGCGCCGCGCGGGACCCTGGCCGAGCTGATGCGCGGGGCCGCGCGCCTGGAGCACGACTTCATCTTCCTGGCCCTGGAGCCGGAGCGCGCGCCGGGGGTTCTCGTCCGCGCCCTGGCCGGCGACGTGGAGGCGGACTACGCCGCCCGCCTCCTCGTCCGCCTGGGCCGCGGCGCCGTGCCCCGGCTCGCCTCGCTGCTGTCCCACCGGCGCGCTGGCCTGCGCCAGCGGGCGGCGGAGCTTCTCACCGAGATCGGCGGACCCGCCGCGCGCGCCGCGCTCGACCGGGCCGCGGCGCCAGGCAGGGGCTCGCACGAGGCGCGGGCCGTCCTGGCCGGGCGACCCGCGCGGCCCCTGGCTGTGTCGGCCCTGGGTGCCCTGAGCGTGGAGCGCGCCGGGCGGCGCCTCGGCCTGGCGGACTGGAAGTCCGCGCGAGCCCTGCGCCTGTTCCAGCTCCTGCTGGTCCACCGCTTCCGCTGGGTGCCGCGGGATCAGCTCATGGAAACCCTCTGGCCGGAGGCGACGCCGGTCAAGGCCGCCAACAACCTGCGCCAGACGATCCACGTGCTGCGGCGCATCCTCGAGCCGGACGGGGACGCGGCGCGGGACAGCCGCCACGTGCTCGTCCGGCACGAGGCCTGCCGCCTGGAGCCGGGCGACGGGGCCGCCTACGACGTGCTGGACTTCGAGGCGGCGCTGGACGAAGCCGAGCGCCTGTGGAACCTGGGCCGCCGGGACGAGGCGGAGGCGCCCCTGCGCCGGGCCGCCGCTCTCTACCGCGGCGACTTCCTGGCCGAGACGCCCTACGAGGAGTTCGCCGTCGAGGAGCGCGAGCGGCTTCACGACCGCATGCTGCGGGGGCGCGCGCGCCTGCTCGCGGTCCTGGCGGCGGCCGAGCGCTGGGAGGAGCTGGTACCCCTGTGCCGGCGGGTCCTGGCCATGGATCCCTACCGCGAGGACTTCCACTGGCACCTGGTGCGGGCCCACGAGCGCCTGGGCAATCGCCGCGAGGCCCTCGCCGCCTATCACCATTACGAGGCCTTCATGGCGCGGGAACTGGACCTGCTGCCCTCGCCCCGCATGAGGAGCCTGGCCGATCAGGTGCTGGTCCTGGGCGGCGACTGAGCCCTCAGCCGTCCAGCTCCACGGCCCCCTCCACGTCCGTGGCCACCACCTCGGGCTCCTCCTCGATGACCTTCCGCTTCCAGGTGCCCCGCGAGAACCAGACCAGGGCCGCCAGGGCCGTCACGGTGTTGGACAGGAACATGGCCCACCACAGGCCGCCGGGCCCCATGGCCAGGACCACGGCCAGCAGCCAGGCGCAGGGGATCCGCAGCAGCCACAGGCGCGACAGGTTGAGCACGAGCATCGGCATGGTGTGCCCGGCGCCCTGGAAGGAGCCGAAGAGCACCATGACGAAGCCGAAGGCGAAGACCGAGGGCGAGATGATGCGGAACAGGTCGGCGCCATAGCGCACCACCTCGGGGTCGTCCACGAAGAGGCGGGAGATGTCCGCGCCGAAGAAGGCCATCAGCACCGTGATGGGAGCCAGGACCAGGCCGATGAGCAGGGCGGCGCGCCGCACGGAGCGGGCCGCCCGCTCGGGCTTGCCGGCGCCCAGGCTCTGGCCCACGGCCGTGGCATTGGCCTGGGAGAAGCCGTGAGCCGGCACCATGGCCATGTGCACGATGCGGTTGCCGATGCCGAAGGCCGCGGTGACGGCCGAGCCGAACGTGTTGACGATGCCGATGAGCAGAGTGAAGCCCAGGGCCGTGCCGGCCTGACCCAGGGAGAGGGGCAGGCCCACGCGCGCGATGCGCGCGGCCATGCGGGGCTCCCAGCGCAGGTCGGCGGCGCGCAGGCGGAAGCCGTGGCTGCCGGTGAAGAGGCGGTGCAGGCCGATGACCGAGGCCACCAGGCGGGCCGCGCAGGTGGCGATGGCCGCCCCGGCCACGCCCAGAGCCGGCAGGGGGCCGGGACCGAAGATGAGCAGCGGGTCGAGGACCACGTTGAGGGCCACGGTGATCGCGTTGATCTGCATCGGCCGGATCGTGTCGCCCATGCCCGTGTGGATGCCCTGGTAGACGAAGAAGGCGAACATGAAGGGCATGCCGGCCAGGATCCAGCGCAGATAGACGAGGGTGCCGTCGAAGGCGTCGGCCGGCGTCTGCAGGAGGCGCAGGATGGGCTCCGACAGGAAGAGCCCCAGGACCGCCACCACCGTGCCCACCACGCTGAGCAGCAGCAGGGTCTGGCCGCCAGCGCGGCGCATCTCCGGCTCGCGGCCCGCGCCGCGGTACTGGGAGACCAGGGTGGTGCCGCCCATGCCGAGCCCCATGGCCAGGGCGATGGCGATGAAGACCACGTTCATGGTGATCGTGGGCGCCACCAGGGCCTCCTTGCCCAGGCGGCCCAGCCAGAAGGCGTCGACCAGGTTGTGCAGGGTCTGGAGCAGCCAGGAGAGCATGATCGGCCAGGCCACGGCCAGCAGGTGCCGGGTCAGGGAGCCGTGGGTCATGTCCCGGCCGGCGAGACGGCGCTGCGGGGGGCGGGCCACGGGTCAGGCCACCACGCGGATGCCGGGCGGCGCGGCCTCGACGGCGCCGATGCGGGCGGCGGCCGCGACGCCGGCGTCGCCGAGGCGGTCCAGCAGCTCCGCCGCGCGCGCTTCGGGCAGGGCGATGAGCAGGCCGCCCGAGGTCTGGGCGTCGTTGAGCAGGAGGCGCCGCATGTCGCCCAGGGCCGCGGCGTAGGCCACGTGGGGCGCCACGTGCTCCATGTTGTCCCGGCTTCCGCCGGGGATCACGCCGCCCGTGGCCAGCTCCAGGGCGCCCGCGAGAAGCGGCACGGCGCCGGCCTCGACCACGGCCCGCGCGCCCGCGCCCTGCATCATTTCGAGCAGGTGCCCCAGCAGGCCGAAGCCGGTCACGTCGGTGCAGGCGCGGGCGCCTGCGGCCTGGGCGGCCTCGGCCGCGGCGCGGTTCAGGGCGGCCATGGTCGCCACCAGCGCGGCGACCCGGGGCGCCTCGAGCAGGCCCCGCTTCAGGGCCGTGGACAGGATGCCCGTGCCGATGGGCTTGGTGAGCACCAGGGCGTCGCCCGGCCGGGCGCCGCGGTTGGTCAGCACGCGGTCCGGGTGGACGATGCCCGTGACGGCCCAGCCGAACTTGGGCTCCGTGTCATCCACCGTGTGCCCGCCGATGACGGCGATGCCCGCCTCGGCCGCCTTGTCCAGCGCGCCCTGGAGGATGGCCTCCAGGACGCTCATGGGCAGTCGGGCCGAAGGGAAGCCCACGATGTTCAGGGCGAACAGGGGCCGCGCGCCCATGGCGTAGATGTCGCTCAGCGAGTTGGCGGCGGCGACCGCCCCGAAATCGTAGGGGTCGTCCACGACGGGCGTGAAGAAGTCCACGGTCTCGACGATGGCCGTCTCGGCGTCGAGGCGATAGACGGCGGCGTCGTCGGCCGTGTCCGTGCCCACCAGGATGGCCGGGTCGTCGGGCCGGGGCAGGCGCTTGAGCACTTCCTCGAGAAGCTGGGGGCGCAGCTTGCAGGCGCAGCCCAGGCCGTGCGTGTACTGCGTGAGGCGGAAGGCGCCCGGCACCGCGACCGCCGGCGCGGCGCCCTCGCGCGGCGCGAGGCGCGCGACCACGTCTGCCACGGCCGCGACGGCCCGGTCCACCTCCGCCTCGGTGCTGAAGCGCCCCACGGAGAAGCGGATGGTGCCCATGGCCTCCTCGAGGGGCACGCGCATGGCCTCGAGCACGGCGGAGACGTCCACGCCGTCCGCGTGGCAGGCGGCGCCGGCGGAGGCGGCCACGCCGTCCAGCTCGGCGAGGATGGTGTTGGCCTCCAGCCCGCGGAAGCTGACGCTGAGGGTGTTGGGCAGGCGCCGTTCGGGGTGGCCGTTGACGCGCAGGCCGGGGAAGCGCCCGGCCAGGCCGGCCTGGAGGCGGTCCCTGAGGGCGGCCAGGCGCGGCGCCTCCGCGTCCAGCTCGCGGCCGGCGATCTCGCAGGCCGCGCCCAGACCGACGATCTCCGGCACGTTCTCCGTGCCGGCGCGGCGGTCCATCTCGTGGTCGGCGCCGTGGATCAGCTTCGCGAGCCGGACGCCGCCGCGCACGTAGAGGGCGCCCACGCCCTTGGGGGCGTAGAGCTTGTGCCCCGCCACCGAGACGAGGTCCGCGCCCAGCGCGTCCACCCGCACGGGGATCTTGCCCAGGCTCTGGGCGCAGTCCGAGTGGAACAGGGCGCCGCCGGCGCGGGCGATGGCCGCCAGCTCGGCCACGGGCTCGATGGTGCCCACCTCGTTGTTGGCGTGCATCACCGTTACCAGGATGGTCTGCGGGGTCATGGCCTTCGCCAGGTCGGCCGGATCGACGAGGCCCGCCTCGTCCACGGGCAGCCAGGTGACGCGCCAGCCCCGCGCCGCCAGGTGGCGGCAGACCTCCGCCACCGCCGGGTGCTCGACGGCGCTGGTGACGATGTGGCGGCCCCGGTCCCGGTAGGCCTCGGCGACGCCCTTGATGGCCAGGTTGTTGGATTCCGAGCCGCCGCTGGTGAAGAGCACCTCGTCGACGCCGCAGCCGAGCAGGGCCGCCACCTGGCGGCGGGCGCGGTCCACGGCCTTGCGCGCCTCGGCGCCGAAGGCGTGGCTGCTCGAGGGATTGCCGAAGTGCTCGGTGAGGTAGGGCAGCATCGCGTCGGCGACGCGGGGATCCACCGGCGTGGTGGCGTTGTAGTCCAGGTAGACGGGCTTCATGGGAGGCTCCCGCGGGGAGGGGGGACGGGCTCCAACCTACGCCAGGGGCTGGAGGGCGTCAACCGGGGCGGCCCCGGCCGCGCGCCGGCCCAGCTCGCGCATCAGGGGCCACAGCAGCAGCAGGGTCAGCGCGCCGGCCAGGAGGTCCGCCAGGGGGAAGGCCAGCCAGGCGCCGTCCAGTCCCAGGGCCAGGGGCAGGGTCAGCACCAGGGGGATCAGGAAGAAGATCTGCCGCGACATGCTCAGCAGCAGGGCCGGCCAGGCGCGGCCGAGGGCCTGGAAGACCGTGGCGCCGATGAACTGGAAG
>JAFGBK010000086.1 GCA_016933175.1 Candidatus Krumholzibacteriota bacterium | reverse complement strand
GTCAGCTCGAGGACGAGGGTCCCGCCGCGCTCGGCCAGGACCCGCACCGCGGGATCCGCGCCGGCCGCCGAGGGATCGAGAACGAGCTTCTCGGCCGCCGCCGCCATGGGAGCGAGGAGGGCGAGAGCGAGGGAGGCTGCCAGGATCAGCCCGAGAATCCGTTGCATGGTATCCTCCACAGTAGACCGGAAAGGGTGGGGACCGAAGCGCGCGCGGAAGGCGCACACCAGGCTGGCCACATGCTGCATGCTCATGTTGAATGGTAAATTATACACCATCCGGGCCGGGATCCGGCACTGCTAAAAACGCTCCCCCCGGGCCCGGGTTTGTTTTTCAGAGCCATAATGTGGTATAATTAGGTCGATTGCGTTACCTCAATGTGCCACCTGAAGCCGACGTACGCGCGGAGGTCGCTACAATGCTGTTGAGGAAGATACCCGGGCTGCTCGCACCCCTCGCCATCCTGCTCCTCGCCGGCGGCGCCGCCGGCGGGGTCGTCACCGTCCCCGGTGACTACACCTTCATCCACGACGCCGTGCAGGCCTGCCCCGCCGGCGACACGGTCCTCGTCGCGGCCGGCAATTACACCGACTGCACCCACGAGACGGAGGGCCCCGGCTCCACGCCCGCCTGCGTCATCATGAAGACGGGGGTGACCTTGCGCGGAGCCGGCAAGGATGCCACCATCATCGACGCCGAGGGGCTCGGCCGCGGCATCTTCGTGGAGTCCGTCTCCGACGCGCGCATCGAGAACCTGCAGGTGCGCAACGCCTTCGCGGAGGTCTACGGCGCCGGCATCCTGCTGCGACACGTGGACGACACCGTGGAGATGAACGACCTGAAGATCTTCGAGACCGGCGACGGCGGCATCATCTGCATCAACGAAGCCAGCCCCGTCATGCGCCGCGTGGACTTCATCGGCAACTACGCCAAGCAGGGCGGCGGCCTGGCGCTGGAGGAGAACAGCCACGCCCAGGTCATCGACTGCTACTTCTACGACAACTCGGCTCCCAGCGGCGGCGCCGTCTTCATCCGCCAGAACAGCAACGCCACGCTGACGGGCTGCGTCCTGGATGCCAACTACGTGGACTCGCCCTACACGGCGGGCGGCGGCCTCACCGTGAACGCCTCCTCGCCCACCATCACGAACTGCACCTTCACCAGCAACGTCACCCTGGGCACCGGCGGCGGCGTGGCCTTCATCAACGACGCCAGCGGCCTCATGGAGGACTGCGTCCTGACGGGCAACGACGCGGCCTACGCCAACTACGGCGGCGGCGGCGGCATCTCGGTGGAGAGCTCGACGCCGACCATCCGGCGCTGCCTGATCGTCGAGAACACGTCCTCGGGCTACAGCACCGACGGCGGCGGCGTCTACCTGCTCTTCGCCAGCCCGACGCTGGAGAACTGCACCATCGCCTACAACTCGACCAGCGCGACCGGCACGGCCGGCGGCATCGCCTGCCTCTACAGCGGTGCGCCGGTCATCGACAAGTGCATCATCGCCAACTCGATCAGCGGCGCCGGCATCACCTGCGGCGGCGCCACGCCGACCATCTCCTGCACCGACGTGTGGGGGAACGCGGGCGGCGACGCTCTCTGCGGCACCGACGGCGGCGGCAACTTCTCCGCCGACCCCATGTTCTGCCTGAACGTGGAGGTGCCCTACAACCTCCAGAACGCCAGTCCCTGCGCCCCGGGCAACCACCCGGCGGGACCCGGCACATGCGACGACGCGCTGATCGGTTCCAACCCGGTCGGCTGCGGGACGGGGATCGCCGATGCGGCGCCCCAGCCGGCGCGCCTGCTGGGCAACGCGCCCAATCCCTTCAACCCGAAGACCCGCATCTTTTTCGTGCTTGACAGCCCCGGATTTGCTAGCCTGCGGGTCTACGACATCGGCGGCCGCCTCGTGCGCGACCTCCACGAGGGGCATCTCGGGGCGGGCGAGCACGCTTTCAACTGGGACGGCCGCGATGGTAGCGGCCGCTCGGCATCGAGCGGCGTCTACTTCTACGAACTGGAAGCTCTGGGCGTCAACCAAGCAAGGCAGATGATCCTGATCAAATGAAGCGTCACATCCTGGCGCTTGCTCTAGGAACCGGCATACTGGCCATGGCGGCAGGCGCCGCCATGGCCGCGGCCGATCAGCAGGCGTCCCCCTGTTCCGTCACGGTCCTCTCCGATCGCTGCATCCTCAGCTTCTCGTCCACCGGTGAACGCGATCAGCAACCCGAAACCGCACCGCGGCGGCAGCTCGTGGCGCTGCCACCGGATGCGAGCCGGGCCGCCGCCCGCCTCCTCGCGGGGCCGGACGGCGCCGCGGTGTCGGTGACGCCGATCATCGGCCGCCTGCGCGGCCTGCCGGTGGCCATGCTGACGCTGGCCGGCGCCGGCGGCGCGGCGGCGGAGGTGGAGCTGAGCCATGACGGCGACTGGTCGGCGGCCGCGCGCTCGGTCCCGCGCCTCTATGCGCGCGGCTTCGACGCGGCCCTCGGCGGCGCCCTGGCGGGACTCCCCCGCGAGTCGGACCAGGCCGAGAACGGCACCTACCTCATCCTGACCGTCGATGGCTTCGTGCCCGCGGTGGCCGCGCTGGCGGACTGGCGGCGCCGGCAGGGCTTCCACGTGGAGATCGCCACGACGACCACCGCGGGATCCACCAACATTGCCATCCAGAGTTGGCTGCGCGGCGTCTACGCGACCTGGGCGCGCCCGCCGGAGTACCTCCTCATCGTCGGCGACGTCCTGCAGATCCCCACCTGGTACATCAGCGGCGATCCCACGGACCACAACTACGCCCGCATGGACGAGGACTGGCTGCCCGACCTGCTGGTGGGCCGCCTGCCCGTCGAGAGCGCGACCCAGGTCCAGAACCTCGTGGCCAAGATCGTGGCTTACGAGCGCGATCCCTACCTGGACGACACGGGCTGGTACACGCGCTCCCTGATGATCGCGGGCAACTATGGCTCCGAGACGCCCACCTACACCACGACCTGGTGCGGCGAGCAGCTCGAGTCCATCGGCTTCGAGCCGGCCGCGCAGGTCTACTTCCCGCCCGTCTTCAACGGCGTCGCTCCCATCACCGCCGCCCTCGACAACGGCGTGTCCTACGTCGCCTACCGCGGCTGGGCCTACGGCGACTGGGGCTGGGAACCGCCCCACTTCATCATCGACGACGTGCCGAACGTCGAGAACGGCGCCATGATGCCCGTGATCATGAGCTTCGTCTGCCACACGGCGAACTTCACGAACCCCAACGACGTCTGCCTGGCCGAGGCCTTCCTGCGCCACGGCACGGCCGCCGATCCGAAGGGCGCCGTGGCCTACATCGGCAACGCCGAGCACTGGAGCTACACGCGCTACAACGACGCCATGGCCATCGCGACCTTCGAGCGCATTGTGGATCGCGGCGTCGAGGACCTAGGCGGCCTCATGCTCGCCGCCAAGATGCGCTTCTGGGAGTACTTCCCGCACCAGCCGGACTACGCCGACACGGGCGAGGAGTCCGTGGAGTTCTACTTCCACATCTACATCCTCCTCGGCGACCCGGCCACGCGCCACTGGCTGGCGGCGCCCACGGCCGTCACCGTGGCGCATCCGGCCACGCTGCCCGCGGGCGGCAACTTCGTCGAGGTGACGGTGACCGAGGCCGACGGCACGACGCCCCTGGCCGGCGCCCGCGTGGGCGTCATCCAGGGCGACGAGGTCCTCGGCGGCGCCTTCACGGACGCGGCGGGCCTGGCCCACGTCGAGCTGGCGGCCATCGCTGCCGGCTCGGACGTGGACGTGACGGTGACGGCGCCGGACCGCCTGCCCTACGAGGGCAGCATCACCATCGACGACGGCGCGGCCCACCTGGCCGTCACCGGCTTCGCCCTCGACGACGGCGGCGACGGCCTGGCGAGCCCCAACGAGTCCGTGGCCCTGCTGGCCACCCTCGGCAACGCCACCGGCCAGGGCGCCACGGGCGTCTCCGCCACCCTGCTGGACGCGGCCGGCGCCACCGTCACCCAGGCGACCGCCGCCTGCCCCGACATCCCCGCCGGCGGTGCCGCGGCGGCGGCCACCGCCTTCCAGGTGCAGCTCGACCCCGATCTCGAGGACGGCGCCCGCCTGCGCTTCCCGGTGGACGCCGAGCACGACGCCGGCACGGACCGGTCCGACCTGATCCTAGCCGTGGCGGCGCCGCGCCTGACGCCCGGCGCCGTGACCCTGGGCGGCGACGGCTTCGCCGATCCCGGCGAGACGGTCTCCCTGGTCCTGGACCTGGCCAACGAGGGCGGCGTGGACGCCGGCGTCGTGACGGCGGTCCTGGCCATCGACGACGCCGGCCTGGGCAGCGTCACGGACCCCGGCGGCGCCTTCGCCGCCATCGCCGTGGACAGCACCGAGGACAACGCCGCCGACCCCTTCGAGATCCAGGTGGCGGCGGGCCTGCCCGCCGGCACGGCCCTGCCCTTCACGCTGACCCTGACGACGGCCGACGGCGTCGTCCAGGAGACGGCCTTCAGCGTACTGGTGGGCGAGGTGAACGCCGGCGCGCCCGTGGGCCCGGACGCCTACGGCTACTGGGTCTACGACAGCGCGGATCTCTTCTACGACCAGCGGCCCGACTACGCGTGGGCGGAGATCAGCCCCGCCTTCGGCGGCGCCGGCACCAAGGTGGACTACCCCGGCGACAACATCCCCGTGGCGCCGACCGCGCTGCCCTTCACCTTCCGCTACTTCGGCGAGGACGTGACGAGCGTCCGCGTCTGCGACAACGGCTGGATCTCCTTCGACACGGACGCCTTCTGGGACTACTTCAACTGGCCCATGCCGGACGCGCACGGCAACCACAGCATCATCGCCCCCTTCTGGGACAACCTCGACCCCATGCGCATCCTGCCTGGGGGGCCGGGGTACCTCGCGGGCGACGAGCTGAAGGACGGCGTCTACACCTGGCACGACGCCGCGGGCGGCCGCTTCATCGTGGAGTGGAGCCGCGTGCGCCACTTCATCAAGACGGACATCCACCACCTGCAGACCTTCCAGGTGATCCTCCTCGACCCGGCGATGCACTCGACGCCGACGGGAGACGGCGAGATCCGCTTCCAGTATCGCCAGGTCACCAACGCCGACTACCTCCGCAACTACGCGACGGTCGGCTTCGAGGACGCCACGGAGACACGCGGCCTGCAGCTCAGCTACTGCGGCATCAACATGGACGGCATGGCGCCCCTGGGTCCCGGCCTGGCCGTGCGCGTGACGACGGAGGCGCCCACCTACGCGCCCTTCCTCGTCGACGACTTCCGCTGCGAGCCCGACCCCGAGGCCGGGCTGCGCCTGAGCTGGACGACCCGCGACGAGCGGCCCGTCCTCGGCTGGCGGCTGGTCCGCGTGGACGGCGGGCGCGAGGAGGCCCTCGGGGCCGTCCTGCCCTCCGCGGCGCGCAGCTTCCGGGACGCCGCGGCCGACCCGGGCCGCGACGCCAGTTACCGCCTGGTGGCGCTGCATCCCTGGGACCAGGAATCGCGACTGGGCCCCTTCGACTACGTGGCCGGACAGGACACGCAGCTCCGCCTCGCCCTGGGGCAGAGCCGACCCAACCCCATGACGGCCAGCACGCGCATCGATTACGTGCTGCCGGCGCCGGGACGGCTCAGCCTGAAGATCTACGACGCGGCGGGCCGCCTCGTGCGCACCCTGCACGACGGCCCCGCGTCGGCGGGTCCGGGCGCGGTGGACTGGAACGGACGCGACGACGCGGGCCGCCCCGCGGCGACGGGCATCTACTTCTACCGTTTGGAGACGGGCGACAAGGCCCTGACGCGCAAGCTCATGCTGGTCCGCTAGGGGCGGACCGGCGCGAACGGACACGGCGGGGCCGCACGGGCGCCCCCGCCGCAGTCGGCACGGCCGGCGGATTCGGGCAATGAGGCTGATCCTGATTCTATTCCTGCTGCTGACGGCGCTCGGCGCCTGGGAGACCCTCAGGCACCGCAGGCACCGCCGGCGCGTCCCCATCCGCATCCACGTCAACGGGAGCCGGGGCAAGAGCTCGGTGACGCGGCTCATCGCCGCCGGCCTCCGGGCGGGCGGCGTGCGCACCCTGGCCAAGACGACGGGCTCGGCGGCGCGGATCATCCACACCGACGGGCGCGAGACGCCCGTCCATCGCCGCGGCTCGCCCAACATCCGCGAGCAGCTCGGCATCTTCCGCCAGGCGACGCGGGAGGGGGCCGAGGCCATCGTCCTCGAGTGCATGGCCGTGCGGCCCGACCTGCAGCGCGTCTGCGAGCACCAGATCGTCACCGCCACGGTGGGGGTCATCACCAACGTGCGGCCCGATCACCTGGAGGTCATGGGACCGCGCCTGGACGACGTGGCCGAGAGCCTGTCGGGCACCGTGCCCCGCCGCGCCCACCTGGTGACGGCCGAACGGCGCTTCGCCCCCTTCCTGGAGCGGAAGGCGCGGCGCCTGGGCTCCGGCTTCACCCTCGCCGACCCGGGCAGCGTATCGCGGGAGGACCTGGCGTCCTTCCAATACGTGGAGTTCGCCGACAACCTGAGCCTGGCCCTGGCGGCCTGCGAGCGCGCGGGGGTGTCGCGGGAGCGGGCCCTGGCCGGCATGTGGCACGTGGCGCCCGATGTGGGCGCCCTGGTGCCGCGGCGCTACGAGATCGCGGGCAAGCGCCTGGAGTTCATCAACCTGTTCGCGGCCAACGACCCGGAGTCCACGGCCCTCGTCTGGGAGCACCTGGGACTGCGCAAGCAGCCCGAGCGCGCCATCGCTCTGATCAACATCCGCGCCGACCGCATGCGGCGCTCCAAGGACCTGGCGCCCCTGTTCGGCCGCCAGGTCGACGCCGCCTGGTATATGCTCATCGGCGAGCAGACGAAGGTCTTCGCCGAGATCCTGCGCCGCGAGCGCGTTCCGCGCGACAAGATCGTCAACCTGGGCGGCGCCAGCGCCGAGGCCGTCTGGCGCACCCTCGTCGAGCTGGCGGGGGACGACACCGTCGTGGTGGGCCTCGGCAACATCGGCGGCGCCGGCATGGCGCTGCTCGAATTCATGGACCGCAGACAGGACGCGCCATGATCCTCTACCAGTCCATCGGCCTGGGCCTCGTGGTCAGCCTGGTCTTCTCGGAGATCCTGGGCCTGGCCGCCGGCGGGCTCATCGTGCCGGGCTACATCGCCCTCTACCTGCACGAGCCGCTGCGCATCGCGGGCACCGTGCTCGCGGCCCTGGTCACCTTCGTCAGCCTGAAGCTCGTCAGCCGCTTCGTCCTGCTCTACGGCCGGCGCACGCTGGTATTCTGCGTCCTGGCCGGCTTCGTCTTCGGCTTCCTGACGCGCTACCTGCTGGCGTTCAACGCGGCCGTGGGGGTGGGCGTGGACGCCTCGCTCCTGCAGTCCATCGGCTACATCATTCCCGGGCTGATCGCCTACTGGATGCTGCGGCAGGGCGTCGTCGAGACGCTGTGCACCATGCTCATGGCCGCCTTCATCGTCCGCCTGGCCCTCGCCGTCGCCTATGGAGGTCACCTCGTTGACGTTCCGTTCTGACACGCGGCGGCGGCTGGTCCTCTTCGGACTGGCGATCCTGGCGCTGGCCTTCCAGCTCGTGCTCGAGCTGACGCGCGCGCCCCGGCGCGAGCGCGACTACGAGCTGCGCCTGGCCGCGGCGGAGAAGGCCCTGGCGGCCTTCGAGACCGTGCGCCACCAGCGGCTCATGGAGGGGACGGTCCTGGACCTGGTCAACGACCCGGCCGGCACGGGCCTCATCGGGCCCGAGTTCAGCCTCATCACCAACGCCCAGGGCGTCCTGGAGTCCAAGCTGACGACCCTCAATCCCAACTGGGCCGCCGTGATGGTCAAGTACTTCCGGCGCATGGGCCTCCGGCCGGGAGACGCCGTGGCCCTGGCCATGAGCGGCTCCTTCCCGGGAATGAACATCTGCGTCTACGCCGCCCTGGAGGTCATGGAGCTGTCGCCGGTCGCCATCACCTCGGTGGGCGCCTCCATGTGGGGCGCCAACGACCCCGACTTCACCTGGCTCGACATGGAGAGCCTCTTCCTGCGCGAGGGCATCTTCCACATCAAGAGCGCGGCCGCCACCTTCGGCGGCGGCGACGACATGGGGCGCGGCCTCAGCCCCGAGGGGCGCCGCCTCCTCGCGGAGGCCATCGCGCGCAACGAGGTGCCGCTGCTGGCCTCCGACAACATCGAGGACGCCGTCACCAAGCGCATGGCCCTCTACGAGGAGGCGGTGCGCGGGCGCCCCTACCGCGGCTACGTCAACGTGGGCGGCGGCGTGGCCAGCATGGGCAGCAGCAGCAACCGACCCTTCATCCCCGAGGGCGTCTTCCGCGAGCTGGGCCTGGCCAACTTCCCGCGCAAGGGCACCATGATCCTCATGGTGGAGAAGGGCGTGCCGGCGCTGCACCTGCTGAACATCCAGCAGCTGGCCCGCGCGGAGGGGCTGCCGGTCACGCCCGACTGGCTGCCGGAGCCGGGCGAGGGCGAGGTCTTCGTCAAGGACAGCTACCGCCTGCCCCTCGCCGCCGGCTTCCTGGTGCTATACTGCGCAGTCTGTGTCCTGGTCCTGGCGCCGGAGCTGCGCCGGGGCCTGTTCGACCGCTGGAGCGGCAAAGTCAACGGAGATACGGTATGAGCGTTTGCCCGCTTGTATTCCGAGCGCGCCGGGCGGCCCGCGGGGCCTGCTTGGCGGCCTGCCTCCTCGCCGGCGCGGCCGGCGCAGAGGCCGCGACGAGCTGGCGGACCCTGAAGCCGAGTGCGGCGCCCGGGGAAACCTGCATCGCGGTGCAGGGCCAGCAGTACGACTACCACCGGCTGGACCGCGAGGACCCGGCCGTCGTCAGCCTGCGCGGGCCGCGGCGCCTGAAGATCGTCACGCGCTACGTCTTCGGCGCCGACGATCCCGACGAGCGGCGCTACACGCTGCGCGTCGTCATGGACGGCCGCGAGGTGCTCCGCAAGAGCCTGCGCGCGCGGCCGCTCGCGGGCGCCCACCTCTGCGGCCAGGGTACCGAGGTCTCCGCGCTGCGCCGCAGCACGATCAACGTCCCCACCGGGAAGCACGACATCCAGATCTTCGCCGAGACCGAGGGTGACGGCCGCGTGGCGGCCCGCTTCTATCGCGAATCCAAGCAGCAGAAGGCCCGCGACGTCGCCTTCGCCCCCGAAGGCTACGCCGCCGTCCGCCACCTGCAGTTCGCCAGCGGCACGCAGTCCACCTACTACTGGTTCCACGCCGACCGGCCCCTGCGCTTCGCGGTGACGGGCCCGACGACCCTCAAGCTCTACACGCGCCTGGACTTCACGCACACGATGAACGGAAGCCAGACCTACTCGCTCGAGCTTCTGCGCGACGGCGAGAGCCAGAACACCTTCCACTACCACACCGGGAAGCTGAGCGCGGCCGCCTACGTGGAGAGCCCGGACATCCTGCCGGGCAGCCGCAAGCTGCTGCGCATCTCGGTCCCGCGGGGACGCCACCAGTTCGAGGTCCGCTGCGTGCGGCCGGAGGCCTGCGGCATCGCCGCCCAGATCCGCATCCCCGAGAGCGACGTCAAGCCGAGGTAGCCGAGCATGCCACGTATCCCTCGCCACGCGACGACACTGCCGATCCTCGCCGCCATCCTCGCCCTCGCGGCGCCCGCCGGCGCGGCCAGGATCACGCCCTACCCCGAGGGCAAGGCCAGGACGGTCCCCGTCGGCCAGGTCGGCGCGGCCAAGGACTACTACCTGGTGGCCGCCGGGGGATTGCACTACGTCCTGATGGGCCCGGGCACCCTGAGCGGCTACGTCAAGACGCACTTCGCCCCCGGGGAAACGGAGGCCAAGACGGCCACCCTCACGGTGTCTGGCCTGCCCGCGGCGCCGGCGCCCATGCCCCTGCGTCTCGGGCCCAGCCCCGCGGGCAAGGGCGAGTACAGCGACAGGCGCGCCGGCGCTCCCAGCCGCGGCAAGCGCATCACCGTCGAGGTGCCCGCGGGCCGGCACGAGGTGGTGCTGGCGACCGAGCCCGGCGGCCCGGAACTCTTCGTGCTGCTCTCCTACGAGGGTCCCGCGCAGCCGCTGACCAAGTCCGTCGCGGCGGCGCAGAAGCGGGCGAGCCGCAAGCCCGCTCCGCCAGGCACGATCTGGGGCTGGCGATACGCCATCAGCGGCGCGCTGGAGACCCAGTACGACGACAACGCCTTCAACTACTCCTCGGCCTACGTCAACTACTTCCGGCGCGGCGAGCTGCAGGACAAGTTCAAGGTCAACACCCTGGACGACGTCGCCGTGATCCCCAGCCTGGATGTCGAGTTCCGGCGCAAGCTGATCCCTCTCGGCGAGACCCGCTTCCGGGTCAAGCCGAAGTTCTACAACTACCTGAGCAATCCCATCAAGGACTACTCCGAGTGGTGGGTCTACCTTAGGCAGTACCTGCCCAACGGCGACAGCGTCGAGCTGGTCTACGTCTACGGCAGCTCCAAGTACCTGCGGCAGATGTACGACCGGGCTCCCACCGCCTCGGCGAACGACGACCGCATCAGCGAGGAGTTCCGCTTCGCCAAGGACAACTTCTCGCTGAACTACCGCCACAAGTTCAACAAGACGTTCTCGGGCACGCTCTCGCTGGATCGCAACAACTACGACTACAACAAGCCCAACGTGGAGAGCAGCCTGGACACCTACGACATCGGCGGCACCCTCTACTGGACCCTGTCGAGCAAGTGGCGCCTGACGCTGGACTACTCCTACCGCAAGGCCGACGCCCTGGGCTTCGACGTCGCGGGCGAGACCCTGGAGAACAGCGAGGCCTCCGACGGCACCTACGAGCGGGACTACTACAAGGCCGGGGTGCGGTGGCGGGCGCCCAAGCGGCTCTGGTTCCAGTACCTGAACTTCACGGCCAAGTACCAGGCCTTCTACTACACGGCCACGGGCCTGGTTCAGGACGATTCCTACCATGTCGGCCGCAAGGACAACATCTACGGCTACGACCTCGGCGCCAGCCGCGGCCTGACCAAGAACCTCGACCTGGACGTCGGGTTCGCCTACGAGCAGCGCACGGTCGAATCCCCCTACCAGACCTGGGGCGACATCAACGAGGACAAGGACTACGTCGAGCGGATCTACAGCATCCAGTTCACCTATGATTTCTAAGGAGAAGGCATGAGCGCGACCGCACGTCGCCGCGGCCCCTGGCTGCGTATCGCCGCGACACTGTTGCTGGCCACAGCCCTCGCCGGCTGCGCCAATCAAGACCTCTACGAGCTACCCGATTCGCCTTGGCACGTCGTGGGGCGACTGCCGCTGCCGAGCATCAACGAGGGCGTGGACGTCATGGGCAACTATGCCTTCGTGGCGGGCGGCCAGGCGGGCCTGCACGTCGTGGACATCAGCGACCCGGCCAATCCGATCTGGGTCGACATGATCAACACGACCAAGTACGCCAGCCAGGTGCGGGTCCTCCGCACCTTCGTCGCCGAGCAGCTCATCGACATCGCGCTGGTCATGGAGGGCACCGAGGGCATCACCAGCTACGACGTCACCGACCCCCACAATGTCATCGACTACCAGCAGGGCACCACGGCGGTCGTCGGCAAGGGCATGTACATCCACGAGCCGGAGAACACGGATTCCACCTACGTCATCTACCAGGCGGAGGACTGGAAGGGGATCCGCATCTTCAACTCCTACCTGCCCGACTATCCCGGCACCCACGACTACACGGGCGTCTTCGGCAGCACCTATGGCGAGGCCTACGACGTCTTCGTCAAGGGCCGCTACGCCTTCGTGGCCGACGACCAGATGGGCCTCGTGGTGGTGGACGTCGGCGCCCAGGTCTATCCCCTGCCCGTGGTGGGCTGGCACGACACCGAGGGCAACGCGGTGGCGCTCACGGTGGTCGGCGACTGCTGCTACGTGGCCGACAAGCGGCGGGGCATGCCCATCTTCGACATCTCCGACCCGACGAATCCCGAGATGATCGGCCACATCTACCTGGACGGCTGGGTGCTGGACGTCGCGGTCCGCGACGGCTACGCCTTCCTGGCGGCCGACGACCTGGGCGTGCACATCGTCGACGTCAGCGACCCGACGGATCCGGTCTACGCCGGCAACGTGAAGAGCAGCAACGCCACGAACCTCTGCCTGACCGACGACGGGCTGCTCCTGGTCACGGACGAGGACGACGGGCTGATCATCCTCCAGGGACCGGGGGCCTTCGCGGATGCGCGGGCGCCAGCCTCGGTGCGCAGCCTCGCGGCCGATCCCGTCAGCTTCAACATCATCGAGCTGAACTGGTTCGCCACGGGCGACGACCACCTCGAGGGCGTCGCCCAGTCCTACGACATCCGCTGCTCGAGCGATCCCATCGAGGACGAGGACGACTGGGCGGCCGCCACGCCCGTCGCCGTCGCGCCGCCGCAGCCCGGGGAGCCCTGCCTGCCCCAGACGCTGCAGGTGACGGGCCTCGATCCCGAGACGACCTACCACTTCGCGATGAAGGTGGCCGACGACGCCGGGCGCGTCTCCCTGCTGTCCAACGACGCCGAGGCGACGACCCCGCCCGAGGGGACGCTCCTGGTCAATCCCGGCATCTCGGCCGACTACGGCCTGACCGGCACGACCTTCACCTACGAGGTCACCTACCTGGACTCCGAGGACGATGCGCCCTCCGTCCACGAGGTGATCATCGACGACGGAACGACCGAGACGGCCCACGACATGACGGAGATCTCGGGCGGCTACCAGACCGGCGCCCTGTTCCGCTACACGACGACCCTGCCCGTCGGCCAGTACAGCTACTACTTCCACTTCGACGACGGCCAGGGCCACGAGATCAGCACGCGCTCCCTGGACGGCCCGCTGGTGGGCACGCGCCTGTTCGCCATGGGCAGCCCGGCCGACGAGATGGCCGAGACCTGGACGGACGACGACGAGACGCAGCACGTGGTTCTGTTCGCCGACTCGGTGTTCGCCCAGCCCCACGAGGTCCTGCAGGTGGACTGGAACGCGCTCATGGGCGCGAACCCCTCCACCTGGACCGGCGACTCCCTGCCCGTGCATGGCGTTACCTGGTACGAGGCCGTTGCCTACTGCAACGCGCTGTCGGTCGCCGACGTCCTCACGCCGGCCTACGTCAGCGACGGCACGGACATGACCTGGAACCGCGAGGCCGACGGCTGGCGACTGCCCACCGAGGCCGAGTGGGAGTGCCTCTGCCGCGCCGGCACGGAGACCACCTTCTACGCCGGCGACCTCACCGAGCCGGCGGGCGCCGACCCCGTGCTGGACGCCATCGGCTGGTACGCGGCCAACAGCGGCGACTCGGTCAACACGGCCGGCCGCAAGCAGGCCAACCCCGAGGGCCTCTTCGACATGTCGGGCAACGTGTTCGAGTGGTGCTGGGACTGGTACGCGCTCTACCCCAGCGATCCCGCCCTGGACCCGGCGGGCCCGGCCGGCGGCACCTACAAGGTGATCCGCGGCGGGAGCTGGTACCACATGAGCATGGAGTGCCGCAGCGCCGCGCGCGAGAAGCTGATCCCGGACTCGCCGAGCGACTTCGCGGGCCTGCGCGTCGTGCGCACCGTCTTCTCCAACTGAACAGGGCGCCCCGGCCCGGTCGGCGGGCCGGGGCGTCACGCCGAGCGAGGGAGGAGCATGGCCGTCAAGGAGCGCTTCGACTTCATCGACCACTTCCGGGGTTTCATCATGGTCATGATGGCCCTGGACCACAGCAGCGACTACTTCAACGTCCTGTGGCGGGGCATGGACCCCGTCGATCCCCTCTTCCCGAGCTTCGGCCAGTTCCTGGTGCGCTACCTCAGCTACTTCTGCGCCCCCGGCTTCCTGATGATCGCCGGCGCCATGGTCTACTGGGCCTACCAGCGCCGCCGCCGGCAGGGCGTGGGCGACTGGCGGGCGCGGTGGGACTTCATCGAGCGCGGGCTCTTCCTGATCCTGGTGCAGATGGTCTGGGTGAACGCGTCCTGGGGCGGCTTCGCGCGCCTGCGCCTGTGGCACTTCAGCATCATCGGCTGCATCGGCGGCGCGCTGATCCTGCTCACGCTGCTGATCCGGCTGAACTGGTGGCAGCGCCTGGCGGTGGGGGCCGGCGTGATGCTGGCCCACCCCTTCCTGCTGCGCATACCCTACGACCTGGACGGGCCCGCCCACGTGCCCATGCAGCTCTTCATCGACGCGGGGGACTTCAACCTCTACCCCATCCTGCCCTGGTTCGCCATGGCCATGGTGGGCTCGGTGATGGCCCACTTCTGGTTCGAGCGCTGGACGACCCACGCCGAGCGGGCCAACAAGAGCATGCTCCTCGGCCTGGGGCTCGTGGTCCTGGGCGGCCTGCTGCGCATGTTCGGCGGCGGCTACGCCAACATCTTCCCGCACGGCGACTTCGGGAGCTGGGCCTTCTTCATGGACCAGAAGTACCCGCCGAGCCTGTCCCACGCGGCCTGGTTCCTGGGGACGAACATCTTCCTGGTCGGCTTCTTCTGCCGCGCGGCCATGATCTCGCCGAAGATCTTCGCGCCGCTGGGCACCATCGGCAAGACAGCCCTCTTCTTCTACTGCATCCACATCCCGCTGCTGGCCATCTTCACGCGGCGCCTGGGCTTCTTCTACCGCGAGCTGGACATCGGCGGCATGCTCGTCGGCCTGGCCGTGCTGCTCGTGGTGCTCTACCCGCTCACCATCTGGTTCTACGGCGTCAAGCGGCGCAGCACGAACCACATCATCAAGATGATCTGATCATCGCCTCGGAAGGGACCAACGGGGACGGGCCCGGCGCGCGCCGGGCCCGCTTCTCGTCGCGGGCGGAAGGGCCGGACGGATCCGCCTAGGCGGCGAGGTTCCAGGCCGCCAAGAGCCAGCTGGCGGCCGCCACGGCGCCGCCCGCGGACCAGGTGAGGACGGGGCGCTTCGCGCCGGCGGCCAGCAGGGGGGCGCGCAGGCGCTCGCCCAGGGCCCAGCCCAGGGCCAGGCCGGCGGCCGCAGTCACCGCCCAGGGCAGGGCCTCGGCCCCGAGCCAGGCCGGCAGGCGGGCCCCCCCGGCGAAGGTGAGCAGGTAGGGACAGGGCGCCACGCGCATGCCGACGAGCCAGAACAGGACCGCGCCGGCCAGGCCGGCGCCGGCGCCCGCGGCGACGCGGGCGGCGCGCCCGCGCTCGATGCCGCGCCGCGCGGCCAGGGCCACGCCAGCCAGGACCGCGCCCTCGAGCCCCACGGCCACGCAGGAGTTGGCGATGCACAGGGGCGACAGGCGCAGGACGGGCACGATGAGCATCTTGACGCCCACGGCCAGGACGGGCAGCAGCAGCAGGGCCAGGGGCCGGCGCAGCAGCGCCAGGCCGGCGCCGGCCAGGAAGATGCCCACCCCCACCAGGATGGCGGCGCGGAAGGGGATCCCGGCCGCGCGGATGCCGTCGCCGAGCGCCACCTCCGAGAGCCCCCAGAGGGAGCCCAGCGCCAGCAGGATGATCAGGGTCGCGCGCCCGTCGAAGCGCGCCGCTCGGGTCTCGTTCATGGTGTCCTCCTCGCCTGCGCCGAGGCTGCTGCTTTCGCGACGCGCCGTCAAGCCCCGGCCGGCATCAGTCCCCGTCCGGCGCGCCGGGCGGGACGCGCGGCGGCGCGGTCCCGTCCCCGGCGCCGACGTCCTCGTCGCGGAGGCCGCGCGTGGACGGCCGCAGGAAGGGTAGGGCGACCAGGGGCAGGAAGGCGATCCAGGCGTCCAGGTGCATCGTCTGCGCGTAACCGTGCAGGTCCGCGAAGCGGCCCTGCCAGCTGCTCGAGTAGGTGTAGACCAGGTTGCGCAGGGCCATGTAGCCCGAGAACTGCGTGGCCGCCACGAGCGGGCTGGTCAGTCCCATGAAGACGGCGATGGCCGTTCCCGCGATGAGGCCCGAGGTGAAGGCATAGGCCATGGCCGCGCGGAAGTACTCGGAGACGGTCACGCCCTCCAGGCCCGTGCCCGTGATCTGGCCGGCGAGCCAGAAGGTGGGCACCGTCGTCGCCACGTACCAGACGGCCAGCATCTTGCGGTGGCCCAGGCGGTCGGACACCCAGCCGCCCACGATGCAGCCCAGGGCCGCGGCGATGGTGGTCCAGATGTTGAGGCGCGCGATCTGGCCCTCGTCCATGCCCAGGTCCACCATCATGGTGCTGCCCAGGGCCAGGCCCAGGGCGAGGGCCCCGTTGGGCGCCAGGCCGAACAGGACGCCCACCAGGGGGCCGGGCCCCGAGCGGAAGAAGCCCTGGTAGAGGTCGCGCCCGTAGGTCTTCAGGCGGAGGCCGATGGCGGCCAGCACGGCGCGCGCGCCCGCGGCCGCGCGCGCGGCCGCCTCGGGCAGGGCGGGTTCGTGCAGGCGCAGGGTCACCAGGACCAGGATCAGGGCCAGCATCCCGAGGATGAACGGGTAGGTGGCGCGAAAGCCCAGGGCGCCGGCCAGGAACAGGGCGCCGCTGCCGCCGATGGCCTGGCCCAGGTAGGAGGCGGCGAACATGAAGCCGTTGGCGACGCCGCGCTCCTTCTCGGGCAGCACCTGGACGGCCAGGGCGTCGATGGCGATGTCCTGCGTCGCCGCGAAGACGTTGTGGATCATGATGAGCAGGGTGAGCAGGCGCAGGTCGGCGCCGGGGTCGATGAGCATCACCAGGGCCAGGGTGAGGATCATCATGATCTGGGCGCCGGCGATCCAGAAGCGTCGCGCGCCGAAGCGCTTCACGCGCACCAGATCCACGATGGGCGCCCACAGGGGCTTGAAGCCCCAGGGCGCGTAGAGGGAGGCCGTGAACAGCCCGATCTCCGTCAGCCCCACGCCCGCCTGGCGCAGGTAGGTGGTCAGGGCGATGGCGCTGAAGCCGAAGGGGATGCCCTCGGTCAGGTAGAGCAGCGAGAACGCCAGCAGGCGGCCGCCGCGGCTCGCCAGGACATTGCGTGGCAGCAAGGGCGCTCCGATCGCGGGCCGGGCGGCTCGTCAGCGCAGCAGGACGAGGCGCCGCGCCTGCCCGCCGCCGGGCGTCTCCAGGCGCGCGAAGTATACGCCGGAGGTCATTTCCCGGCCAGAGGCATCGCGGCCGTCCCAGTCGACGGCGTTGCGGCCGGCGGCCAGGATGCCCTCGGCCAGGATCGCCACGCGCCGGCCGGCCACGTCGTAGATGGCCAGGCGGCCCGGCGCCGCCTCCCCCAGCTCGAAGACGACCGTCGTGGCCGGATTGAAGGGGTTGGGATGCGCCCCCACGAGGCGCGCGGCGGCGGCCGCCTGCGGCGCCAGCGTCACCGTCTCCGCGCGCAGGAGGGTCCAGTCCCCGCCCGCCTCGCGGGCATGCAGCTCGTAGCGGACGCTGCCGCCGGCGGCCAGGAGCGGCGAGGCGTCCACGGCCTCGAAAAGGCCCGGCGCCGGTTCGCGGATGGCCAGCTCCCGCGCGCCGCCGAGCCCGTGCGCCGTCAGGCGCTGCTCGCAGTCCGCGCTCCCCGCCGCCAGCTCCCAGCGCAGGCTCACCGCGCCCGCCGTCGGCAGGACCTGGAAGCAGGCCAGCGCCACGGGCGTCTCGTCGCACTGGCGCCCGAAGATCACCAGCCCGGCCTCCCCGTCGGCCATGTAGACGTACTTGCCCGGCACGACGGCCAGGCCTTGCTGGGTGTAGGAACCGCCGCAGTCGGTGCGGGACAGCGCCAGGCCCGCCGGCACCGGCGCCCGGGGATCCGTCACGTCGAAGACGAAGAGGCCCGCCTCGCCGTCGGACGCGTAGAGGTAGTCGCCGCAGACCGCGACGTTCATCGCGTAGTAGGTGGTCCAGACGCGCGCCGGCAGCAGGGCGGGATTCCCCGGATCGGCGAGATCCACCAGCCGGATGCCTTCCCCGGTGCAGGCCATGTAGGCGACGTCGCCCTTCACGGCCACCGCGCGCGCGTCGCCGATGCCGTCGACGAAGGCGATCTCCGACGGCGCCGCGGGGTCCGACACGTCGATGACCCGCAGGCCGCCGGTGCGGTCGGCCACCAGGGCGAGGGTGTCCGCATACAGGGCCAGGCCCCGGGCGTCGACGGGCGTGTCGGCGGTGCCGACCAGGAAGGGGTGGGCGGGGTCGTCGACGCTGATCACGCACAGGCCCGCGGTCGGATCGGTCACGTAGGCCAGGGTGTCCGCCACGGCCACATCGAAGGCGTAATCCATGGGGAGGGAGGAGTAGACACCGATCCCCATGTCGGGCGCCGAGACGTCCAGGATCCACAGGCCGGTCGTGCCGCCGCAGAGATAGGCCCTGTCCCCCACCAGGTCGATGCCGCGACAGGCCTCGCCGATGCCCTGGGCGTCGGTCTGCGAGGGGTGGGCGGGATCCTCGATGTTGACGACGCGCAGGTTGCCGTCGAGGCCGGTGACGAAGGCGCGGAAGGGCGTCACGGCCACGTCGTTGGCGTCGAAGCCGGCGAGCTGACCGACGGGCTCGGCCGGCTCGCCGCCGCGCAGGTCCAGGAGCCAGTAGCCGTGGCCGCCCATGGCCACGTGCCAGAGCCCCTCCTCCCAGGCGGGGGCCATGGCCTTGACCGGAGAGTAGAACGGCATCGCGTACAGCAGCTCCGGCGCCGCGGGCGCCGTAATGTCGAAGACCAGCGCGCCGTCGAAGTCGTCCAGGTCGTCTTCCCAGTCGCAGCCCAGCCAGAGGCGGCCGCTGACCAGCCCGGCGAAGTAGGGGCCCTCGACGGCGCACCAGTCCTCGGGCAGGTTCCAGACGCCGGCGAGGGTGGGCCCGTCCGGGTTGGAGACGTTCACCACGGCCAGGGGGATCTCGTCGTGCTCGCACTCGTTGCCGATATAGGCGTAGCCGCCCGCCACGGCGACGCCGAAGGGGTCCCAGACCTCGTCGACCGCGATGGTGCCGCGCCGCGCCAGAGCCGACGGATCGGTGGCGTCGACGATGTCCAGGGTCTCGAGGCAATCGGTCAGGTAGAGCATGCCGCCGTCCCAGGCCATGCCGTTGCAGTATTCGCCGAGGGGCAGGGTGTCGAGGACGGCCGGCGCGCCCGGCGTGGAGATGTCGATGGAGACGAGGCTGTCCATGACGGTCGCGAACAGCGTCGTCCCGCCCGCGGCCGCGCAGTCGACGAGAAAGCCCAGGATCAGGCTGTCCGCCAGAATCGGCGCGGCGGGATCGGCGACGTCGACGATGTAGAGCTTGCCGGGCTCGAGCTGGGAGGTCAGGTAGAGCCAGTCGCCCGCGAGGAATGCGTGGCCCAGCCGGCTTTCGAAGTTCAAGGTGGCCAGGGGGGTCATCGCGCCCGACGCGCCCGCGCGGAAGACGTTCAGCGTCTTCGTGCGTATGGCGAAGACGAGGCTGTCGCGGGCGGCCAGGTAGTCCGCGCCGCCGTCCGGCGGTGGCTCGTGGCGTGCGAGCCAGCGCGCGTGGTTCGCGTAGTCGACGCAGTCGGCGACGGCCGCGGCGGCGGCGGCGATCAGCGCCAGGCAGAGAGCCGCGGCGAGCAGGACGGGGCGGATCGTTCCGGACATGACGGGCCTCCTCTGTACGGTTCCCCGCGCCGGGCGGGTCGCCTGGCCAGGGTCGTCATAGTGTAACAAAAGAGGCGCTTGGTGACAAAAATGTGAATCGAAAACAAATGGGGGCGGCCGCGTGGCGCGCCGCGGGAAGGCGGGGCGGAATCTAGACCTTCGTCTCCTGGTGCTCGACGAGGCTCTTGCGGATCATGTCCAGCTTCGTGGTGGCTTCCACGGGGGACTCCAGCACCTCGCCGATCCGGTCCAGGCGGCGCTGCAGGGACGCCAGGCGCCGCTCGGACTCCTTGGCCGTGCGGCTGACATCCTCCTCGATGATGGACATGGCGTAGCGGTAGTCGGAGACCTCCTGGCGGGACAGGAGGAACTCGCGCAGGTTCTCCACCTTCTCCACCAGCAGGTCGATGTTGATGGGCTTGGGCAGGTAGTCGCGGGCGCCCTTCTGCATGGCCTCGACGGCGGACTCCACCGAGGAATAGGCCGTCACCATGATGATCTCGGTGTCTGACCGCGCCTTCTTGGCCGCCTCGAGCACGTCGATGCCGCCGAGGCCGGGCATCACCAGGTCGGTGATGATCAGGTCCACGGGCGTGCTGCCGATGGTCGCGATGGCCTCCTCTCCCGAGGAAACGCCGAGGACGGTGTCCTCGGGGCAGACTTTTTCCAGGGAGCGCGTGACGAGGGTGAGGGTCGTCCGGTCGTCATCGACGCAGAGAATGATCATGGTGAAGCACGCCTCGCAGGTTCGGCAAAGGGGCGCGGCAATGACGCCGCGGGCACCCTCGCAGGTCATCCAGGATCAACAGCAACCCTGATGCCAGCATGGCGGCCCGGCGGCCGGGCCCGCCTCCCGCGGCCGCCGGAATCCGGGAACGACGCCGGACTCGCGCTGGCATTTTAACCTTTTGCCTGACAACGGATTGCAATGGCGGCGAAGTCCGCGCCGCGTCTTTCGACAGTAACTATCGGGTTCCGGAATCCCCGACTTGAACGGAATCGGCGGACCTCACGATGCCCGATCGCGCCCTTCTTGCCCACCGGGCGGCGGAAAGGGACCGGCGCTTCCGGGCCGCGGCGGCGCCGGCGCGATGCAGAAGGCATGGCGGCCATGCGGTCTTGGCCTGCCGCCGCGCCCGTGCTAGCTTCGCCCCGCGGCTCGCCGGCGCCCCGCGGGCCGCCGCACCGGCGGACGGCCCCGTCCGGGCCACCGGCGCCGCCGGGGCCGCGTCCAACCCCGGAAAGGAGCGCTCTTGAGCCAGCCGCCCGCCCCCTTCCGCCCCTACATTCCCGCGGAGCGGGACATCCCCCAGTTCAGCGTCCAGGCCGCGGTGCTGGGCGTGCTGCTGGCCCTGCTCTTCGGCGCCGCCAACGCCTACGTCGGCCTGAAGATCGGCATGACGGTGACGGCCTCCATCCCCGCGGCGGTCATGGGCATGGCCCTCCTGCGGGGAGTCCTGCGCCGGGGGACCGTCCTCGAGAACAACATGGTCCAGACCATCGCCTCCTCGGGCGAGAGCCTGGCCGCGGGCATCGTCTTCACCATGCCCGCCCTCATCTTCCTGGGCCTGAAGCTCACCTGGTGGAAGGTCTTCGCCCTGTCCTGGGCCGGGGGCCTGCTGGGCATCCTCATGATGATCCCCCTGCGGCGCAGCCTCATGGTGGACGAGCACCGCGAGCTGCCCTATCCCGAGGGCACGGCCTGCGCCGAGGTGCTCCTGGCCGGGGAGGAGGGCGGCAGCCGCGCCCGCAGCGTGTTCTGGGGCATCGCACTGGGCGGCGCCTACCGATTGCTGTCGGAGGGCACGGGCCTGTGGCGCCTGGTGGTCCAGTGGAGCGCCGAGCGCCTGCACCGGGCCACCATGGGCTTCGAGCTGACGCCCATCCTGCTGGGCGTGGGCTACCTCATCGGGCCGCGCATCGCGGCCGTCATGTTCGCCGGCGGCGTCCTGGGCTGGATGGTGCTGATCCCCCTCCTGCACTGGCTGGGCAGCCAGGGCGACCTGGTGCTCTACCCGGGCACCGTGCCCCTGGCCACCATGGACGCCGACGCCATCTGGGACCACTACATCCGCTACATCGGCGCCGGCGGCGTGGCCTTCGGCGGCCTGGTGAGCCTGCTCAAGATCCTGCCGACGGTCTGGAGCAGCTTCGTGCGCGTCATGGGGACACTGCGGCGTTCCGCCTTGGAGGCGGGCATCGTCCGCACGGACCAGGACCTGGGGCCCTGGAGCATCCTGTCGGTGCTGGTCCTGGTGATCCTCGGCATGCTCCTGCTGTCCGTGTTCGGCTTCGGCTGGCAGGGAACGCTCATCAGCCTGATCTTCTCCTTCTTCTTCGTGGCCGTCAGCGCCCGCATGGTGGGACTCATCGGTTCCACCAGCCAGCCCGTCAGCGGCATGACCATCACCGCCCTGCTGGCCACCGCGTTCCTCTTCCACCAGATGGGCATGCGCGGCGAGGCCGGCATGGAGGCGTCGATCACCGTGGCCGCCGTGGTCTGCGTGGCCATCTGCATGAGCGGCGACATCGCCCAGGACCTCAAGACCGGCGCCCTCATGGGCGCCACGCCCAGCAAGCAGCAGCTCGGCGAGATCCTCGGCACGCTGAGCTTCGCCCTGATCGGCGGCAGCGTGGTGGTGCTGCTGCACCAGGCCTATACCCTGGGCAGCGAGGAGCTGCCCACGCCCCAGGGGCGCCTCATGGCCGATCTAGTGCGCGGCGTCATGGGCGGCCGCCTGCCCTGGACGCTCCTGGGCGTGGGCGCGGGCATCGCGCTCTGCGTGGAGCTGCTGGGCGTGGCCTCCCTTCCCTTCGCCATCGGCCTCTACCTGCCGGTGACCACCTCGGCGCCCGTCATCTTCGGCGGCCTGCTGGCCTGGCTCGTGGGCCGCCGCCGCCTGGGCGAGCGCGCCCGGGAGCGGGGCATCCTCTTCGGCAGCGGCCTCATCGCCGGCGACGCCCTGCTCGGCGTGCTGCTGGCCTTCCTGTCCGTGACGCCTCTGGGCGTCCACCCGGACGGCTCGCGCCGCTTCCTGGCCGACTTCCTCGTCCTGCGGGAGCCCGGTCCCGGGGGCCTGGAGGACCTGGTGGCCCTGCTGCCCTTCCTGGCCCTGGTCGCCGTCTTCTGGATGACCATCCGCGGCCGTCGCGACGGGACCGCGTGAGCCGGCGCCCGCGCATCCTCCACCTGGACACGGGCCGCGAGCTGCGGGGCGGCCAGCGGCAGCTGGCCATCCTGGCGGCGGGCCTGGACGCCGAGGGCTGCGAGCAGACGGTGGTCCTGCCGACGCGCGCGCCCCTGGCGGCCCGTCTGCCGGACTCGCCGCGCCTGCGCGTCCTGGAGCTGCCCCTGCGCGGCGAGCTGTCGCCGGCCGCCCTGGGCGGCCTGCGGGCCGTCCTGAAGGGCGGCGGCTTCGACCTGGTCCACGCCCACACGGCCCACGCCGTGACGCCCGGGCACCTGGCGCGCCTGGGCCTCGGCACGCCCCTGGCAGCCCATCGCCGCGTGGACTTCCCCCTGCGGCGCCATCCCCTGGCCCGCCTCAAGCGGGGCTGGCCGGACCTGTGGATCGCCGTCTCGCAGGG
>JAFGBK010000085.1 GCA_016933175.1 Candidatus Krumholzibacteriota bacterium | reverse complement strand
GCTTCATCGACCTGCCCCTGTCCGACCGCGATTTCAAGCTTCTGCTGGGCCGGCGCATCCGCCTGCGCCGGTTCCGCAGCACCGTGCGCATGGTGGGCAAGAGCGAGGCGCTGGAGCAGATCTACGAGATGGTCCTCCACATCGCGCCCACCGATATCAGCGTGCTCATCACCGGCGAGAGCGGCACGGGCAAGGAGCTCATCGCCGAGAGCATCCATCGCGGCAGCCGTCGCGCTGCGGGAGCTTTCCTGGCCCTCAACTGCGGCGCCCTGCCCGAGGGCACCCTCGAGAGCGAGCTGTTCGGGCACGAGAAGGGCGCCTTCACCGGCGCGGCGGGCTCCCATGCCGGGCACTTCGAGCGGGCTGACGGCGGCACCCTCTTCCTGGACGAGATCGGCGAGCTGAGCCATCACATCCAGATCCGGCTGCTGCGGGTGCTCGAGACCGGCGAGTACCTGCGCATGGGGGGGACGCGCATCCGCAAGGCGAACGTGCGCCTCGTGGCCGCCACCAACCGCGACCTGGATGCCGAGGTGCGCGAGGGCCGCTTCCGGCGGGACCTGCTGCACCGCATCAAGGTCTTCGAGATCCACGTGCCGCCGCTCAGGGAGCGGCCCGAGGACGTGCCGCTCCTGGTGGAGCACTTCCTGCGCGAGCTGCACGAGCGCGAGGGGACGCCTCTGTTCACCGTGGACGCCGGGCTCATGGAGATGCTGTCGCGCGCCGCCTGGCCGGGCAACGTCCGCGAGCTACGCAACGCCGTCCAGCGCATGGGCATCATGGCCCAGGGCACGCGCCTGACCCTGCGCGACCTGCCGGACGAGCTGCTGCGCGCGGAGGACGCGCCAGCGCCCAACCTGCCGGTGCCGCTGAACCTGCCGCCGGAGGAGGCCGAGCGGGAGTTGCTGTACCGCTCCCTGCTGGCCTTGCGGGAAGAGGTGCACGAGGCGCTGGAAATCCTGCGCGGCTTCCAGCGGCAGCTCGAGATGGGAGAAGGGCTCGAGTCCGGCGCCCGCTTCGCCGTGCACCCGGGGGGCCGCGACCTGAGCCGCGAGGAGGAGCCCGGCAGCATCGCCGACATGGAGCGGCGCCTCATCGTCCAGGCCCTTGAAGAGAGCCGGGGGCACCGGCGCCGCGCCGCCCGCCAGCTGGGCATCAGCGAGCGGACCCTCTACCGGAAGCTCAAGGAGTACGGCCTGCGATGACGCTCCTTTTCCCTGGTGTCGCCGCCGCAATGCCCTTATCATTCACCGTGTCTCACCCCATGCCACCCCTTGCCAATCCAGACCGCGACCAGAAGCCCCGGTGGTTTTCATGAGACTACGCCACGTCCTCTCGCTGATCCTGCTGATCGCCCTGGCGGCCGGCCTGCCGGCTGGCGCGTCGGCCACCAAGTATGCGGCCGACTTCATGACCAAGGGGCCCGGCGCGCGACCGCTCGCCATGGGCGGCGCCTTCACCGCCGTCGCCGACGACGCCAACGCCCTCTTCTTCAATCCCGGCGCCCTGGCGGCCCTGCCCGGCAGCGGGATCAGCCTCATGCACTCGGAGCGCTTCGGCGGCCTGGTCCAGGTGGACCACGCCGGCTTCTACCGGGCGGTGGAGCTCTACGGACGCAGCGCCAGCGTGGGCATCTCGGTGCTGCGCGTGGGCGTCGACGACATCGTCTTCACCGGGGATCCCGAGGATCACGGCTGGGTGCCCGTGGACGAGGACGACGAGTTCGGCCCCGAGGACCTGGACCAGATCGACATCGACCCCAGCCTCTTCCACACCGAGAGCGACCAGGAGTGGGCCGTCCTCGGCGTCTACGCCGCGCGCTGGCGCGGCTGGCACCTGGGCGGGGCGGTGAAGGTCATCTACCAGTCCGTGGGCAGCTACAACAGCTTCGGCTTCGGCCTGGACGCCGGCCTGCTCAGCCCGCCCCTGCCGGGCGGCCTGCGCGCCGGCCTCAAGCTGCAGGACGTCACCGGCACCTACATCTCCTGGAGCACCGGCGTCTCGGAGAAGCTGCCGCCCTCGCTCCGGCCGGGGCTGTCCTGGCAGCGCGACCTGCCGGGCCTGCGCGCGCGGCTGCTGCTGGCGGCGGACGCCGAGGTGCGCTTCGAGAACTACCAGGAAGCGTCCGTCTGGCACGCCGGCAGCATGAGCGTCGATCCCCATCTCGGGCTGGAGCTCTGGCTGCTCGAGTCCGTGGCCCTGCGCGTGGGCCTGGACGGGGAGGACTGGACCGCCGGCGGCGGCCTGCGCCTCGGCGGCGAGCGCGGCCTGCTGCCCTGGGACGCCCTGCGGGATCTCTCCCTCGATTACGGCTTCGGCAGCCACGACGTCCTGGACGGCAGCCACCGCGTGGGCCTGAGCGCCAGCTTCTGACACGCGCCCCCGCGGGCGTCCGCATGGATCCATGAGGGAGGAGCATGGATCGGGTCCTGACGATGATTCTCGCCGGCGGCAGCCCCGACGCCCTGGGAGTGCTCGGCCGGCATCGCGCGAAGACGGCAGTGCCCTTCGGCGGGCGCTACCGGCTCATCGATTTCCCCCTCAGCAACTGCGTCAACTCTGGCCTGCGCAAGATCTACATCCTCACCCAGTACAACCCGCGCAGCCTGCGCCGGCACATCCGGCTGGGGCGGCCCTGGGACCTGGACCGCAGCGAGGGCGGCGTGCGCGTGCTGCTGCCCTACTCGGGGGCTCACCGGACCTCCTGGTTCCGCGGCACGGCCGACGCCCTCATCCAGAACCTCGACATCATCAACCGCAGCCGCAGCCGCTACGTGCTCATCCTCAGCGGCGATCACATCTACAAGATGGACTACCGCGAGCTGTTCCACCGGCACGTGGTCACGGGGGCCACCATCACCCTCGCCACCCGGCCGGCGCGGCCCGGGGACGGCCAGCGCTTCGGCATGCTGGAGCTGGACGGCCAGGGCGCGGTGCAGGCCTTCCGCGAGAAGCCGGGCAAGGAGATCGGCAGCGACACGAGCCTGGGCATCTACCTCTGCGAACGCGAGTTCCTGATGGACCGCCTGGCGGCCCTCGCGCGCGAGGACCGCACGGACCTCGTGAACGATCTCATCATCCCGGCGGTGGGGCGCACGCGCATCGCCACCTACCGCTTCGACGGCTACTGGGAGGACGTGGGCGACCTCAACGCCTACTACCGGGCCAACCTGCTCCTGGTGGACGCAAAGCCGCCGCTGATGCTCAACGATCCCGGCTGGCCCATCTACACGCGCGTCGAGAGCATGACGCCGGCCTGGCTGGCGCCGGGGAGCCAGGCCACCTACAGCCTCCTGGGCGCCGGCTGCCGCATCGACGGACGGGTGCACGGTTCGGTGCTCTTCCCGCGTGTCACGGTCGAGGCCGGTGCCCGGGTGGAGAACGCCATCCTGTTCACGGGCTGCCACGTGGCGAAGGACGCCTGGGTGCACCAGGCCATCCTCGACAAGAACGTCCGCGTGGGGGCAGGCGCCCGCCTCTCCGGCGGCGACGGCCTGGCCGTCCTGGGCAAGGGCAGCGCCGTGGCGCCCGGCGCCGAGCAGATCGGCCCCCGCGAGGACCCGCTCCGCAGCCAGGAGACCCGCGCATGAGCCTCAGGCCCTACGGCTCCACCTCGGTGCTCATCCTGGCGGGCGGCCGCGGCGAACGCCTCGACCTGCTCACGCGCCTGCGCGCCAAGCCGGCCGTCCCCTTCGGCGGCAGCTTCCGCATCATCGACTTCGTGCTCTCCAACTGCTTCCACGCGGGGCTCGGCGAGGTCTACATCATCACCCAGTACCTGCCGCGCAGCCTCGAGGACCACGTGGGCTTCGGGCGCAGCTGGGACCTGGACCGCCTCAGCGCCGGCCTCAACTACCTGCATCCCTTCCGCGGCCTGGAGCGCTCCAACTGGTACGGCGGCACGGCCAACGCCCTCTACGAGAACCTGGCCTACCTCGAGGAGTCCGCGGCGGACCATTTCCTCATCCTGGGGGGGGACCACATCTACCGCATGGACTACCGCGAACTGCTCGCCCGCCACGAGCAGTCCATGGCCCAGGTGACCGTGGGCGTGCGCCCGGTGCCGCTCGACCAGGCTCACCACTTCGGCATCTTCGAGCCCGACGAGCAGGGCCAGGCGCGCAGCTTCGCGGAGAAGCCCGACCTGCCGCGCAGCAACCTGGCCAGCATGGGCATCTACGCCGTGCGCCGCCAGTTCCTGCTGGAGACCCTGCGCGAGCGCGGACCCGCAGAGCCCACCCTGGACTTCGGCCGCGACCTGGTGCCCGAGTGGGTGCGCCAGGGCGTCCTGGGCCTCTACCACTTCGACGGCTACTGGCTGGACGTGGGCACCCTGGACAGCTACTTCCGCGCCCACCGCGACCTGCTGGGGGCCGAGCCCGTCTTCCCCCTGGACGCCGAGGGCTGGCCCATCCTCTCGCGGACGCCGCCCTGGGCGCCCCTGCACCTGGCCGACACGGCCCGCGTGGGCGATTCCCTGGTCTGCGAGGGTTGCCGCGTGCGGGGCAGCGTGACGGGCAGCGTGCTGGGCCCGGGTGTGTTCGTGGACGAGGGCGCCGAGGTGGTGGACGCCATCATCATGGAGAACGCCGAGGTGGGGCAGGGCAGTCGCGTCGAGCGCAGCATCCTGGACAAGCGCGCCGTCGTCGAGGCCGGCTGCCGCGTCGGCGGCGCCGGGGCGGGCGAGCCCAACGCCGAGCGGCCCCAGCATCTCAACTCCGGCCTCACCCTCCTGGGCAAGGACAGCCTCGTCCCGGCGGGCATGACCCTGGGGCGCAACGTGCGCTGGGCCGTGACCCGCGCGGAGGACCTGGCCGGGCGCTTCCCCGCGGGCGTGGTCCCCGACGGCAGCTCGGTCCTGGCCTAGGTGCCGGCGCGGGGCGCCCGCCGGTCCCGGCCTTCCCCCACGACATCTCGGTTGCCAAGCGGGCGGGCGACGCTCAGTTCGCGACGAACAGGACGAGCTTGTCGCCCGGGTGGAGGATGCTGCTGCGGGAGACGCTCCGGTTCCAACCCAGGAGCGCATCGACGGTCGTGCCGTAGAGGCGGCTGATGGAGTAGAGGCTCTCGCCCTGGCGCACCACGTGGACGCGGCGCTGGACCGGGCCCTGCGCGATCTGGACCGGGGCCTCGCCCTCGCGGGCCGGCGCCAGGTACTGGAGGACCTGGTTGGGGTAGATGCGCGTGGCGCGCCCCAGGTCGTTCCAGTGCTGGAGCCGGCTCACGGAGACGCCCAGGCGGCGCGCGATGAGCGAGAGGTTGTCGCCCCGGCGCACGGTGTAGAGCATCTTCGTCATGCCGGCCGGCACGTCCAGGGGCGGCAGCACCTTCTCCGCGGCCGCGCGCACGCCGTTGGGCGGCGGCTGGCGGAAGGGCTGATCCGGGTGCGTGGGGATGACGAGGCGCGACCCGATGCGCAAGCTGCGCGGGTTGCCGATGTTGTTGCGCCGCATGATGGCGTCGACGGTGGTCCCGTAGCCGCGCGCGATCTCGTAGAGGGTCTCGCCCCGGCGCACCGTGTGGGTGCGGAAGGTCATGCGCTCCTCGCGGGAGAGCTGCGCGAGGGCGGTTTCCACGCGCCCGCCGCGCCCGGGGGGCACGTGCAGCGCGTAGCCGCCGGGCCGGTCGGGCGGCGTGCACCATCGCAGCAGGTGGGGATTGAGGCGCGTGAGGTCGCTCTTCTGGAAGCGACCCTTCTTGGCGATGACGGACAGGTCCACGGCGTCGTGCACGACGACATCCTCGTAGCGGAAGGGCGTCGGCGCGGCGACGGTGAACCCGTGCGACACGGGATCGCGGCCGATCCAGACGGCGGCCATCATCTTCGGCACGTAGTCGCGCGTCTCGCGGGGCAGCTTGAGGTCCCAGAAGTCGCGGCTGCCCGCGCGGCGCGCGGCGGCCTGGACGCGGAACTCGCCCGAGTTGTAGGCGGCCATGGCGAGGTTCCAGTCCTGGAAGATGTTGTAGAGGTGGGCCAGGTGCTGGCAGGCCGCATCGGTGGCGCGCACGATGTCGCAGCGCTCGTCCACCCAGTAGTCGATGTGCAGGTCGTAGCGGCGCGCCGTGCCGCGGATGAACTGCCAGGGTCCCACGGCCGCGGCCTTGCTGCGCGCCGTGAGGTTGAAGCCGCTCTCCACCATGGCCAGGTAGTAGAGTTCCGCCGGCAGCTCGTGGCGCGCCAGGGTCTCCTCGATGATGGGCCGGTAGGCCTCGCCCCGGTCGAGCCATTTCTGGAAGGTGGCGTGGCCGGGGCCGGTGAAGTGCTGGACCCAGCGCTCGACGCGCTCGTTGTTGACGATCTCCAGGGGCCGCGGGGGCACCTCGGGCAGGCCGCCGTACCAGAGGGCGACGAGGGAGTCGTCGGCCACGGACAGGGGGGCCGCGAAGTGCATCATGGCCTCCTCGTCCAGGATCTCCTGGAGGCGGTCCAGGCGCGTCTGGAGGCTGCCCAGGTAGACGCGGGCCAGGCCGCGGCCCACGCGGGCGCTGTCGGCCTGGAGGGCGCCCAGGCTGGCATCGGCCTCGTCGAGGGTCTCCTGGGCGGCCAGGAGGTCGCCGGTGGCAAGCTGGGCCACCGCCTCGTCGTAGGCCTCCTGAAGGGACTGCAGCTCGGGCTTGAAGGCCAGGGCGCGGTCGCGGACGGACCATTCCGAGAGTGTCCCGTCGAGGTCGTCGGCTTCCTCGAGTTCCGCGACAGGGGCCGCCAGGCTGTCGGCCACCGCCGGTGTCGAATCGACCGGCGCGGCGGCCACGCCGTCGTCGACGGTCAGCCGCGTGTCGTGCCCGGCACAGCCGCCCAGGGCGAGGAAAAGGGCGACGAGGCAAAGGCTTAGGAGCTTGAACCGGGTCACGACGACCTCCTGGCGGCCTTCCTGCGAGGGTGAACGAATCCGTCGGAACCGGCGGTGCAAGCCGGGTGCCTGGCAGGGCGCCGAGTCTATCCCCGAGCCTGAAAGGCGGCAAGGAAGATTTGACACCACCAGTTGACCCGCGACGGGGGCCTTAGTGTATACTTGAGGCTGGGCCGCCAATTGGCCGCCACAATTGAAGTTACTACTCCGCTGCGAGGTCCGGCGAATGGCAGCCCTGCGCAAGAGCAGCCGCTATTTCCTGCGTCACCTCCTGCCCCGTGAGGATCTGGACGCCGCCGGGCGCACGCGCCTCGAGAGCGCGCTGCGCCAGGGCGACGAGTCCGCCCTGCGCGCCCTGACCGCCGAGCTGGCCGAGGTGCTCGTGCGCGCGGGCCGCTTCGAGAAGCTGGGCGGTGGACGCTACCGGGATCGGCGCACGGGCGATCGGTTCCGCCTGCCCGCGCCGCCTCCCCGCGCGGCCCGTCCCGCGACGCGCCTGGAGGAGCTGCCCGATGTGGTTGTTCCGGAAGAGGCGGCCGCGCCCGCCGCGCTGGAGGAGTTGCCCGAGGTGACGGTGCCGCAGGCCGGGGCGGACGCCGCGCCCGGCCCGCACGTGACGGCCATCCTGGAGGCCGTTCGCCTGGAGGGGCGCAGTCCCGGGACCCAGGCTGCGGATCGCCTGCTCGCCCTCCTGGAGCGATGGCACCCCGGCAGCCGCTTCACGCTCTATCGTCTCGCCGACAAGGAGGCCTTCGGCAACAGCGCCGACGAAAGCCTGCCCGTCCTGGACACCGCGACCCTGGCTCCGGGGCATCCCTATCTATCGGCCCTGGCGTCCGGCGAGGCGCAGCTGGCCTCCGGTGGCGGCTCCGACTCCGAGGAGGCCTGGCTGCTCGCCCCGCTGCGCCTCGAGGACGAGGACTGGGGCCTGCTGGAACTGCGCGTGCCCGACGGCGCCGACACCGGCGCCGCCCTGGAGAGCCTGCGCCTGGTGGGGGAAGCCCTCAATCACCAGGTCCACAACCTGCGCGTCCTGTCCAAGGTCGTCTACGTGGACTGGCTCACCCAGGTCTTCAACCGCAGCTTCCTCGAGCTCCAGCTGCCCCTGGAGATCGAGCGGGCCACGCGCAACCGCGAGACGCTGGCCCTGCTGGTGGTGGATTTCGACGACTTCAAGCATGTCAACGACCGCTTCGGCCACGACATCGGCGACCAGGCCCTGCGCGAGTTCAGCCGCGTCATCCGCGGGACACTGCGCAAGGTGGACCAGGTCTTCCGCTACGGCGGCGAGGAGTTCGTCGTGCTGCTACCGCGCCTCGACCTGGAGAGCGCCTATCGCGCCGCCGAGCGCCTGCGCGAGGCCGTGGCCAACCACGCCTTCCGCTTCGCGGTGGAGCGCGAGGCCGTGAACGTCACGGCCAGCCTGGGCGGCGCCATCTATCCCTACAACGCCCTGGGCGAGGCGGCGCTCTTCAAGGCCGCCGACGAGGCCGCCTACGAGGCCAAGCGCCGCGGCAAGAACTGCGTCGTCTTCTCCCGCGACACCGTCAGCTGACCGGCCTCCCGGCCGCCGCCCCGCCTTCCCCGGAGGGCTTCCCTGTTCCGCTGGCTCCTGCTCGGCCTGCTGGCCGGGGCCGCCTGCCGCGGCGTGCTGTCGCCGTCCTGGCTGCTCGTCCTGGGAGCGCCCTGGCTGGATCTGCCATGGCGCGCGCGGCGCCGGCTGCCCAGCGGGCGCGGGCGCCTGGCCGCCGCGGTCGTCGCGTCCGGCCTGGTGCTCATGCTCCTGCGCCTGCCCGCCCTGCCCGGCGCGGGACGCGTCTGCGATGTGGCGGGTCGCTGGGAAGAGACCCGGGCGCGCCGGGGCCGAGCCTTCACGGGCGGCCTGGCCGGCCGGCCGCGCCTCCGGCTGCGCGGGCTGGGCGACGCATCGCCGGCGCCGGGGAGCGCCTTTTACGGGCGCGCCCTGGTACTGCCGGGGCGCGGCCGCAACGAGCGCGAGGCGCGCCTCCTGGAATGGTGCGCCGACGCCGTCGAGAGCCCGGCCCGCCGCGCCGGGCGCCTCGGCCGCCCCGCGTGGCGCCATCGCCTGGCCCTGCGCCTGACGCGGCCCTGGCCCGCCTCCCTGCAGCCCCTGGCGCGAGCCCTCCTGCTGGGCGTGCGGCGTGGCCTGCCCGCCGATACGCGGCGCCGCTTTCGCGACGCCGGCCTGGCCCACCTGCTTGCCCTCAGCGGCCTGCACGTGGGACTCTTCCTGCTGCTCTGGCACCGTCTCCTGGCGGCGAGCCGGCTGGGCGCCGCCGGCGCCGAGCGCCTGCTGCTGGCACTGCTGCCGGCGCTGCCCCTGCTACTGGGCGACGGGCCGTCCATCCTGCGCGCGGTGTCCATGGCCGCCTACGTCCTTGGCCTGCGACTCCTGGGCGGGCGCCCGCTGCCCTTCGAGGCGCTGTCGGCTGCGGCCTGCCTGGAGCTCCTGGCGCGGCCCGGCAGCCTCCTGCACCCCGCCTTCGCCCTGAGCTACCTGGCCACCTTCGTCCTCGTCGCCCGCTTCTCCGCGGGAACGGCGCGGCGCGCCGGCGTCTGGTGGAACTTCTGGCGCGGCGTCGACGTCTCCTTCCACTGCAGCCTGGCCACGCTGCCCGTCGCCCTGGCGGTCTTCGGGCGCCTGCCCCTGTTGGGTCCCCTGTGGAACCTGGCGGCCGGTCCCCTGTGCGCCCTCGCGCTGATGCTGGGCTGGCTCAGCCTGCCCCTGGCGCTCCTGCCGGGGGCGACGCTCTGGACGGCACCCGCCGCGCTGGCCCTGCGCCTTCTGGCGGGCCTGGCCGATCTGGCCGGCGGACCGCTGGCCCTGACGGCCGCGGGCCTCGCCGTGCCCGTCGCCGGCTGGCTGCCGTGGAGCCTCGGACTGCGTTTCCTGGTGCTCGGACGGCCACGCGCCGCGCGCTTGGCCCCGTTGCTCATGGTCTCGCCGCTGCTCGTGGCCCTGGCGAGGGCCGGCCTTGACAGTGTCATGGGCGGCACCTAGGATGCCCCCGTCGATGCCGTGCCGCGTTCCCATCGCACACCGCGCAGGTTCCCATGACCCGACTCGCCGTGTTCGCCTCCGGGCGGGGTTCCAATTTCCAGGCCCTGGCCGCGGCTGCGCGGAAGGGCGTCTTCCCGGGGCGCATCGTGCTGCTGCTCTGCGACCAGCCGGACGCCGGCGCCCTCGCCGTCGCGGACGCCCAAGGGATCCCGGCGCGCGTGATCGCGGGCCGGCGGCCCGGCGGCCGCCTGGGTCGCGAGGCCGAAACCGCCTACCGGGACGCCTGCCGGGTCGCGGGCGTCGAGTGGATCTGCCTGGCCGGCTTCATGCGCGTCCTGGGCTCGACGCTGCTCGCGGCCTATCCGGACCGCATCGTCAACATCCACCCCTCGCTGCTGCCGGCCTTTCCCGGCCTGGACGCCCAGCGCCAGGCCTGGGACTATGGCGTGCGCGTGAGCGGCTGCACGGTGCACCTGGTGGACGGCGGCGTGGACACGGGACCCATCGTCCTGCAGCGCGCCGTGCCGGTGCTGCCAGCGGACGCGCCCGAGGACCTCGCCGCGCGCATCCTCGCCGAGGAGCACACGATCTACGCGGAGGCCCTGCGCCTCCTGCTGACGCGACCCTGGCAGCGCCGGGGCCGCCGCATCATCTTCGCCGGGGAGGAGACCGACCGATGACTCGCGACGTCCTGGCCGACACCGCCGAGCTGGGCCTGAAGCCCACCTACCGCGGCAAGGTCCGCGACCTGTTCGACCTGGGCGATGAGCTGCTCATCGTCGCCACCGATCGCATCAGCGCCTACGACGTCATCATGAACCAGCCCGTGCCGGGCAAGGGCGTCCTGCTGACGCGCATCAGCGTGGAGTGGTTCCGCCTCCTGGCCGACCGCCTGCCCAACCATCTGATCAGCGACGACTGGCGCGACTTCCCGCGTCCCTACAACCAGGAAGCCCTGGCGGGCCGCAGCATGCTGGTGCGCAAGACCGAGCGCCTGGACCTCGAGTGCGTGGTGCGCGGCTACCTCGTGGGCTCCGGCTGGCGCGATTACCGCCGCACGGGCGCCGTCTGCGGCCTCGCCCTGCCGCCGGGGCTCGAGGAGGCGGACCGACTGGATTCGCCCCTGTTCACGCCGTCCACCAAGGCCGAGACGGGGCACGACGAGAACGTCAGCCACACCGAGGCGGCGGCCATCGTGGGCGAGGAGTGGTTCCCGCGCCTGCGCGACGCCAGCCTCGACCTCTACCGGGCGGCCGAGGCCCATGCCCGCACGCGCGGCATCATCATCGCCGACACGAAGCTGGAGTTCGGCCGCGCCGGCGCCGAGCTGATTCTCATCGACGAGATCTTCACCCCGGACAGCTCACGCTTCTGGGCCGCGAGCGACTGGCGGCCCGGCCGCACGCCCGACTCCTTCGACAAGCAGATCCTGCGGCGGCACCTGGACCAGGCGGGCTGGAACCGCGAGGGCCGGCCGCCGGACCTGCCGCCGGAGCTGGTGGAACGCCTCCGGCGCCGCTACGAGGAGATCCTGGGCATCCTCTTCCCGGACACGGGGGGTGGCCGGTGACGATCCGCCGAGCCCTGCTGAGCGTCACCGACAGGACGGGCCTGGCCGAGCTGGCGGACTTCCTGGCCGCGCGGGGCGTGGAGCTCATCGCCAGCGGCGGCACCCGCCGCCACCTGGCCGCGGCCGGGGTCGAGACCGTCGAGCTGGCCGACTGGACGGGTAGCCCCGAGTGTCTGGACGGCCGCGTGAAGACGCTCCACCCGAAGGTCTTCGGCGGCATCCTGGCCGATCCCGCGCGCCACGCCGCGGACCTGGCGCTCCTGGACCTGCCGCTCATCGACCTGGTGGTCGTCAACCTCTATCGCTTTCGCGAGACCGCCGCGGCCGGCGGGCCGGCGGGCGCGGTGGTGGAGGCCATCGACATCGGCGGGCCCAGCCTGCTGCGCGCGGCGGCCAAGAACCACGCGCGGGTGGCGGTGCTCTGCCGCGTGGCGGATTATGCGGCGTTCATGGCGGCCTTCGACGCTGGCGGCGGGGACGTGGGCGAAGCCATGCGGCGGCGCCTGGCGGCCGCCGCCTTCGCCCACACGCGCGACTACGACACGGCCGTCGCCGCCTGGGCGGCGGCGCGGGCGGAAGCCGCCGCGGATGCCCCGGGTGCGCCGGCGGCCGGCGCCGCGGTGGGCGGTATCGCGCTCGGCGAGCCGCTGATGACCCTGCGTTACGGCGAGAATCCCCATCAGGGCGGCGCCCTGCACCCCTGGCTGACCGATCGCCTGCCCTTCCGCCAGCTCGGCGGCGCCGAGCTGTCCTACAACAACCTGACGGACCTGGGGGCGGCCCTGGACCTCGTCCTGGACCTCGACGGGCCGGCCGCCGCCGTCATCAAGCACGGTAATCCCTGCGGTGTCGGCTTCGGCGCGGACATCGGCGCCGCGCTGGCTGCCGCCTGGAGCAGCGACCCCGTGAGCGCCTACGGATCGGTGATCGCCCTCAGCCACCCGGCCGACGAGGCCGTGGCCGCGGCGCTGGCCAAGAAGTTCGTCGAGGTGCTCGTGGCGCCGGGCTATCTGCCTGCCGCCCGCGAGCGGCTGCTCGGGAAGAAGAAGCTACGCCTGCTCGAGCTGCCGGACCCGCGGGCCTGGCTTGCGCCCGCGCGCCTGCGCAGCGTGGGACCCCTGCTCCTCGTCCAGGACGCCGACCGCGGCTTCGCGCCGCCGGCCGCGTGGACGCACGGTGCCGGCCCCGAGCCGGACGCGGCCGTCCTGGCCGAGCTGGAGCGCGCCTGGCGCGTGGTCAAGCACGTCAAGAGCAACGCCGTCCTCCTCTGGCGGGCCGACCGCCTCCTGGGCGCGGGCGCGGGGCAGACCAGCCGCGTCGATTCCTGCCGCATCGCCGTGGCCAAGGCGCGCGAGCTGGGTCACGAGACGGCGGGCGCCGTGGCGGCGTCGGACGCCTTCTTCCCCTTCCCGGACGGGATCGAGATCCTCGCCGCGGCGGGCGCGCGGGCCGTCGTCCAACCGGGCGGCTCCATCCGCGACGCGGAGGTCCTCGCCCGCGCCGGGGAGCTCGGCGTCACGGTGATGCTCACGGGGCGGCGGCACTTCCGGCACTAGCGGACGAGGAGGCAGCGTGCAGGCGGCCAGCGAATCCATCGTCGTTCTCGACTACGGGTCCCAGTACACCCAGCTCATCGCACGGCGCATCCGCGAGCTGGAGGTCTTCAGCGTCATCCTGCCCTACGACGCGGGCGCCGCGGCCATCGGCGCCCACCGGCCCGTGGGTATCATCCTGTCGGGCGGGCCGGCGAGCGTCTACGAGGCGGGCGCGCCGGTCCTCAACCGCGCGGCCCTCGGCCTCGACGTCCCCGTGCTGGGCATCTGCTACGGCATGGGTCTGCTGGGCCGCGAGCTCGGCGCCAGCATCGACCGCAGCGCCCGGCGCGAGTACGGCCTGGCCGAGCTGGCGTGCGACACGGACAGCGCCCTCCTGCGCGGGCTGGCGCGGCGCGAACGCGTCTGGATGAGCCACGGCGACAGCATGCACGAGCTGCCCGCAGGCGCCCGAAGCCTGGCCACGAGCCCCGGCAGTCCGGTCTGCGCCTTCGCCCACGAGGAGCGGCGCTGGTACGGCCTGCAGTTCCACCCCGAGGTCTCGCACACCGAGCACGGGCGGGAGATCCTGCGGAACTTCGTCCTCGGCGTCTGCGGCGCGCGGCCGCTGTGGACGCGCGCGCACTTCATCGAGACGACGGTGTCCGAGGTCCGCGAGCGCGTGGGGGACGCGCGCGTCTTCTGCGCCGTCAGCGGCGGCGTGGACTCCACCGTTCTGGCGGCCCTGCTCAGCCGGGCGCTGGGGGCGCGCGTCGAGTGCGTCTTCGTCGACACGGGGCTGCTGCGCAAGGACGAGGGCGACGAGGTGGCGGCCCTCTTCGCGCGCCACATGGACGTCTCGTTCCACCGCGTGAACGCACAAGCGGAGTTCTTCGCCGCCCTGGCGGGCCTGGCGGAGCCCGAGGCCAAGCGCAAGGCCATCGGCCACGCCTTCATCCGCGTCTTCGAGCGCGAGGCGCGGCGCCTGGGCCCCCTGCCCTTCCTGGCCCAGGGGACCCTCTACCCCGACGTCATCGAGTCCACCTCGGTCAAGGGACCCAGCGCCACCATCAAGAGCCACCACAACGTGGGCGGCCTGCCGGCGGACATGGACTTCACGCTGCTCGAGCCCTTGCGCGAGCTCTTCAAGGACGAGGTGCGCGCGGTGGGCGCCGAGCTGGGCCTGCCGCGCGATTTCCTCGGACGCCACCCCTTTCCGGGCCCCGGCCTGGCCGTGCGCATCCTCGGCGAGGTCACCGAGGCGGCTGTGCGCACCCTGCAGGAGGCCGACGCCATCTTCATCGAGGAGCTGCGCGCCGGCGGCGAGTACGATCGCGTCTGGCAGGCCCTGGCCGTCCTGCTGCCCGTGCGCTCGGTGGGGGTCATGGGAGACGCGCGCACCTACGAGAACGTCGTCGCCCTGCGCGCCGTGGACTCCCTGGACGGCATGACAGCGAGCTGGAGCCGCCTGCCCCAGGAACTGCTGGAGCGCGCGAGCAACCGCATCATCGGCACGGTGGCGGGCGTGAACCGCGTCGTCTATGACATCAGCTCCAAGCCCCCGGCCACCATCGAATGGGAGTAGAAGTGGGCGCCTGCGGCGCCGCGGTGCGGCGCCACCTGCTCTTCCTTGCCACGCTGCTCCTGGCCGCGACGGCCGGCGGGGACGAGCCGCCGCGGCGCACCACCTACGTCTATCCGCCCTTCAAGCACAGCCTCGGCCTGTCGCGGGTGGGGGAGCTGGAGCTCAAGCTCTTCCTGGGGCCCACGGCGCGCTACGCCAATCCCCAGGGCCTGGCCGCGGTCAAGCTGGCGGATCGTGACGACGGGCGGACGCGACGAGACGACGACGAGCTGACCCTCTTCGGAGTCAACGCGGACCTCGGACAGATCGTCTGGAATCCGAGCCTGACGGCCGTGGCGAAGCTGGGGCGCGTCGGCTCCGGGACGGGCGAGCTACTGCGGCCCCGCGGCATCGCCGCCGACGCGGCGGGCCGCGTCGTGGTGGCCGACACGGGCAACCGGCGCCTCGTGCTGCTGCAGGTGGCGGGGCGCAGCCTGGAATGGCTCCGCACCGTGGACGCCGCCGGGGGAGCGCCCTTCAGCCCCACGGACGTGGCCTTGGCCGGCGGCATGATCTGGTGCACGGACTGGTCGGGCCGCATCCTGCGCTTCACGCGGGACGGCGGGTGGCTGGGCGACTGGCCCCTGGCCGCCCGCGACGGGCCCCTGGACGGGCCCCTGGCCCTCGCCGTCCAGGACCGCGACGAGCCCTGGAACCACTGGCGGCGCTTCTCCCTGGCGGTCGTGGACCAAGACGGCCAGCGCCTGCGTCTCTACGACGCCGGCGGGCGCCTGAGCGCCGAGCGCACCCTGGCCGAGCTCATCGCGCCGCCCGGGCGCTTCGGCTATCCCGTCCTCGACCTGTTCGGGCAGGTGGTCGTGCCGGACTCCGTGCAGGGCCGGCTGCTCAAGCTGGACCGCCGGCTGCGCCACCTGGACGTGCTCACGCGCATCGACGGCGACGCGCGGCCCCTGGACCACTGCAACTCCCTGGCCATCTGGCGGCGCTTCGGCCAGCTCTTCATCGTCGAGGCCCGGGGCGGCAGCTACGTCTGGACGGGCACGGACATCCTGGCGCCGGCGATCGCGCCGCTTCCCGGCGCGCGGGAGCCGGGCCTGGAACTGGAGTACCGCCTTACGGAGCCCAGCCTCTTCTCCGTCGCCCTCCGCGCGGGCGGCCGCGAGCGGACCGTCGTCGCCGAGCGGCGCCGCAACGCGGGCCTGCGCCGCGACTGGGTGCCGCTGCCCGACAGCCTGCCGGCGGGGGCCGAGCTGGTCCTGCGGGCCACACCCACCTTCTCGGCGCGCAAGTTCCACACGGCCGAGCGATGCCTTCACCTGCCTGCCGGCCCCGTGGCCTGGGCGGGCGCCGCGCCGGACGGCGCTGTTGCGCCGGACGCCGTGCCGGCCGACTCGGTCGCGTCGCGGCCGGGTCCGCCGTCGGACCGGCCCGCGAACGCGGAGATGGGGCCGTGACGCATCCCCGCCTGCGCGAGTTCTGGCGCCGCATGGTGCACCTGGCCACGGTCATCATTCCCATCGGCGTGTGGCTTTGGCCCGCGTCCGTCTGGCGCCCGCTGTTCTGGGGTACGGTAGTCGTCTTCCTGCTCTTCGACCTGGCGCGCCTGCGCATCGAGGCCGTGCGACGCGCCTCGCGACGCGCCCTGGCCGCCGTGCTACGCGGCTACGAGGAGCGCCGCCTCCTGGGCTTCACCTGGATGCTGCTGGGCTTCGCCGCGGCCGTCGCCTTCTATCCCCGGCCGGTGGCCCTGGCCGTCATGGCCTACGTCACGGTGGGCGACGCCGTCGCCGGCCTGGTGGGCCGCAACTGGGGCGGCCCGACCCTCCCCTTCGGCAAGACGCTGGGGGGGACGCTCGCGGGCCTGGCGGTGAACACCGCCGCGGGCCTGCTCTTCCTCGACTGGCCGGCGGCGCTCGCGGGCGCCTGCCTGGGCAGCCTGGTGGAGTGGCTGCCCCTGCCGCCCGACGACAACTTCACGGTGCCCGTCATTGCCGGCGGCCTGCTCTGGGCGTGCTGCGCGTGAGGTACGGGCGCCTGCTCTGGCCCCTGGCGGCGGGGCTCGCGGCCCTGGCCTGGGTTCGGCGCTTCGTCCTGGACGATGCCTTCATCTCCTTCCGCTACGCCCGGCACCTCGCCGCGGGGCAGGGCCTGGTGTGGAATCCCGGCGAGCGCGTGGAGGGCTACACCAACTTCCTGTGGACCCTGCTTTTGGCGTTGCCCCACCGGCTGGGCTGGGATCCCGTGCTCTTCGCCCAGGTGACCGGCCTGGCCTGCTTCGCCCTGACCCTCGCGCTGTCCTGGCGCCTGGCGCGGCGCGTCCTGGGCGCGGACGGCTGGGCCCTGGTCGCCGTCCTCCTACTGGGGACCAGCGCCAGCTTCCTGGCCTTCGCCACCGGCGGCCTGGAGACCATGGCGCAGGCCTGCCTGCTGACGGGTCTGGCCCTGCTCACGCTGGTTCTCGGCACCGGCGGTCGGCCGCGCGCGCGCGGCTGCCTGGCCTGGTCGTTCCTGGCCGCCCTGGCCATGCTGACGCGGCCGGACTCGCTCCTGCCCGCCGCGGTCCTGGGAGCCTGGCTGGCGGCGCGCCCCGCTCGCGGGGGGCGGGAGGCCGGCGGCGCCGCCGCGGCCACCCGGCCGGGCGCCGCTGCCTCGTCCGGATCGCAGCGCCGCTCCGCGCGGACCGCCGCGGCCCTGGCGCTTCCCCTGCTGGCGGTGGCCGCGGCCTGGCTGATCTGGAAGCTGGCCTACTACGGCGACGCGCTGCCGGGCAGCCTGCGCGTCCGCGAGCCCTCGGGCCTGTCCCTGCTGCGCGGGCTTCACTACGTGGGGCTCTTCCTAGCCGTCAGCGGCCTGGCCGTCGTCGTGCCGCTCTTCCTGCGGGCCTGGCGGCGCGCGGCCGTACGACCCGCCGGCGCGGGCGCCCTGGCCCTGGCCTGCCTGCTCTGGGGCCTCTACCTGGTCCTGGTCGGGGGCGACTTCATGGAGTTTCGCCTCTTCGTCCCCCTGCTGCCGGCGGCCTACGTCCTGGCGACCTGGACCCTGCGCGCCGCCACGCGCCGTCCCTGGCTGCGGGCCCTGCTCGCCGCCGCCCTCCTGGCAGCGTCGCCCGTCCAGATCCTGGGCTTCCACGGCGCGCGGGGCATCGAGTCGGTGGCGCAGCTGGCCGGCCACCTGGACGCCGGCGGCGACGCCTGGATCGCGGCGGGCAGGGCCCTTGGCGAGCGATTCGGGGGCGCCCGGCCGCCGCTGTGCATCGCCGTCATGTCCGCCGGCGCCGTGCCCTACTACGCGGACCTGCCCGCCGTGGACATGCTGGGTGTCAACGACCGCGCCATCGTGCACCACGGCCGGCGAGCGGGCTCGCGGGCGGGGCACCGCCGGCTCGCCGCACCGGCATCCCTGCGCGAGCGGGGCGTGTACCTCGTGGTGGGCCATCCCCTGGTGCGTCCGGC
>JAFGBK010000016.1 GCA_016933175.1 Candidatus Krumholzibacteriota bacterium | reverse complement strand
GGCTTCGCCTACGCCGGCGGGCGGTGGCGCCGCCACGAGCAGCGCATGAACTACGTGCGCTTCTCCGGCGAGTGGGCCATCTACTACGTCCTGATCGCCCTGGGCGGCGCCGCCCTGATGGGCCTCGCGGTGTTCCTCTTCCAGGCCATCGGCCTGGACGCCGAGACATGGGTCGGGGCCTGGATGCTCCCCTGCGGGGCCGCGGGGGCGGCCCTCGTCGGCGCCTGGCTCGTGGAGTCCAAGCAGAGCGTCATCGAGAACATGGCACCCGTCCTCACGCGCATCTTCACGCCGCTGTTCGCCGTCCTGCTCCTCGTCTTCGTGGCCACCATGCTCGTGACGGGCAGCGCCATCGACGTGGAGCGCGACGTGCTCATCGGCTTCGACCTGCTTCTCGTGCTCGTGCTGGGCCTGCTGCTCTACGCCATCTCGGCGCGCGATCCGCAGGCCCCTCCCGGCCTCTTCGACGGGCTCCAGCTCGTACTCGTACTCAGCGCGCTTCTGGTCGACGCGCTCGCCCTCTGGGCCATCGCGGCCCGCATCGTGGAGTTCGGCTTCAGCCCCAACAAGGTGGCGGCGCTGGGCGAGAACCTGATCCTCCTCGTCAACCTCGGCGGGTCGGCCGTGCTCACCGCGCGGTTCCTGGCCGGGCGCGCCCCGTTCGCTTCCCTCGAGCGCTGGCAGACGGGCTACGTCCCGGTCTACGTCATCTGGGCCTGGGTCGTGGTGGCGCTCTTCCCGATCATCTTCGGATACCAGTGACGCCCGCGCGTGGCGGTAGCCACTGGAATGCAGGTTGACGTCCTGCCTGGGGAGCCGGAGTGGGGCTGCCGGTTCCAGGCGGCACGTGATGCCTGGACTCAGTGAAAGCCCTCCACCAGCATGAGATCGCCCACGGCCTTCTCGACGCGCGTGTAGAGACAGGTCGAACACTCGCGATCCAGCGCGATGGTCGAGGCTCCGAGGCCTGGCAGGCGGGCGATCGCCACGTGTTCCCCGGACTCCGGATCGCGACGCGCCAGCAGGGCGCCTTGCTGGTCTTCGATGATCAGCATCACGTGAGCGCCGCAGACGGCCCAGCCGTTCCACTCGCCCAGCCCGGGGAACTCCGATTCGTACAGGGAACCACCGGCAGGATGCGCCGGGACGTCCTCTTCCGGCAGAGCAAGCGCGCTCAGCGGCAGACGCCAGAGACCAGCGCAGTCGGGCTTGGCGTAGTAGAAGCTGCCGTCGATGTGCTCATAGCCGCGAATGCCGCCGTCGGCCGTCACGGGAATCGCCCCCGTGCCGGAGGAATCGCTGGGATCAACTCGCCAGATGTCCCACTGGTCGTCCGATTCCCTGGCGAAGTACAGCCAGCGACCGTCGAGCGACCAGTCCGACAGCAGCGCGTTCGCCGATCCGAGCAGCAGGCGGCGCAGCCCGCCACCGTCGGACTCGACGACGTGGAGCTCGTGGATCCCCTCGGGATTGGCCTGGAACGCGATGCGGGTCCCGTCCGGCGACCAGCGCGGCCGCGCGACGAGACAGCCGTCGAACTCGGTGAGCCGGTTGGGGCGCGATCCGTCCCTTCGACAGACCCACAGCTCGAGGGTGCCGGAGCGCGTCGAGGTGAAGGCGATGTGCCGCCCGTCGGGCGAGAGGCTCGGGTCGGAGTCCCAGTGCGACGACACGACGGCGGGGGCGGCATCGGCCAGGTCGGGATCCCCGAGCCCGGCGCGCCAGATGTTCCTCTCGTGGCGGTAGTGGTGATAGACCAGCCGGTCGACGTGGCGGGCGACCGCGGGGGTGTGGATCCAGTCCCCGATCACCGATGCCCAGGAGACGCGACCATCCGACAGACGAACACGCCAGAGCGAGAAGGAGCCCTCGTGAAAGGCGGAGCAGATGAGGTCCTCGCCGGTGCGTGTCCAGTCGAAGCCCATCACGTAGAGCAGATCCTTGCGGACGCACCGAGCCTCGCCGCCATCGCCGGGCACGACCCACAGATCCTCGAGTCCGGAGGCATGGTCCCGGAGGAAGGCGATCGTCGCTCCATCCGGGGAGAATTCGGGTTCCAGATCATCGCGGCCCAGGGGGGCCTGCGGGGTCAGCGCTCGCGCCTCGCCGGTCGCCAGATCGTGCAGGAACAGCTGCGTCGATCGATCGGCCCGCGTGCGCGTCGCGTAGACGATCCGGCTTCCGTCAGGAGACCAGCTGAAGCCTCCCCCGAATCCCAGGGGAGCCCTGATGATGCTCCGGGAAGGCCCGCCCAGCGCTGGCAGGGTGCGGATCTCCGCGCCGGGGCCCTCGTCGTGGATGTAGGCGATCGTCGATCCATCCGGCGACCAGACCGGGTGGATGTCCACCGCGGGATGGTCGGTCAGGCGCAGAGCGGACGCGGCGCCGATCTGCAGCACGTAGAGATCGTAGTTGTCTCCTTGCGGGCCATTCCAGGAGAAGGCCACGAGCCGGCCATCCGGACTCAGCGCCGGCGTGACCTCGTTGCCCGGGTAGGCGGTGAGCGGTCGCGACCGGAACGGCTCTACCTCCTCCGCTGCTTGCTCCTGGCCAGACCTGTGAATCCCGTAGAGCCCCGCTGCCACTGCCACGAGAGCTGCCGTCGCGGCAGCCACCGCCGCCCACCTCGGGATTCCGACCTGTGCCTGCCGGTCCCAGGCCTCGGGAGGGGATGCACTCCTGGCCGCCGGTGACGCTGCATCGGGAGCAGCCCTCGGCGAAGTCGCAGTGGAGGCGGGCTCGATCGGCTCCACGACGGCCACGGTCCGATAGCCCCCCTTGCGGATCGTCTCGATGTAGCGGGGCGTGCGCGGATCGTCGCCCAGCAGGCGGCGCAGCTCGGATATGCCGCGCGTCAGCACCTCTTCACCCACGACGACGTCGGGCCAGACGTGATCCAGCAGCTCCTCGCGCGTGAAGACCTCGCCGGGCTGGGATGCGAGCGCCACCAGCAGATCCATCAGCTTGGGCTCGAGCTGATGGGTCGCATCCGGGCGCGAGATTCGGTTGAGGCGAGGTTCGATGCGCCAATCCCCCAGGCGGAAGGGCGCCACAGCGGGACTCTTGCCAGAGGGTGGAGGCATGCCAACTCCCGGGTTTCCAGGGGATTCTGACGAGGGAATTCCACTGGGCCATCGATCCGGCATCCCGGCGAGCATCCCTTAAAGAAACCCTTAGGTGATTCTATGGACTCCTTCAGGCGCGGCGCAATCAGAACTCTCATCATGTTCGCAGGATCCCGAAGCGGGGGTCGCCACGACCGCCGCGGGGATGAGAGGAACCATGGGCAGCCGGCGCGACAGGCCGGCGCAAAGGAGGATGTCATGCGAGCGAGCAGCGCGAGGAGAGGGCTGGTGGGATTGCTTTGCGGCATGCCGGGTCTGCTGGGCGGCATCCTGGGTCTTGGATGTACCGATGCCGTCACCGAGCAGATCCGCGGATCGGGCCAGTTGATCCAGGAGATCCGCGAGGTCGCCTCGATTTCGTCCGTGGCGTTCAGGACCTCCGGGGACCTGGTGATCGAGGTCGCCGATCGGGAGGAGCTGCTCGTCAAGGGCGAGGCCAATCTGCTGGACCGGATCGAAACCGAGGTGGTCGATGGCGAGCTCGTGATCCGCCATCGCGGCAACGTGGCTCCCATCCCGACCAGGCCGCTGCGATTCCATCTGAAGGTCCGCAAGCTGGACGGGATCACTTTCTCATGCGATGGAAAGGCGAGCGTGCCGTACCTGGAGACCGATCGCCTGGAGATCCGGCACTGCGGATCGGGCCGGATCGACTTGGGAGTGCTGCGGACCGACCTCCTGGTGGTGCACAACAGCGGATCCGGTTCTGTCTCCTGCGAGCGGGTCGACACCCGGCGGTGTCGCCTGTTCGCCAGCGGATCCGGCGACACGGAGATCCGGCTGCTGGAGGGCCTGGCCAACGACGTGCGTCTCACCGGTTCGGGCAGGGTCCTCATTTCGGAGGGCAGCGTGGTCGAGCAGGAGGTGTTCGTCAGCGGATCGGGGGAACTCGCGGCCCAGGGGCTCGAAAGCACCGAGAGCGAGGTGATGGTCAGCGGCTGCGGAAGGGCCGAGGTCCACGCCGAGACGCTCCTCGAGGCCACCATCACCGGCAGCGGGGACATACGATTCCGCGGGCACCCGCGCCTGCACTTGACGGACACGGGGTCGGGCACGCTGCAGCGAATCTAGGGAGGCTTCTCGTCGCACGCGCAGCGATCGTGGAACCGTCCTCGCGGCTACCCGTCCGCCGCCGGCGCGACGGCCGCCTTGGGCGAGCGGTCGGCGCGGAACAGGCCCCAGTGCTTCTCCACCTCGGCCGGGTGCGCGCCGCCCTTCCAGTTCTCGTCGAAGGCCTCGAAGAAGAAGACGGTCAGCCCGCGGTCGGCGGCCCAGGCGCGGGCCGCGTCGTGGTAGCGCTTCTGCTCGCCCTCGCCGGGCCGGCCCCTGATCAGTGCGGCCTGCTCGCCCTCGTCGTGGACCGAGGTGGCCCAGCCCGTCTCGCCGACGACCACGGCGCGCCCGGGGTGCGCCGCCCGCACCGCCGACACCTGCTCCTCGAGCCACGGCAGGGCGTCGTCCAGCAGGCGGCCGTTCCACATGGGGTGCGCGTGCATCGTGATGAAGTCGATCTCCGCCGCCAGCGCCCGACTCGCCGGCTCCTTCCAGAAGGCGAAGTCGTCGGCGACCGTGACTGGCACCGCGACCTTCGTGCGCACGTAACGCACGCTGGCGATCAGGGAGTCAAGCGGGCTGCGGTGGGCCGACCAGGAGACCTGCGTCTCGTTGCCCACGCTGACGGCGAGGACGATCTCCGGGTACGCGGCCGCCAGGCGGATGGCGGCGTCCGCCTCGCGGCGGTTGGCGGCGGCGGCGTCCGGGGCGATCCAGACGCCGAGCATCACCTTCATGGCGAGACCCTCGTCGCGGATCACGGCCAGCAGTGTGTCGGCGAACTCCGAGGCGCCATAGACGCGCAGCAGGTTCCAGTGGGGGAGCATCAGGCGCAGGTCCTCGCGCAGCTCGGCGGCCGTGGGGGAGGGGCCGCCCGGGCGCTGGCCGTCGCGGTGGGGGCCGTAGCAGACGGCGTTGCCGATCCAGCGGCCGCCGCTCTCGGGCCGGAAGGGGCGGACGGCGAAGGGGTCCTCGCGGGCGGGGGGAACCGCTCCGGTCCCGCCGCCGCAGCCCGCGAGGGCCGTCAGCAGCAGGGGAGCGATCAGGAACGAGGTCCGGACGTGGGGACGCATGTCGTTCGACTCCCGGACGGCGGCGGGCGGCGACCCCGACCCGCCGCGGGCGGCCGTTCGGCGCCGCCGGTCAGGCCTCGGTCGGCGCATCGGCCGGCGGGTCGGCGAGCGCCGCGGCCGGCGCGCCGCGCCCGCGCCGGCGCTCCAGCTCCTCGCGCACCGCGCGGGCCCGGGCCTCGGTGATGGGGAAGGCCACCACGATCCAGATGGCGACGGCCGAGGTCACCATGGGCACGCCGGCGTCGAAGAGGCGCATCATGGTGATGGTCCGCGCGGCCTGGGCTCCCTCCAGGACCACGTCGAAGCCGGTGGCGTTGAGCAGGTAGCCGCCGCCGGCCAGCGCGGCGGCGAGGCCGAGCTTCACCGTCCACCAGAAGATGGATCCGAACATGCCCTCGCGGCGCTCGTGGGTCTTGAGCTCGTCGGTGTCCACCACGTCGGCGACCATCGACGGCATCAGCGTGAACAGGCCGCCGAGGCCGAAGGCCATGAGCGGCGCGGGGACGACCACCAGCCAGGGCAGGTCCGGGTTGTAGCAGATCCACTTCAGCCCGTAGCCCACAATGGACACGCCGGTGGAGACGAAGAAGGCCCGCCGCTTGCCGATCCGCGTCGAGAGCCAGGTGACGAAGGCCACCACGGCGAAGGTGGAGACGGCGCCCACCGAGCCGGCCCAGCCGGCGTACTTGGCGCCCGCGGCCTGGTCGCCGCCGAAGACGTAGTAGATGATGACGTAGAACTGGAACGACGAGATGAGGATGAAGCCGTTGAAGACCAGGAAGGTCGCCGCGCAGAGCTTGAGGAAGGGGGCGTTGGAGAGGGTGACGCCGAAGCCGCGCAGGAAGTCGGCGAGGTTGCGCTTCAGGCCGCCGCCCTCCGCGCGGCGGGCCTCGGCGACCTCGGCCGCCGCCACGGCCCGCATGCGCTCGCGCAGGAACACGGCCGGCAGGATTCCCAGACCGGCGGCCACCAGTGCGACGACGACCGCAAGGCCGGCGGCGCCGGCGACCTGGTCGGGCGCGCCCGCCGCGTCGCGGAAGAAGCGGCCGGAGTTCATGATCCACAGGAACCAGGGCGAGACCACGTAGGCGAGCTGTCCGATGAAGTTCTGCGTGCCCATCAGGCGCGTGCGCTCGTGGTAGTCGGGCGTCAGCTCGTAGCCCAGGGCCACCCAGGGCGTGGCGAACACCGTGTAGCCCATGTAGAAGAGGATCGAGCCCGCCAGGAACCAGACGAAGTAGAAGGTCTCGCTCCGGCCGCCGGGCAGCTGCCACAGAAGCGCGAAGAGCAGGGCCGCGGCGAAGGCGCCCGCGAAGATGTAGGGCCGCCGCCGGCCCCATCGGCTCTGGGTCCGGTCGGAGATGAAGCCCATCAGCGGATCGGTGAAGGCGTCGGTCAGGCGCGGCAGCGCTCCCAGAAGTCCCACGAGGGCCGGGTTCATGCCCAGGCCCAGGTTGAGGACGATCATCATGCCGCCGCTGGCGGCCGCCAGCAGGTTGTTGACGAAGGCCCCTGCGCCGTAGGCGAGCCGGTGGGCGAACCGGACGCGGTCCTCGGCGGCAGTCCTTGTGTGCGCGGCGGAGCTCATGCGGCCTTCTCGGCAGTCATTGCCGTGTTTCGGGCTCGATCCGGTAGGTGAACGATCTTTGTACGGGTGCCGAACAAAGTATCGGGAGACCTCGGCGAAGTCAAGATATTTTTGAGGATCCGGGAGCCGGGTCGATGGGCCGGTGAGGTGCCCGGATTCCCGATCTCAGGGAAGACCGGCGAAGGACGCGCGGTGCCGCATGCCGCGGTTTCATCGACGGTGCACCATGATTTTGGACTTGATTCGGTAACCGAACATAGTGCATAATCTGTGCATCGGAATCGGTTTCGAGCAGCTCCTCCAGTCGACAGGAAGCCGACTCCGCAGTTCCGCTAGCCAGTGGGATTCCTTCAACGAAAGGTTAGCACAATGCACAATCGAGCTACTGCAGTTCTGGCGGTCGCCATGCTGGTCTGCCTGGTTCCCGCAGCGGCTAGCGCCATGCTGCCCTACAGCCAGGACTTCGAGGGCCTGGTCCAGTCGGATACCGGCGCGCTGGCGGGCGATGGCTGGCTGGTGTTCGGCAACGTCTTCGGTCCGGACTGGGCCTACTGGTACGGCTATGGACCCTTCCCGGCCCCGAACGACGGCGCCGCGTTCTGCGCGATCGTCATCGGTCAGGGCGGCACGGAGCAGGGCGACCAGCAGCTGTCCGTCTACAGCGATTACGCGAACGGCGATCACGGCAACGGCGCGTGGATCGAATCCAACGTCTTCCAGGAGCGGACAGTCGGTGCCGAGGACGTCGGCGACGTGTGGATCTTCGATTTCGATGCCAAGCGGGGCAACCTAGCGGGGAGCTCCACCGCGGCGGCCTTCATCAAGACGCTGGATCCCAACGCCGGCTACGCGATGACCAACTACATCACCCTGGACATGACCGCCATTCCCGACACGTGGGCCCCCTACTCGCTGGAGATCTCCATCGACGCGAGCCTGGAGGGGCAGATCCTGCAGTTCGGCTTCACGAACACGGCGACGAACTACGAGCCTTCCGCCATCTTCTACGACAACGTCGCGTTCTACTACGAGGGCTACGTCCCGGTCGAGGCCAGCACCTGGAGCGGCGTGAAATCGCTCTACTGATGGCCGCCGCCGGCAATCGATTCGCATGGGGGCCCGGCATTGCCGGGCCCTTCGTGTATGCGGCCCGGCGGGGCCGGCCGGGCCGCCCCCTTGCCGGGACGGCCGGCGCTGATTCCGTCCGCCGGCCGGAAAGGCCGCCCTGCGGGACGGCCGCCGTGCCGTCCGGTCCCATGGAAAAACGGGCCCCGGGGGATCCCGGAGCCCGCACGCAACCCGTTCAGTTTTTCCGCTTCACTTGATCAGCACCATGCGCTGTGCCGTCCTGAAGTCGCCCGCGCGGAGCAGGCAGAGATAGACGCCGGAGGCCAGGCGCCGTCCCGTGTCGTCCCGTCCGTCCCACCGCGTCTCGTGCTCTCCCGCCGTCACGAGGCCGCTCACGAGGGTCCGCACCCGGGCGCCGGTCACGTCGAAGACGGCGACCTCGGCGAAGCCGTCGCGCAGGAGCTCGTAGCGGATCGTCGTCGCGGGATTGAAGGGGTTCGGCGCCGCCGGGAAGAGGCGCGCGACCTCGCCGAAGGGCGGCAGCTCCGGCTGCTCGCCCACCCCGACGGGCCCGTCCGCGGGCGTGAAGGCGAAGCCGTGGACGACCGCCTCCTGCTCCGTCGCGGGCGGACCGTCGAACTGCCACAGGTTCATGTGCACCCGGGGCTGCTCGGGCCGCGGGATGTGCGGCCCGGAGTAGGACCACGCGTGGATCAGGGTCTCGGGCGCCTCGTCCTCCGGTCCGCCGCGCCAGGCGCGGAACTCCACGCGGTCGGGGAGCCACTCGAAGGCGTAGCTGGAGAGCTCCTCCGCGCCGAAGGACGCGTCGAAGCGGCTCAGGTTCCCGGACCACCAGTCGTAGGGCTGGACGACGAACTGGCCGATGTCGTTCCCCGGGATCCCCCAGCGGCTGATCTCCACGTCGATCTCGTTGTAGGGATTCCACCACAGGTAGGCGGGATCCCAGCAGGGTCCGTACTGCCAGAGGAAGAGGCCGAGGACGGCATGGACGTCGAGCTGGTCGACGGCGCCCGCCAGCGTGAAGACGTAGTCGCCGTAGCCGAGGGCCTCCTCAAGGACCACCTCGGTGCTGGTCCAGGTGGAGCCGAAGAGCTTGATCGTGAGGTGGAGCCGGTCCTCGGCGTCCACCCAGACGCACTCGGGCAGATGGCAGAAGCTGCTCGGGCCGGGGCCGTAGTAGCCGGGGCCCTTGACGCGCCATGTGCGGTCCGCGAACTCGACGGTGCGGCCGCCGGGGAAGTCGTTCCACTGCAGGTCGTCGATGGTGGGCGGCGTCATGCTGTAGAAGGTGACCTGGTCGAACCAGACGTCGGGGGACGGATCGTCGGGGCTCTGGAGGACGCCGAGCAGGTAGCGGGCCGTCGCCGTCCCGGCGGGGGCGGGCGCGCTCGTCACGGAATAGTCCAGCCACTCGTCCGCGGGCGAGGACGCGTCCGCGACGGCGAAGGATTCGTAGTCGATGAGGCCGCCGCCGGCGTCCCGCCACTCGACGTTGACCAGCGCCGCGCACTGGCCCGTCAGAGGCTTGTCCGCGGGGTGCCGCAGGCGGCCGGTGGCCTCCCACTGCTCGCCCGGCTCGCAGTCCATGCTCTGCCAGTAGCCGGACACGTCCCAGTCGCCGGCGTTCGGGCCGCTGACGCGCGCTGCCAGGAGGCCGTGGCTGGCCTCCGTCACCGAGCCGACCACGCCGAACTGGTTCCAGCCGCCGAAGACGGCGCCGCCCGATCCCGTGATCTCGAAGCTGGGATTGGCGAGGATGCACTGCCCGGCCGCCTGCCCGGGCGGGCCGGCGGCGAGGATCAGCAGGAGGGCGGCCAGTGTGGATCTCGCGTTCATGATGGACTCCCGTCGCGTGACTTCGATCCCGCCGGGCGGGCGGCGGACTCCGGCGAGGGCCGGCCGGATTCCCGGGCCGGGATCCCCACCTCGAGCCGGGCGATGCGGCCGCTGCGTGAAAAGAGCCCCGTGCTCGACCGGGCATCAAGCGTGTTGCCGGCGCGCTCCTCCGAGGCTCCATCGGCGAAGGCGACGCGGATCCGCGGCTCGCCCGCGGTCCGCTCGTAGATCACCGGCACCTGGCAGAGCGTGAACGCCAGGCTGCCGGCGGGCAGGGGGATCATCCGCTCCTGGCCGGCGACGTCGACGTACCGGAACTCCGCGGGCCGTGCCAGGAACTCGCCGGCCTCGAGGAGAACGGGCCGGAAGCGCACCGCGCCGCCCTCGACGCGGATCCCCAGCTCGCCGAAGCGCGCGAGGATCATCTCCTTCACCTGCCCCGTCATGCCGGGCTGCTTCGCGCCGCCCCCGGGCGGCGTGTGCGAGTAGGGGTCGGTGGGGAAGGCGCCGTACTCGGCGACGGACTTCTCGTAGCCGAAGCCGGACCGGATCCGGAAGTACATGTCGGCGAGGCCCGCCAGCGCGGCCAGCGGGGGATCCTCGCCATCCGCGCGCAGGATGACCTCCTGCACGGCCAGCAGCAGCTTGGCGACCATGTGCCAGTAGACGCAGCCGAGGCCCTCGTAGGCGTACATCACGCCCGAGCGGCCCGTGTAGGTCTGGTGGTGGAAGACGTCCTCGAACAGCGCGAGGACCGCGCCGCGGTCGCGCGCCGCCATCGCCGCCCAGCGGTCGCTCTCCGCGAGGCCGTCCAGCGCGGCGGCGACGTCCCGCGCGTTCCGGAACGAGGCGTGGAAGCGGTGGACGCCGTCGGCGTCCCGCGCGACCAGGGATCCGTCGCCCGCCGCCAGCATGCCCTCCAGGAGGGGGATGGCCCGCACCTGGTCGGCCGGGATCACGTTCTTCGCGAGGAAGCCCGGCAGCGTCCGTTCCGGGAAGAGCAGGAAGCTGTGCTGATCCGGCCGGTAGAGGTAGCTCGCGAAGAGCTGCTCGAGGATCCGCAGCACCTCGTCCGGATCCGGGATGCCCGAGTCGAGGACGGCGACCTGGCCTTCCAGCATCTCATCGAGGCGAATGATCTCGACCCGCGTTCCGTCGGCCGCGAACTCGAGCAGGTTGTAGGAGTGGTAGAGTCCGTCGTCGCGGCGGTTGGCGCGGATGCCCCACTCGACGTATTCCAGGGCGGTGCGGAACAGGGTGGCGACCCTCGGCACGGCGAGGTCGGTCTTGCCCGTGAATCCACGGGAATAGACCGAATCCCGGTACTCGGAGAACGCCTCGCCCAGGGCGTCCAGCAGCCGCTTGCGGTCGCGCGCGTCGAGCCCGTCGCCGCCGAGCAGGTCCTGCTCGCCCGCCAGCACGGACTCGATGCGCTCGAGCCAGGCGGCGACCTCGGAGGAGACGGGCAGGCTCGCTGGCGGCAGGCCGTCCAGCGCGTCGGCGAGGAAGAGCAGGTACCGCCGCAGGTGGCAGAGCGTGACGACGGAGACCCCGCCGCCGCCGAGGACGTTGTTGGCGTCGTTCCACTCGGGCCGCTGGGTGTTCATCCAGATGCCGGCGTCCGGGATCAGGTTCGAGAGCTTGGCGAGCGCCGGCACGAGCAGCTTCTCCAGGAGATTGACGTGCTGGACCGACCCGTCCGCATGCGTCAGCAGCTTACCGTCCGTCCCCGTGCCGGCGACGCGGGCGTCGATGCGCGCGGCGCGCTCCGTGTCGAACCGGATCGTCGTCCTCGGATCCCGGAGGATCTCGGCATAGGGCTCGATGATGTACGGCACCTCGGCGTAGCTGAAGATCTCCCGCCCGAGCATGTCGCCGAGCAGCGCCGGGTCGCGGCGGTGCATGCTCTCGAGCAGCCGCAGCAGGTAGACGATCTGGTGGTCGCCCCAGTAGCCGATGTTGTTCCAGGGATCGTCCGGCGCCGCCGTCTCCCAGTCCACGCCGTCCCGGGAGATGCGGTAGGGGTTGTAGCCGTCCACCGTCGAGGCGTTGACGAACTTGGCGACGACGCTGGGCAGGAAGGCGGGGAACGCGGCGCAGAGGGCCTCCCAGTTCTGGAAGATGTCCCGCCAGTTGCCCTCGTAGTGTAGGCTCCGCTCGCCGTCCTCGCCGCGGTCCCGGATCGAGAAGCGGTTCCAGGGCCGGCTCGGATCGCCGTGGCGCCGGCCGAAGGCGAGGGGCAGGTACTCGTGGCAGAGCCGCTCGAAGTCGGCGTCGCCTGCGCGGCGCGCGGCGTCGCGCAACGCTTCCACGGTGACGGTCGGCGGCAGCCGGTCGAGGAGCGGCTGCCGGCGGCGGGCGACGGCGCGGTTCCGCTCGCGCAGGAAGTCCGCGAAGTCCGCCACGGGGATGTCGTGGTTGTGCGCGAAGACGCCGCCCCGCATGTTGTTGAACAGGACGTTCGCGAAGTGGTGGCTCGTCGCCTCGCGGTGCGCCGACGCCTGCAGGCCGTCGGCGCTGGCGACGTTGCGCAGCAGGTTCCCGCCCGCCTGCCGCAGGCTCTCCTCGATCCTGGCGTCGAGGTCGCCGGTCTCGCGCAGCAGCCGGCGCAGCGCGGCGATCTGGACGTGGCTCCGCCCCGCGTCGGCGGCCAGGCGCCAGCGCGCCGAGGCCTCCGGTCCCAGGTCGAGGTCGGCGGTCACGAGGTAGTTGCCGCGGGCGCCGTTGAGGACGCGCTCCGCCGGGACCTCCCGCCCGCGCCGGAAGGCCTCCACCGACCGGCGGGAGAGGTGGACGCGGCGATCCTTCAGCCCGTGGCACCAGACGGTGTTGGCCCGCAGCACCTCCAGGGCCTCCGCCCGGTCGGTGATGCTGCCGGTGAGGGAGAAGATGCCCAGCCCCGTCTCGGGGTCCACCTCCGACTTCTTGTAGGCGTCGACGAGGTTGCTCGACTGCTGGTAGAGATGGAGGGGTGCGCCGTGGGGCAGCACGTTCCGCACGCCGTCCAGCAGTTCGATCCGGACGGGGGCCGCGCGCCGGTTCTCCAGGGTGGCGGTCCGCACCCAGCCGAAGTCGTCGCAGCCGGACCAGGCGTAGCGGAAGGCGAGGCCGAGGTCGTGGCGGACCTCCTCGAACACGAGGCGGGAGCCGAGGGCGTTCTTGGAGAGGCTCCGCTCGACGGCGGGATGCTCGGCGTTCGCCTCGGAGAACGGTTCCCACAGGACCGGCGCGGCGCCGCCCCGCGCGGCCCGGATCAGCGTCACCGGTCCCGTGTGGTGGTGGGCGTCGTGGAGCTGGTCCACGGTCAGGTAGGGGAACAGGCTGCCGTCCGGGTCGACGCGGCCGGCGGTGAGTCCGCCCCCGGAGGCGACGAACATCCAGAGGTCCGTGTCGGTCGCGAGGCTCATCAGGAAGGGATCGAGACGGTGGTAGGCCGCGATCCGGTAGTGCTCCTCGCCGTCCAGGCGGACGAATCCTCCGTCCGGTGACGCGGGCCGGGCGTCAGCGCGGGCCGTGCGGGGAGCGAAAGCCGACCTACCTTCCATGGGGCGCCTTTCGATGCGAGAGGGACATGACGGCATCCACCACCGGCGGCCGCTACTTCACCAGGGTCATGCCGCGGGACGCCCGGCCGGCGGGGGTCTGCAGCACGCACCAGTACTGGCCCGCGGCGACGGGCTTTCCGTCGTCGGTCTGTCCGTTCCAGGTCACGCTGTGTTCGCCCGCGGCGAGGTCGCCCCGGCGCAGGGTGGCGACCCGGCGTCCCGTGACGTCGAACACCGCGACGTCGACGCTTCCCGGCTGGTCGAGCGCGAACTCGATCCGCGTCGTGGGATTGAACGGGTTCGGGTAGTTCTGGCGCAGCGCCGCGCCCAGGGGCGCCGGGTCCGCGGGGACGGCGGTCGGATCGTACTGGTAGAAGGCGACGTTGTCGTAGTAGATCCCCGATCCCTCGTAGTTGGACGCCGTGTTCATGAAGCCGAACTGCAGGATCTGTCCGTCCAGGCTCTCGTCGATCTCGATCACCAGGTAGTTCCCGCCCCAGGTGACGGGGATGTCCGTCATGTCCACGGTGAGGAAGTTGGTCAGCGCGTAGCCGGCGCCGGGATCCAGCGTCTTGATGAAGGCCGCGGCGGTGGAGCCTCCCTCCAGGTTGCCCATCTTGTGCTGGAAGCGGAAGATCCAGGTCGTGCCGACGTCCTCCGGAACGATGGTCTGCTCCTGGAAGACGTTGGCCTCGACGAGGTTGCCGATCCCGTGCTCGGGGCTCTCGTAGTCGCTGAAGACGACCAGCTGCTGGGCGCCCTGGTCCGGCCCGCCCTCTCCCGCGACGATCGCGCTGAACGCCAGAGCGTGGTTGGGGGCCGGATAGGGGCCGTAGCCGTAGAGGTAGCCGCCCTCCGGCGTGTAGATGTTGCCGAAGACCAGCCAGCCGTCGTTCGCCAGGGCGTCGAAATCGGGCTGGAACAGCCCCTCGAAGTCCTGGCCGTAGGGCGTCAGCGCGTGACCCGCCAGGGGAGCCAGGCAGATCAGCACGGCGCCTGCGATGACAGCGGTAACCCGGTTCTGCATGGGATCGCCCTCCTATCGAAGAAGTCCCTCGTGACCACCGGAACACCCGGAAGCGGCACCCCGCGTTCGTGGCGCCTCCAAGGGCCGGAATCCTCGCTTGACAGATGCTACTATAATACACTATGTTCGGCGTCCGAACAAAGTCTTTTTTCGACCTGCGGACCGCCGCTGGCCAGGCGCCCCAGGCGGTGGCGGACGCGAGGAGTCGATGATACGGGAGCCGCTCGAGCATGGCCCGCCACCGGTTTCCTGACGGATTCGTCTGGGGCGTCGCGACCTCCGCCCAGCAGATCGAGGGCGGTCGCGACGCGGGGGGCCGGGGTGAGTCCATCTGGGACCGGTTCGCCGCGACGCCCGGGAAGATCGCCGACGGCTCGAACCCCGACGTCGCCTGCGACCACTACCATCGCTGGCGCGAGGACGTCGCGATCATGCGCCGCCTCGGCCTCGGCGCCTACCGCTTCTCCATCGCCTGGCCGCGCGTCCTGCCCGCCGGGGCGGGGACGCCCAGCGCCGCCGGGCTCGACTTCTACGACGCCCTGGTGGACGGCCTGCTGGCGGCCGGCATCGAGCCCTTCCCGACCCTCTACCACTGGGACCTGCCCCAGGCGCTGCAGGATGTCGGGGGCTGGGGCGAGCGCGACACCGCCCGTGCCTTCGCGGACTACGCCAGCCTCGTCACGCGGCGGCTGGGAGACCGCGTCGCGCGCTGGACGACCCACAACGAGCCATGGTGCGCGGCGACGCTGGGACACGAGGAGGGGCACCACGCGCCCGGCCACACCGACCCCGCCGAGGCCCTGCGCGCCGCCCACCACCTGCTGCTGTCCCACGGCTGGGCGGCCGCGGCCATCCAGCGGGAGGTGCCCGCGGCCGAGGTCGGCATCGTGCTGATCCACACCCCGGCCCATCCCGCCACCGACGGCGCGGCCGACGCCGACGCGGCCCGCTGGTTCGACGGCTTCTTCAACCGCTGGTACCTCGATCCGCTCTTCCGCGGCGCCTATCCCGCCGACGCGGTCGCCGACCGGATCGCGGCGGGCCACCTGGCGGACACGGAGCCGCCCTTCGTCATGGACGGCGACATGGCCGCCATCGCCGCGCCCCTCGACTTCCTGGGCGTCAACTACTACAGCCGCGTGGTCATGAAGGCCGGCCCGGACGGCCGCCCCGTGGCCGAGAATCCCGCGCCGCCCGGGGAGCGCACCGACATGGGCTGGGAGGTGTATCCCAGGGGCCTCCACGAGAGCCTGGCCCGCATCCACCGCGACTACGCGCCGCGGCGCATCTACATCACCGAGAACGGCGCGGCCTACGACGATCCGGCCGACGCGGCGGGCCGCATCGCCGACGGGAGGCGGATCGCCTACCTGCGCGATCACCTGCTGGCCGCGCGCCGCGCCATCGCGGACGGCGTGCCCCTTGCGGGCTACTTCGCCTGGTCCCTGATGGACAACTTCGAGTGGGGCTACGGCTACACGAAGCGCTTCGGCCTCTTCGCCGTCGAGGACGAGACCAGGCGGCGCGTCCCCAAGGACAGCGCCTTCTGGTACCATGACCTCGTGTCCGCCAACGCCGTCGATGACTCTTCGTCGCCAACCATCCACGGAGATTCCCATGCGTTCGATCCCTGAAGGAACCCGCCTCGCCAGCCGACAGATCGTCCTCGCCTGCGCCCTGCTCCTGGCCCTGCCGCCGGCCCGCGCCGCGGCCGCCGGCGCCGACATGCCGCGCATCGAGGTCGTGACCGACGCCGCCGGCTCGCGGCTGCAGGTGGACGGCCGGGACTTCATGGTCTTCGGCATGAACTGGGGCTACATGCCCATCGGCCAGAACTACACCTACGCCTTCTGGGACCAGCCCGACGACTTCATCGAGGCGGCCCTGGCCCGGGAGATGCCGCTGCTCAGGGAGATGGGCGTCAACGTCATACGGCAATACGTGGGCATCCCGCCGCGCTGGGTGGAGTATGTCTACGAGAAGTACGGCATCTACACCGTGCTGAACCACACGGTCGGGCGCTACGGGCTCACGATCGACGGCGCCTGGTACCCGAACACCGACTACAGCGATCCGCGCGTGCGCGAGGTCCTGAAGGCCGAGGTGGCGGCCCTGGTCGACGAGTTCCAGGGCACGCCGGGGCTGCTCATGTGGCTGCTGGGTAACGAGAACAACTACGGCCTGTCCTGGTCCTCCTTCGAGATCGAGGCCCTGCCCGAAGGCGAGCGCAACGCCGCCCGGGCGCGCCACCTCTACTCCCTGTTCGGCGAGATCATCCGGGACGTCAAGCGGCGCGATCCCGGCCGGCCGGTGGCCATCGCCAACGGGGACGTGCAGTACATCGACCTCATCGCCGAGGAGTGCCGGGGCCTCGACGTGTTCGGCTCCAACGTCTACCGCGGCATCTCGGCGCGGGACATCTTCCAGGTCGTCCAGGACAAGCTGGGCCTGCCGGTCCTGTTCACCGAGTTCGGCTCCGACGCCTTCAACGCCGTCACCGTGCAGGAAGACCAGGCCATGCAGGCCCGCTACCTGCTGGGCCAGTGGCGGGAGATCTACGAGCAGTCGGCCGGCAAGGGGCGGGTCGGCAACGCCATCGGCGGCCTCATCTTCCAGTGGAGCGACGGCTGGTGGAAGTACCGGCAAGAGGAGCGCCTGGACATCCACGACACCCACGCCTCCTGGCCCAACGGCGGCTACGTCGAGGACTACCGCGAGGGCGACAACAACATGAACGAGGAGTGGTGGGGGATCTGCGCCAAGGGCTTCCCCGATGCGCGCGGGCTGTACGAGGTCTATCCCCGCGCGGCCTACTACGCCCTGCGCGAGGCCTTCCGGCTCGACCCCTACGCGGCGGGCACGGACCTCGCCGCCATCCTGAACCACTTCGGGAGCATCCGGCCTGTGGCCGCGGTGCTCGAGGCGCGCGGCGACGAGGCCAGCCTGAAGGCCAGCACCCTGAGTAAGGTGCGGGTCTCGGGCCTGCGAATGGAGTTCGAGACCTACGGCACCGGCGGCACGAACGTCAGCACGCCGGAGAGCGAGCCGTCGCCGCCCGGCGGCTACCCTTCCTTCCGGGGCTACGACCACGGCCAGTCGTTCTACGTCGACGTCGAGGCCAGGCCCAGCGACGCGGTCGTCGGCAACCTGTCACTGAACGTCCTGGGGCGCGTGCCGGCGAATCCCATCGACGAGATCTTCTACGAGAACCGCGGCCGGCCCCGCTACATCGCGGGCAGCGACGGCGAGCCGGTGGAGCTCGCGTCGCACGAGCGGGTGAAGGTCTACCAGGCCTCGGTCTCCTGGGACGACCGCTGGTTCACCCTCGACGGCTTCTACCGCACGGGGCACCTGCACTGGCAGTACGAGGGCGACTTCTTCGGCCTGTACCGCGACGCCTACTACGGCGCGAACGTCGACATCTACAACGGCGAGGCGCCCATCGGCATCGAGTTCGAGGGCAAGAAGGACCTCGCGGGCCTGACCGTCGCCCTCGGACCGCAGCTCTGGTGGGGCGCCAACCCGGCCGTCTTCGTCAAGTACCGGCGCCTCTGGGGACCGCTCCACTGGACCGCCATCTACCAGGACGAGTTCACGCGGCAGACGCAGCTCTCCAGCTCCGCCGCCATCCCGGAGCGGGTCACGCGCAAGCTCTCCCTGCAGGCGGTCGACTCCCGGGGACCGTGGACGACCGAGCTCGGCGTCCTCTGGTCCGGCGAGCCCCGCGTGGGGGAGACGTTCCAGCTCCTCACCGACGAGGCCGAGGAGTCCGGCGGCCCCTACGAGCCCGAGGACATCCGGCAGGATCTGATCAAGGGCTCCGATACCATCGGCTTCAGGGGCAAGCTGATGTACCAGAAGGGGCGCTGGAACTGGTACGGGCAGGGCGCCTACATGGGGCTCGTGGCCGAGGCCGGCCCGACCGCCATCCCGACCTTCACCGGCTGGATCCTCAGGGACAGCGGCTCCGGAAACCAGATCAACGCCCTCACGGGCCTGGCCGTCAACGTGGGCGACTGGCAGATCGGCCCCAACGTCCTGTGGCAGAAGCCCATCGTCGGCCCCATGCCCCACTCGGACGAGTTCGCGGGCACCGCCGGCCGGCCCCGCAACGTGCTCGCCGACCCCTTCGCCGTGCGCTGGAACCGCGAGACCACTGGCGTCGAGCTGGTGCTGGCCTACGATCCGACGCCCGCGACCTGGATGTGGGCGTGGGACAACGTCGTCCGGGAGGACGCCGAGTTCGCGGCCGGTCTGGGCGTCGTCTTCTGGCGGCACCACACCACCGCCGACGCGGGCCTGTTCATCTCCGAGACGGACGAGGTGTACGCCTTCCCCGGCGGCACGCCGGCGCGCGACCTGTGGGAGGTGCACGGCCGCATGATCAACCGCTACGGCCGCACAACGCGCTTTATCAGCTCCTTCTACTTCGGGACGGCCGAGCCCAACGGCGACGACGAGCGCCTCCTCCTGCGCCTGGGCATCGCCAGCCGCATCGCCTGGCCCGCGGTGTCCCTGGCCGGCTACGTGAAGTTCAACGACTTCGGGCCCTACGACTACCACCGGGACCAGAACCTGACCTATCCCCTGCAGGCGATGGCCGACCTCTCCTACACCCTGGGCAAGCCGCAGTGGTTCAACCTGCCCCAGACCAGCGTCGGCGTGCGCGGCACCTACCGCACGCTGGACCGCTACTCGAACCGCTACCAGCCCGAGGGCGAGCCCGAGCCCGCGGCGAACGAGCTGTACCCGGCGGGCCTGCCCGACGGGAGCGAGTGGGAGGTTAGGACCTACCTGTACCTGGTCTTCTAGCGCGCGGGGATCGCATCGGTCGGAAACGCGGCGGCCCGGTCGGACGACCGGGCCGTTTTCATCGCGGGGCGGCGTACACGCGGACCCAGTCCACGAGCATGGTCTGGGGAAACTCGGTGGCGGCGTCCGGCGGGCCGACCCATCTGCCGCCCACGGCAACGTTCAGCAGGATGAAGAAGGGGCGGTCGTAGACCCACTCGGCGCCAGCGGGCAGGTCGGCGGGCTCGACGCGGTGGTAGGTGTGGCCGTCGACCTCCCAGGTGATGCCCGCCTCGTCCCACTCGACGGCGAACACGTGGAAGCCGAGATGGAAGCCGCCCTCGGCGAGGACGTGCCGGCCGCCGATGGCGTCGTCGCCGGCGTACCCCGGGCCGTGGATGGTGCCCCAGAGCACGCGCGGCTCCTGTCCGCGGTATTCCATGATGTCGATCTCGCCGCACCAGGGCCAGGGGACCCGGTCGATGTCCGCGCCGAGCATCCAGAAGGCGGGCCAGATCCCCTGCCCGACGGGCAGCTTGATGCGGGCCTCCACGCGGCCCCGGGTCGGTTCGAACAGGTCCTGGGTCTTGATGCGGCCCGAGGTGTAGGGCTGTCCCTCGTACGCCTCCTCGCGGGCGGTGATGGAGAGGTGGCCGTCGCCGTCCAGGCTGGCGTTCTCCGGACGGTCCGTGTCGTACTCGAGCTGGGCGTTGCCCCAGTCGGTGCCGACGTCGAACCGCCAGCGCCCGGGGTCGGGGAGCGCGCCGGCCGGGCCGTCGAACTCGTCCTGCCAGACGAGCTCGTTCCCCGGCGGCGGCGCGTCCCCGGTGCATCCGGCCAGGACCGCGAGGAGCAGCGCCGCCGCGACGGCGGCCGGCCGGCTCCTCGCCGGGCGGAATCTCACTGGGAAGCCTCGGCCGAGGATTCGATGAGGGGAAAGAGGCTGGAGTCGCCGAGGGCGGCCTTGAGCACCAGGGTCGCGGCCCCGATGGCCACCGACTGGGGGCCGAGCTCGCTGAAGCGGATCTCGGCGGCCGCGACGGAGTCGACCAGCGTGCGGTTGCGGATCCGCTCGCGGAGGGGATCGAGGATCAGATCGCGCAGCCTGGCGAAGCCGCCTCCGAGAACCACGACGGAGGGATTCATCAGGTTCATCAGGCCGGCGATGGCGGTGCCGAGGTGTCCGGCCGCCTCGCAGACCACCTGCAGGGCGAGCGGATCGCCCGCCAGCGCGGCGTCCTCGATGTCGTGGACGGTGAACTCTCCGCCGGCCAGCGCGCTGTCGGGATAATCGGCGACCAGCGCGGCGGCGCGCGCCACGAGGGCCTGCGCGCCGACGAGCGTGACGAGGCAGCCCCGCAGGCCGCAGATGCAGCGCTCGCCCTGCGGATCGATGGCGATGTGGCCGATCTCGCCCGCGACGCCGGTCGCGCCCCGGTAGATCTCCCCGTCGATGATGTGCCCCGAGCCGATGCCGGTCGCCACCTTGATGTAGGCGAGATGGTCGACATCCTCCTCCAGGCCCCACCATTGTTCGGCGAGGGCGCCGAGATTGGCGTCGTTGTCCACGAATAGCGGCACGCCGTACTGCTCGCCGAGGCTTTCGAGGCCGAGCTTCTCCTCCCAGGCGGGGAGGACGATGGTCGAGAGGCGGTCCGGCTGGGAGGGATCCACCGGGCTGGGCACGGCGACGCCGACGCCCACGAGGGGCCGGCCGGCGGCCGCGGGCGCGGCCAGGCACTTCGCGCAGAGCTCGGCGATGACCCGCCGCGTGCCGGGGGGATCGGAGCGCACGGGATGCTCCCGGCTCTCCCAGGCAAGCACGGCGCCGCGCAGGTTCGTCAACGCGACGGCCACGTGCGCGGCGCCCATCTCGACCCCGAGGATGACGCAGGCGTCGTCCTGGAACTCGAGCACGATGGGCCGGCGGCCCCCGCTGGAGGGGCCCTCGCCCATCTCCGCCACCAGGCCCAGGGGCAGGATCTCGCCCACGATCTCGGAAACGGTGGAGCGGGAGAGGCCGGCCCGCAGCGCGATGTCCGCCCGCGAGATCCGGTGCTCCTCCCAGATGAGCCGCAGGACCGCGTCGGCCAGGGGCCGCGGCCGGTCGGGATCGGTTCTCCGCAATCCCTTCCAGTTAAGAAAGTCGTTGTTCAAGCTGCGTCTCCCTTACCGCTGCCGACCGATAGCACCCGGGCCCTATTTGTGCCAGTAGAGATTGTCGAGTAGTACGAGCCGGGCGTTGCCGCTGATGACGATCTCGCCGATGTGCTCCCAGTCATCGGCGAGCTGGAAGTCGGCAAGGGGTATGTCCAGGGAAGACCACTGGCCGGCTACGAAGGCGGGGGTGGATCCCGCGTCGAACGTGAGTTCGCTCTGCTGGGTGGTGTTCCCGTTCACGCCGTCCAGCGCGACCACCTTGACCTTGAAGTTCGTTCCCTCGGGAGCGAAGACGTCCAGGTGCAGATGCGTCATCGCGGTGGCGTCGATGGTCCGGGTCCGGAACAGTATCCCCGCGTAGTAGAGGTTGGAGTACATCTTTATGGCGCGGCTGCCCACCTCGAACTCGGAATACTCGCCCTGGCTCCAGTCGGCCCGCCAGGTGTCGACGGGAACGTCCTGGTAGGCCCGGCTGAACAGCGAGATCACATCCGCTGCGGGGTGCGTGGGGGCCGGAGCGGGCTCGGACGGAGGCACGCGCCCGATCACCCTCAGGGTGCCCGTGGCCTGGACGCCGTCGAGACTGGCGGTGACGAAGGTGGTGTCGGCGCCCACGACCCGGATCATGCCCCGCTCCGCCTTCGCCACGCCGGGCTTGGAGAACTGCAGGTCGAAGTAGCCGCCGTCGTGATTGACCATGACGTCGTCATCGCCCACGGCGAAGAGGGTTCTCGTGTTCTCGAGGCCCACGGTCGCGCCGACGAAGCAGAGCTTGCTCAGGCTCTGCATCGAGGGGCGCGGATTGGAGATGTCGCTCTCCGTCGTGAACCGGATGTCGTCGAACCACATCTCGCCGCCCAGCGGGTCCTCGTAGCCCTCCGAGAACATGAACTGCCCGCGCTCGGCGATCAGCCTGTCGGGCGCCGGGATGGGGATGACGACCCTCCGCCAGGCGGTCGACACCTCGATGTTGCTCAGGCCCGCCTTGTAGATCGAGGTGCCGGTGTTGTCGTTGCCGAAGCCGACATCGTTCAACGTCACGTTGGCCGGACCCGAACGGGCGTAGAAGGTCAGCGCGTTGAAGCCGGTGTGGTCACGGCTGGCGGCCGAGGTGAGGACCCCTCCCGCGAAGGCGCCCAGGGGGGAACCCTCAGGCGGGATGGTGACCTTGAGGGATCGCGTGCCGCTTTGCGCGTAGACCGAGTCCAGGCTGACCGCTTGGGTGTAGGTGTCCATGAAGGGCTGGAAGTAGACGCCTTCGCCGTAATCGTCATCGAAGACCAGGGGATCGACGCGCGCTTTCGCCAGGTCGAGGTCCGCGGGATCCCGGAAGCTGCAGTCCGCGCCGAGTCCGGCGAGCAGCATCGCCGCGACGGCGAGCCGATGGCGTCCAGTGAGATTCACGCTTCTCCCTCCGGGGATCGAGTATGGCGTTCCTCGCCTGTAAAATCGACGGAATGGCCCTTTGTACGGTAACCGATCAAAGTATGCCGTGCAAGGCCGCACTTGTCAAGGCCGGGAGGCCCCATCCGGTCGGAACAGGTCCCTGTCACGGAATCAAGGGTCGCTCGCCATGTCCGCCTGGCCGGCCATCGGCCAGCCGTGCTCCCGGATGACGGCGGGCAGGATCTCCAGCGCGAGGAGGTTGCCCATCGCCCCGTTCGTCATGACGACGATGCCCTTGCCCGCGCCGGGATTGCCCATCAGCCAGCAGGTCGCGCCCGGGATGTTCTCCCCGGGATGCGTGAACAGCAGGCCCTCCCCCGCGCCGTAGAGCAGCACCCCCAGCCCCTGCCCGAGCGGCATGCCCAGGACGGCGGGGTCGATCGTCGTCTCCGGGGTGAACATGCGAGCCGCCATCTCGCGGCCCAGCAGCCTGTCGGAACGGCCTCGGTAGGCCCGCATCAGCTCGATGGCGAAGCGCGCGAGGTCGTGCGGCGTCGTCATGAGGCCGCCCTGCGCCAGCGCCGTCGCGTGCATGGCGGGCGCGCGGGCGATCCCCTCCTCGCAGTGCGGGACCGCCTCGTTGGCCCGTTCCCCTTCCGGCAAGGGATACGCCAGGGTGCTCGACTCCATACCGAGGGGATCGAACACGACGACCCGGGCGATCCGCTCGAGCGGCTCGCCGGCCACGTCCTCGAGGAGCTGCTGCAGGATCACGTAGCCGATGTTCGAGTACTGCCACCGCGATCCCGGCGTGAACTCGACGACGGCGGGCTTGTTCAGCGCCGGCTTCTCGCCGCGCAGGACCTGGACGAGGGTGGGCGGCGGTCCTTCCTCCTCCGCGAAGCTGCCGCTCGGAAAGCCCGCCCGGTGGGTCAGGAGCAGGCGCAGGGTGACCGCCCGCTCCCGGGTGAACGCGTTCTCGGGCACCCGCCAGGATCTCAGGTAGGCGTTGATGTCCGTGTCCAGGTCGAGCCGCCCCCGCTCCACGAGGTGGAGGGCGATCGTGGCGACGAGGAGCTTCGTGGTGGAGGCGGCCTCGAACCAGGTGTCGGGCGTGACCGGCGCCCCGCCATCGGCACGGACCACTCCGTACCCCTGCGTCCAGGCGATCCGGAAGTCATCGATGACCGCGATGCCGACGCCCGGCACCTTGTACAGCGCCATGCGCTCGGCCAGGGGATGGCCCTGCGCGGTGTCGGGCATCGCCTGCATCGCCGCCGGCGGCGAGCGGAAGGCCATCAGGCCGCCGGTCACGCGCTGCAGCCGCGAGTCCGTCCGGAGGCGGGTCGTGTTCGGGGCGCAGGCGCAGGCGGAGGCGGCCAGGACGATCATCACGGCGGTTCGTGCGCGCATGATGGCTCCCTTCGAGCGATGAGTCGGAGGCGCTCGCTGCGCGCCTCAGTCCTTCTCCAGGCGGACGTAGGAGGAGAGGGAATAGTACATCCGGTCGGCGGCGGCGACGGCCGTCACGGCGCCGCTGATCACGTCGCCCTCGCGCGTCACGTCCATGATGGCGACATACGGGAAGTCCGCGGTGTCCTCGGTGTCGAGGGCGAGGGTCGTCCAGCCGTAGATCCGGTTCCCGAGCACGCCGGTGTTGTTCAGCAAGGAGTCCCAGAGGCGCTGGCCCGGCATGATGACGGTGTGATCGAAGAAGGGCCGGGTCAGGACGTGGATGTCGCCGTCCTCCTCGAACGCCATGACGATGGGGATGCCGCCGGCCCAGGTGCGCACCTGGCCGCGCCAGGTCCCGGTGGTCTCCTTGCCGGGCCGGAACGGGCTGAACCGGCTGGCGGATCGCGGCGCGGCCAGCCTGCGCTTGCGGGCGTACTTCGGCAGGAGGACGTCCAGGATCTCGTTCGTGATGCGCTGGGCCAGGCGCTGGTCGAAGGCGTTCATGACCAGCGCAACGCCGACGTCCCGGTCGGGCGCCAGCTTGAGCATCGCGCTGGCGCCGGACATCCCGCCCTCGTGCCAGAAGGTGCGGTAGCCGCCGTCGTCCTCCCGGAAGAACCAGCCGAGCCCGTAGGTCTCGGAGTCGTAGGCGACGTCCTCGCCTTTGCCCCAGTGCATCGCGTCCAGCGACGCTTCCGAGAGCAGGGCGGCCTGGTCCGGCAGGCGGTCTCCGAGGTGGAACATGCCGAAACGGATGAGATCGTGCACGCTGGCGTAGACCGGAATCCCGGCCGACAGCTCCATGTCGCCGGTGGGAAGGGCGCCGCCGTCGGCGCCGTAGCGGACGGCGGGCGCGCGGTCGCCCTCGCCGGGCGAGCCCACGTAGCCGTCCGCGAGGCCCAGCGGCGCGAAGACCTCGTCGCGCATGAACGCGGCATGGGGCTTCCCGGACACCGTGGCGACGGCGTGGCCGAGGATGTCGTAGCCCAGGTTCGCGTAGCGGAAGCGCCTGCCCGGCGGCTCGACGAACACGCCGTAGCGGCCGACCGTCTCCGCGAAGGCGGACGGCCGGCGCGCCTGGTCAGCGTAGAAGTAGTTGTAGTAGAGCGGCAGCCCCGAGGTGTGGTTCAGCAGGTGGCGGGCGGTGACGTCCGCCGGGCTCAGCCCGCGGGTGGAGAGCGCAAGGTCGCCGAGGTAGTCCTGGATCCGGCCGTCCAGATCCATCGCGCCGCGCTCGACCAGGACCATGACGCCGGTGGCCGTGATGGGCTTGGCGAGCGAGGCGAGCAGGTAGGGCGTGCGCGTGGTGGCCGCGACGCCGTTCCCCTTGTCGGCCCAGCCGAAGGCCTCCTCCCAGACGATCTCGCCATCGCGGGCGACGGCCACGCAGACGGACGGCACCGCGCCGGACTCCGTCCTGTCTACGATCAGGGCTCGCGCGCCGGCGAACGTATCGGATCCGGCGCCGGCGCTGGCGGCGAGGGGTGAGGCATCGACATTCGACGTGAGGGGCCAGGCGGCGGCCAGCATGGTGGGGATGACCAGGCGGACGAGTGCCGCCCGCATTCCGTTGTGCATCGGGGCCTCCCTTCGAGGGAAGCCCGGCGCGTGGCCAGCACGCGGAACCGGGGTGCGCGGGACTCCCATACGCATTCCCGGACCGGACAGGCTATGGCGATGGATGGCGGCGGCACTCTACTACGGCGGGGAATCCGGTCGGATTACGCGCGCGGCGACGATCCCGCGCCGCGCCAGGCTATCGGATCGGCTATACTGCTCGCGGGCGGCGACGACCGTTTCATTCGCGAGGAGGAAATCCCACGCGCATCGAGATCCTGGGCGCGGAATCACTGGGCGTGCGCGGCCTGTGCTGCCGGGTGACAGCCGGCGCGCGCCGCGTCGTCATCGACCCCGGCCTGGCGCTGGGCTACCAGCGCCACGGCCTGCTGCCCCACCCGGCCCAGGTGGCGGTGGGGGAGCGCGTCCGCCGCGCGATACTCGCCGCCCTGGCCGAGGCCACCGACGTTGTCGTCAGCCACTTCCACGGCGACCACATGCCCCTGGCCGACGCAAACCCCTTCCAGCTCGAACTGGCGCCGGCGGCTGACGCGTGCCGGCGCGCGCGTTGCTGGGTGAAGGGGCCGGTCGGCGCGCCGCCAAAGATGCAGGAGCGCCGCCACGCCCTCGCCGAGGCGCTGGGCCGCGAGCTTCCCGCCGCCGAGGGGAAGGATGATGGTCCCCTGGCCTTCTCGCCCGCCTTCTCCCACGGAGATCCGCGCGCACGCCAGGGCATGGTGATGATGACACGCGTCGCGGACGGCGGCGCGGTCTTCGTCCACGCCTCGGATACCCAGCTTCTCGACAACGACGCCGTCGCCTGGATCCTGGCCCAGCGCCCCCAGGTGGTGCTGGCCGACGGGCCGCCCCTCTACCTGTCCCGCTTCACGGCGGCGCATCGGCGCGCCGCCTGGGAGAACGCGCTGCGCCTCTCGCGGGGCGTGGCGACGCTGGTCCTCGACCACCACCTGATGCGCAGCGACGAGGGCATGTCCTGGCTGGAGCGCCTCGCGTCCGAGACGGGACATGCCGTCCTCTGCGCGGCGGACTTCATGGGCCGCCCGCGCCGCCTGCTGGAGTCCCACCGCCGCCGTCTCTACGCGGAGATGCCCGTGCCCGCGGGCTGGCACGAGGACTACGCCCGCGGCGCGGCCGACACGCGCGGCTACCGCACCTTCGTGGAATCCTGCGGGGACGAGCGCGCCGACACGTAGCGTCGTGTCCTCCCGCGCGTCCTCCGCGGCAACGCGCCACGTCCGAGGCAGGCGTGGTGTGCGGGCGGCGAGGAGCGTCCACGCTCGCAGTTCGATGGCGACAGCACTTCAATGGTGCTGTATAATGCAAAGATTGCGGCTTGGTAGTGCACGTGGAGTCCACCAGGACCCAGCCGCTGAGCAGTCCGCAGGATGGAGCCCGCCTCTCATCTCCCGATCCTGACTTGCACCATGTCCGGCACATGGGGGAAGGTTGACATGAAGCTCTTCGGCACCAAGACCGCGCCAGCACTTCTGATCACCGGACTCCTGCTCGCGACCGCCGCCAACGCCGCCTGGGTGGCCGACGGCAACCCGGTCTGCATGCACGAGGAGAACGATTTCGATCCCTGCATCGCCAGCGACGAGGCCGGCGGCGCCATCATCGCCTGGGCCTGCCTGCGTCCCTATCCGGATCCCCACGCCATTTTCGCCAATCGCATCGACGGCCAGGGGAACCGGCTGTGGGGAGCCGACGGCACACAGGTCGACCTGGCGGAATGGCACTCCACGACGCCGCCGGACATCGCCAGCGACGGGACCGGCGGAGCCATCGTCTGCTGGTCCGGTTCGAATGGGGACGGCACGGCCACGATCCGGGCTCAGCGCATGAACGCCTCGGGCGGCCACCTCTGGGCGGCCGGCGGCGTCGAATTATGCACCGGTGCCAGTGAAGATCCGGCGCCATCGGTGCCACGACTCACCTCGGACGGCTCGGGCGGAGCCATCGTTGTCTGGTACAACCAGCACAATGGAGACTACGACCTCTATGCCCGCCGCGTCGACGGGGCCGGAAACGTGCTCTGGTCGGGCGATGGCGTCGCCATCTGCACCGAGGAACACAACCAGCAGATGCACCGGATCGTAACGGACGGAGCCGGCGGCGCCATCATCGTCTGGCGCGACGCCCGCTCTCCTGAGGCCGACATCTATGGCCAGCGCATCGACGCGAGCGGAACCGTCCGGTGGACCCATGACGGTCTTCCCATCAGCACCGAAAGCGGGGTCCAGAACAAGCCACGGATCGCTCCTGACGGGGAAGGCGGAGCGATCATCACCTGGATGGACGGCGCCATCATGGCCCAGCGGGTCGATGCCGACGGTGCGCTGCTCTGGGGGCCGAGCGGCGTGGCGGTCTGTGATACCACCGGCTCCAAGTATGATCCGCAGATCGCCAGCGATGGTTCCGGTGGCGCCGTGTTTTCCTGGAAGGACGGGCGCATCGGGACCGCCGGCATCTATGCCCAGAGGCTGAGTGCCTCCGGCGACGCGCTGTGGGCCGGCCAGGGCGTCGCCGTGTATCTCGGAACCGCCACGAGGGAGGAAACCTGGATCGCCGGCAACGGCGGCGGCGGCGCCGTTATCGCCTGGTTGCAGCGGAAGACCACCTACGACTACGACATCTACGCCCGGGTGGTCGATGCCGCGGGCATTCCGCAGGGCTCGGCCGGGGGAACGCCTCTCTGCAGGGACACCTCCGACCAGCTCTGCCCAGGCATCACCACGGACGGCGACGGCGGGGGCATTGTCAGCTGGTACGACACTCGCGGCGGCGCCGACACCTATGGTGACATCTACGCCGCGCGGATCTACGCCAGCGGCTCCGCGGATGTCGAGACACCGATGCCCGGCGCCGCTGCCCTCGCTCAGAACTATCCGAACCCCTTCAACCCGAACACGACGATCCGCTTCGATCTGGCCGAGACGGGCTTCGTGGACCTGGCGGTGTATTCCTGCGACGGCCGGCGGATCGCGACACTCGTTCACGAATCCCGACCGGCGGGTCCGCACCGGGAAGCCTGGGACGGCCGCGATCGAACCGGCCGCCCGATGCCTTCGGGGATCTACTGTTACCGCCTCGTGGCCGGCGGTGGAGTCGAAACGAAGCGGATGGTCCTGCTGAAGTAGCGCGCACCATCAGGCCGCCGCCAATCCCTTCCAGCTCGCGCTCCCGCCGGTGGGCGTCGCGCGCCGCCCGCTGATATCAGGCGTCGTTGTCCTTCTCGCGCAGCGCGCGCAGCACCTTCTCCGGCGTCAGGGGCAGGTCGCGCAGGCGCACGCCGACGGCGTTGGCCACCGCGTTGGCGATGGCAGCCGGCGGCGCGTCGATGCCGATCTCACCGGCCGACTTGGCGCCGAAGGGCCCGGTCGGCTCGTAGCTCTCCACCAGCTCCACGCGGATGGACGGCACGTCCTCGCGGGTGGGGATCTTGTAGGTCATCAGGCTGTCGGTCCGCAGCGCGCCGCGGTCCGAGACGCGCACTTCCTCGTGGAGCGCCATGCCCACGCCTTGCACCACCCCGCCCTCGATCTGCACCTTCGCCAGGTTCGGGTTGATGAGCGCCCCGCAGTCGGCCACGGCCGCGAAGTCCACCAGCGTCACCAGGCCGGTCTCCGTGTCCACCTCCACCTCGGCGCAGCCGCAGAGGTAGGGCGGCGGGGACTGCTGACACAGGTGCGACCCCGCGGCGACGAGCTGCTTCTGGTCCCGGCTGTAGAAGAGCTCGGTGGAGAGCTGGTCCAGCGTGACCGACTGCGCGCCGTCGCGCGTGGCGAGCGTTATTCCGCCATAGTCGATCGCATCGTCGGCAACGCCGAAGCGCCGGGCCGCCTCGGCGACGAGTTGCCGCTTCATCTCCCCGGCGGCGGCCACGACGGCGCTGCCCGAGACGTAGGTGGTGCTCGACGCGTAGGCACCCGTGTCGAAGGGCGTGCGGTCCGTGTCCGAGGCGTAGACGGTGACGCGCTCCAGCGGCACGCCCAGGACCTCGGCGGCCATCTGCGCCAGGATGGTGTCGCTGCCCGTGCCCAGGTCCGTGGCGCCGACGAGCAGGGAGAAGAAGCCGCGGTCGTTGAGCTTGAGGACGGCCCCGGCCATGTCGATGGCCGGGATGCCCGAGCCCTGCATGGCGATGGCCATGCCGACGCCGCGGACCCGGTGCGGACCCGCCTCCCGCCGGGGATACTTGGCGTCCCAGCCGATCAGCTCCCGGGCGCGCCGCACGCACTGGTCGAGCTTGCAGCTCTCGACGGTCTGCGCCACGCCCGCGGTGCCCTCGCCCATGACGGCGAAGATGGGGGAGGTCTCCCCCTCGCGGATCATGTTCCGCTCGCGCAGGGCGACCGGATCCATGTCCAGCTCGCCGGCCAGCTCGTCCATGGCCGACTCCAGGGCGAAGTTGCCCTGGACGGCGCCGTAGCCCCGGAAGGCGCCCGCGAAGGGCAGGTTCGTGTAGACCACCCGGCCGGAGTAGCGCACCGCCTCGACGCGGTTGTACATGGGCAGCGACTTGGAGCCCGCGACCATGAACACCGTCAGCGCGTGCTCGCCGTAGGCGCCCGTGTTGGACAGGACGTCCATGTCGATGGCCTTGAGGGTGCCGTCTCGCATTGCGCCCAGCGCCACGTCGATGCGCATGGCGTGCCGCGTCGAGCCGGACGTGAACACCTCCCGGCGCGTGTAGGCGAATCGCGCGGGCCGGCCCGTCCGCAGGGTGACCAGCGCCGCGAAGAGCTCGCCGTGCACGAGCTGCTTGCCGCCGAAGCCGCCGCCGATGCGCGGCTTGTGCACGCGGATGCGATGCGTGGGCAGCGCCAGGGCGTCGCTCAGGATCCGGCGGGTGTGGAAGGGCGTCTGGGTGGACGAGATGACGTTGAGCCGGCCCTGCACGTCCAGGTAGGTCGCCGCCGCGTGCGGCTCGAGGGCCACGTGGGCCTGGGCCTGCGTGTAATAGGTGCGGCGGACCGTCACGTCGGAGGCCGCGAGGACCTCCGCCACGTCGCCGATCTCCATCGTGTAGGCGGCGGCGATGTTCCGCTCGGGCGCGAAGCCGATGTCGAACATCTGGTGGGCCTCGGGCTCGGGATGGATCACCGAGGTGTGGTCGACGGCCGCCTCGAAATCGAGAACGGGCGGCAGGACCTCGTAGTCCACGGCGATGGCCGCGAGGGCCGCCCGGGCGTTGGCCTCGGACTCGGCGGCGACGATGGCCGCCTCGTCGCCCACGTAGCGGACGACCGCGTCGAGAATGAAGCGGTCGCGCGGCGACGGCTCGGGGTAGCCCTGACCCGCCCGCGTGATGGCCACGCGCGGCACGTCCGCGTGGGTCAGCACGCAGGCGACACCCGGCAGGCGCGCCGCCGCGTCCGTGTCGATGCCCCGGATGCGCGCGAAGGCGTGGGGGCTGCGCAGGGCCTTGACCACCAGGGCGCCGGGGGGAGCCAGGTCGTCGGTGTAGGCGGGCTTGCCCGTGAGCAGGCCGAGCCCGTCCAGCTTGGGATGGGAGCGCCCGACCGTCTTCATGGCGCCTCTCCCGCTTCGCTCTCGCGCGCCGCGCTGCTGCCTGCCTCGCCGCCGCCCGCCTGCCCGCCACTCCTGCCGCCGCGCGCCAGGTAGCGCTCGATGGCCCTCAGCTGGGCGGCGTAGCCGGAGCAGCGGCAGAGGTTGCCAGCGAGGTAGTGGTTGATCTCGTCGGCGCCGGGCCGCGTCAGCTCCTGCTGCATGGCGTGCACGGAGAGCAGCAGCGCCGGGCCGCAGAAGCCGCATTGCTCCGCGCCCTCGGCCGTCAGCTCGCGGGCGAGGTCGAGGATCGCCGCGGGCAGCCCCTCGACGGTGGTGACCCGGTGGCCGGCGGCGCGCGCGGCCGGGAAGGCGCAGGACGGCACCAGCCGGTCGTCCACCAGCACGCTGCAGGTGTTGCAGGAGGCGGTGTCGCAGCCGCGCCGGACGCTGGTGACGCCCAGGCGGCGCAGCACGTCCAGCAGGGACTCCTGCGGCTCGGCGAGGATGGTGCGCCGGCGCCCGTTGAGTTCCAGCTCGACGGTCACGACGTCACCTCCGCGAGGGCCCGCCGCACCAGGGGCGCGCAGACCTGCCGGCGGTACCAGGCGGAGGCGCGCACGTCGCCGCCGAAGGAGAGCTCGCCGGCGGCCAGGCGCGCGGCTTCCTCGATAACGGCGGCCGCCTCCGTCGCGCGCGTCCGGGACCGGCCGCCCGCACCGCCGGCGGCGAACGCCGCGTCCAGATGCGCCATCGCCTCGCCGGCCAGGCGCGCCGGGCCGGGCCGGGCGCCGACGGCGATGCGGAACCGGTCTCCGCGCCGCGCGACGGCCGCGTTGAGCAGGGCGTAGTCGGCGCGGGTCTTCTGGACGCACTGGAAGCTGGCCCGCAGATCGCGGCGGGGCACGATCACGCCGGTGATGAGATCCAGAGGATCACGCCTGCGCGCGAGGTACTCGGCCAGGGGCAGCTCTTGCGCCTCGTGCAGCGTGACACGGGCGTCGAGCGCCAGCAGGGCTGTCAGGAGGTTGGAGAAGCCGTACCGGCCGGCGACGGTGCCGCCCACCGTGACGAGGTTGCGCAGCGGCACGCCCGCCACCCCGCGGACGCAGCGAGCCAGCAGGCCGCTGGCCGCCGCGCGGACCAGCGGATCGGTCTCGAGGCGGCGGAAGGTGGCCATGGCCCCGATGGCGAGGCCTTCGTCCTCCTCGCGCACGGTGTCGAGGCCCGCCTCGTACAGGTCGATGGCGCAGCCGATGCGCCGGTTGCTCAGGCGCAGGAAGGCGCCGCCGCCGATGATGACGGCGCTCTCCTCCCGCTTCAGGAGCGCGTGGGCCTCGGCCGCGCTGCGGGGCTTCTCGTAGCGTTCGATCTGCATGGTTCGTCCATTGCGTGCGCCGCGATGCGCCTGCACCGGCGCCGCAGGGCCACGCTATCACGCCGGCGCCGCGGGGTGGAAGTCGAAACGGGGACCGGCGGCGGCTCCAGGCTCGCGGCGCGGCTTTTGCCCTGTCCCTCTCCGCCCGGCCCGCGGTATGCTGTCCCGCCGCGGCCGGCGCCATTCGCTCCGGCCCGCCGCGGCCGGCGCCGACCACCCCGGCCCACCTCGCGAGACCGCCCGGGAGCCACCATGAGCCAGTCCCACGACAACCTTCGCGCGCCTCGCGCCGTCCAGGTCGTCATCTTCCTGGCCGGATTCACCTTCCTCATCTACGAGGTCGCCTGGTACCGGCAGCTGGCCCTGGCCCTCGGGACGACGGTCACGGCCTCGACGCTCGTCCTCGCGTCCTTCATGGCCGGCTTCGGCGCGGGGGCCCGCGTCTGGGGCCGCGTCGCCCACGGGCATCGTCCCGGCCGCCTGCTGGCGGGCCTGCTGGCGGGCATCGGGATTCTCGGCGCGCTGAGCCACCTCGCCATCGCGCAGGGGATGCCGCGCATCTACACTGCCCTGGCCGCCGCCGGCATCGCCCCGGGACCGTCCGCGGCGCTGGTCTTCGTCCTCGCCGCCGGCCTGCTCGCCGCTCCGGCCTTCCTGATGGGGGGGCTGTTCCCGCTGGTCAGCCGGATCGCCGTCGGCCCGGACGATCCCATCGCGCCGATCCTCGGCCGGCTCTACGCCATGGAGACGCTGGGCAGCGCGCTCGGCGGGCTGGCGGCCGGCTTCCTGCTCCTGGGGACGCTCGGGCAGCGCGGCACCGTCGCCGTCGCCGTCGCCATCAACCTCGCGCTGGCCGGCTGGCTCTTCGCGCCGAGGCGGTTCGCCGAGGCCGCCGCGCCGCCCGCCGCCGCCGCCTCGCAGGAGATGGCCGATCCGGCGATCCTGGCGCGGATCGCCCTGACGGGGACCGCCGCCTGCGGCTTCGCCATGCTGGCCCTGCAGGTCATCTGGTTGCGGATCTTCCGCGTCTACTTCACCAACACCAGCTACACCTTCGCCCTGGTGTCGTCCCTCGTGATCCTCGGCCTGTTCGCGGGCGGCGCGCTCTTCGCGCGGCGGGGGCGCGACGCGGGCGACCACCCGCGGTCCCTGCTCCGCGTCCTGGCGCTCATGGCCGGGCTCGCCGGGCTGGGGCTGCTCCTGCTCCTCCACCTGCCGCGCGTCCTCATGTTCCCCTTCCAGGCCGCGCTGGCCAGCCCGCTCGCGCGCGTGCTGCTGCTGCCCGCCGTGGCCTCCCTGCTCGTCGTCGTGCCGCCGGCGGTGTGCTCCGGCTACGCCTTCCCCCTGGCCTGCCGCATGGCCGCCTCGCGGGCGACCCTCGGCCGGGACGTCGGCCTCGTGCTCATGGTCAACACCGCCGGCGCCGTCGCCGGCCCCCTCGCCGCGGCCTTCCTGCTGATCCCAGCGCTGGGAGCGGCCCGGTCGGCGCTGCTCGTCGTCGCTCTGCTGGCTGCCGCCGCGCTGGTCATCCAGCTCCAGCGACGGCCGCGCGCGGGCCGGCCCGCCCGCGTCGGCCTCGCCGCCGCCGCGGCGGCCCTCGCGGCGCTGGTCGCCTTCGGCCCGGAGCTGCGCATCCTGCCGCCCTCGTTCACCCGCGCGGACCGCGAGGTGCTCTTCTACCGCGAGTCGGTGGAGGGGACCCTGGCGGTGGGGCGGGATCGGGGCGCGCGGGCGCGGTCCCTCCACACTTACGTCAACAACAGCGCCGTCATCGGCGCGAGCTACGACGCCGTCAAGGTCGTGAAGATGGTGGGCCACTTCCCCTTCTTCCTGGGCGCCGGGTGCCGGGACGTCCTCGTCATCGGCTTCGGCATCGGCGTGACGACCTCGGCCATCGCCGCCCATCCCGAGGTGGCGTCCATCGAGTGCGTGGAGCTGGTGGCGGGCCTGAAGGACGCGGCGCGCTTCTATCGCGACCTGAACCACGACGTGGTCGCGGATCCGCGGCTGTCGATCATCGCCGGCGACGGCCGGCACCACCTGCAGCGGACGCCCCGGCGCTACGACCTGATCTCCTGCGACCCGACCCACCCCATCCTCGGCTCGGCGAACCTCTATACGCGGGAGTACTTCGTCCTGTGCCGGGAGCGCCTCAACCCGGGCGGCGTCGTCAGCCAGTACCTGCCCCTGCACAAGCTGCGGACGGAGGATCTGCAAGGTCTCATCCGCACCTTCCACGCCGTCTTCCCGCACTGCACGGTCTGGCTCGGGCACTACCACGCCGTGCTGCTGGGCTCGCGCGAGCCGATCCGGATCGACTTCGGGGACTGGGCCGCCGCCGTGGCCCGCACCGGGCCGGACGAGCACTTCTACGCGGAACCCCACCACCTGGCGGCGACCCTGGTGCTCGACGGCGCGGCCGTCGCGGGCTGGGAGGGCGGCAGCGGTATCAACACGGACGACCGCTCCTACACCGAGTTCTTCGCGCCGGCCTGCCTGGACGAGGGCAACCTCGCCGCCAACCTGCGCTTCCTGGCCGAGCGCCGCATCGACGTCGGGACGGTCTTCACGAACATCCCCGATCCCGCCCTCATGGACCGCTTCGTCGCGGGCAACCGCCTGCTCACCGAGAGCCTCTATCACCGGCTGCGGGGCAGCGACGCCCTCGGCCTGCGGGCGCTGCGCCGGGCCTGCGAGGCCAATCCCGAGGACCAGGAGTACCCCTTCCTGATCCGCCTCTACTACTGACCGGCGATGGCGCGAGTTGCGGATGGCCGCGCGCCGGATACGACCGCTAGAAGGTGAAGCTCATCTGGACGAGGAGGCTGGCCGGCGTGCCGCCGTGCTCGCTGCGGGCCGCGCCGCCCGCCGGCCGGGCGCCGTGGGCCAGGTAGCCGCGGGCCGAGAGGGAGAGCTCGTCGGAGACGGTCCAGTCGGCCGAGAGCGTCGCCACTCCCGAGCCGTCCTCGATGCTGAGGAGCCACGCGGCGCCGAGGCTCGCGGCCAGGTCGACGCCCCAGCTGGCCTGGAGGGCCGCGGCGCGCCGGCCCAGCACCTGGAGGTCGCCGTGCAGGAGCCGCTCCGCGAGGTCGTCGCCGGCGGCGTCCAGCGCGGCCACGTCCTCGACGCCGAAGCCGCAGTAGTGCAGCTCGCCGAGCAGCAGGAGCGGGCCGTGCAGGTCCGCGCTCCAGGAGCCGCCGAGTGTCGCCTTGACCACCGCGTCGCTGTCGCGGCCGATGGCGGGATCGCTCTCGAATTCGTCCAGCCCGAACCAGGCCGCGTCGAAGTGCAGCTCCGCGTCGCCGGCGACGGCCGATAGAACCAGGCCCGCCATGACGTCCTCGCGCCGCTTGCCGACGATCAGCTCGCCGTCCAGGCGGCCGTGATACCCGTAGGCGCGGACCAGGAAGGCCGAGCGGTCGCCGATCTCGCCCAGGACGGCCACGGCGTCCAGGGACACGGGCCCGGCCAGGCGCAGGCGCGCGGCGTCCACGCCGCGCCGCCACTCGCGGTCGTGCTCCAGGGGGCTGAAGGGCGAGAAGACGTCCACGGCGCCCAGGAGCACGGCGCGACCCCAGCCGACGCCCTGCCGGCCAAGAATCGCCTCGAGGCGCCCCCGCTGCAGCCGGACGGCGGCGCGGTCCAGCTCGTGGCGCCAGGCGAGGCCTTCCGCCTCGACCAGGGCGCCCTCCAGGGGATCGACGCGGTAGGGCGCCGCGCCCGCCGCGGGCAGGATGCCCTTGCCCAGGGCCGCGCCGGCGCCGGCCGACAGCGTCTGCAGGCGCTGCAGGTAGGCGGCCTCCACGGCCAGCCAGGGAGCCGGCCGCGCGTCGAGGTCCAGGCGCAGGCGCCACAGGGACGCGGCGCTCCACCGCTCGGGGTAGAGGACGCTGTCGGCCGGCGCCCGAGCGACCAGGCCCGTGCTCTTGAGGGTAGTGGTCAGGCGCAGCCAGCGCTCGCCGTCTTCGGCGGACCACAGCCCGGCGCCTCGGGCGCCGCGCGCCGCCGCGAGGAGCGTCGCCGCCAGCAGCAGCGCCGCGGCCGCCGCCCGCGCGCGGATCCTATGCCCGGGCCGCGCCGCCATCCTCCGCGCCGCCTTCCGGTGGGGGGCCGTTCCGATCCTCGTCGGCGGCCACGAGACCGTCGACGAGGGTGACCACGCGCGAGGCGTGGGCCACCACGCGCGGATCGTGGGTGGAGAAGACGAAGGTCATGCCCTGCTCGTCGCGCAGGCGGCGCATCATGCGCAGCAGGGCCTCGGCGTTCTCGCCGTCGAGGTTCGCCGTGGGCTCGTCGGCCAGCACCAGGCGCGGGCGCGCGGCCACGGCCCGGGCCACGGCCACGCGCTGCTGCTGGCCGCCCGACATGGCGCCGGGCCGCCGGTCGGCCAGCTCGCTCAGCCCCAGCTCGGCGAGCACCGCCTCGGCCCGCGCCCGCCGCTCGCCGCCCATGCCCCGCAGCTCCAGGACGAACTCGACGTTCTCCCGCGCCGTCAGCACGGGGACCAGGTTGTAGGCCTGGAAGACGAAACCCAGGGCGCGCAGCCGCAGGTCGGCGCGCTGGCGCCGGCTCAGGCCCGCCAGATCCTCGCCGAAGACGCGCACCGTGCCGCCGGTGGGCACGGCCAGGGCGCCCATGAGGTTCAGCAGCGTGGTCTTGCCGCTGCCGCTGGGCCCGACGATGGCCAGGAAGTCGCCCTCGCGCACGTCCAGGTCCAGGCCGCGCAGGGCGTGGACCGTGATGGGTCCCGTCTGGAAGTCCTTGCGCAAGCGGACGGCCGACACCAGGGGTCGTGTCATGGTCATCCCTCCCTCAGGCTGAGCGCGGAGGCCGGGTCCGTGCGCAGGGCCGACCAGGCCGGGTAGAGCGCCGCGGCCAGGGTGGAACCCAGCGCGACCAGCAGCGCGTAGGGGAGCAGCCAGGAGCCCATGTCCCCGTAGAAGACCGGATCGAAGAGGACGCCCTCCATGGCGAACTCCTCGCCCATGACGGCCCGCAGGTCGAAGCCCGTCGTGGCCAGGCGGTGGACCAGCGGCGTTCCCAGGACCAGTCCCGCCGACGCGCCGGCCAGGCCGAGGCCGGCCGCCTCCAGCAGCAGCAGGCCGGCCAGGCGGCCGCCCTTCATGCCCAGGGCCAGCAGGACGGCGAACTCGCGCCGGCGCTCGAGGACGGCCGTGAGCTGGGCGCTGGTGACACCGAGGACCACCACCAGGATCACGATGACCACCAGGGACGCCATGAAGGCGCGGTCGCTGTTCATGTCGCCGCCCATGCTGGGCATGATCACGTCCCAGCCGATCACCGCGTCGCCCGCGGGCAGCAGCCCGTCCAGCCGCGCCACCAGCCGGCGCAGGCGGCGCGGATCGCGCAGCAGGAGCGTGATCTCGCCGGCCCCGGCGCGCTCGGTCACGCGCTGCAGCTCGGCCAGGGGCAGGTGGCAGATGCTCGCGTCGATATCCTTGCTTCCCGTCTCGATGATCCCGACCACGCGCAGCATGTCGTAGCGCATCTCCCCGTCGGCGCCGACGACGGTGAGAAAGAGGTCGTCGCCCAGGCCGACGTCCAGGCGTTCGGCGATGCCCGCGCCGATCACCGTGGCGGACGAGTCGCCGGCGGCCAGGTAGCGCCCCCGGTTCACGGCCCGCGCCAGGCGGCTCAGGGCCCACTCGGCCTCGGGCTCCACGCCCAGCAGCTCCACGCCGGCCACGCGGGTGCCGAAGCCGAGCAGGCCCTCGCTCCGCGCCCGGGGCGCGGCCACGGCCACCTCCGGCGCCGCGCGCAGGGCGGCCAGCTCGGCGCGCCAGTCGGCCAGGCGCAGGGCGCTCTCGCGGGTCCGCGGCCAGTCGGCCGGCACGGCGCGCGCGTGGCCCATGCCGCTCTCGGCGATGGCGCGCACGCGCATCTCCACGGCACCGCGCATCATGCTGACGGACAGCAGCGCCACCGCGCAGCCCACGCCCACGCCGACCACCGAGAGCAGGGTCCGCCGCCGGTTGCGGCCCAGGCCGCGCAGGGCCAGCTTCAGCACCAGGGTCGACATCATGTCCGCAGCGCCGCCACGGGTTCGAGGCGCGTCACGTGGAGCATGGGCCACAGGGCCGACAGCAGGGAGGTGCCCAGCACGGCGGCGGCGCCGAGCAGCACGTCCCGCCACGCGAGCCGCGGGTAGACCACCGACGTGAAGCTGATGCCCTGGTAGCTCGCCGAGTAGGACTCGCCGCCGCCCAGGGCCGCGTAGTCCAGGCCGGCGCTGGCCAGGGGCAGGATCACGGCCAGCGCCACCGCCGTGCCGAGGAGCACGCCGAGCTGGCCCAGCAGCACGGCCTCGAGGGCGACGAGGCGCGACAGGCGCCCCGGCGCGCAGCCCAGGGACAGCAGCATGCCCAGCTCCCGCCGCCGCTCGAAGGTGCTCATGAGCATCGTGTTGGCGATGCCCGCCGCCGCCGCGATCAGCACGACGGCCAGGATGATGAACAGGTAGGCGTCCAGGAAGGAGAGCATCTGCTCCAGGTGCGGCTGGAGCTGGCGCCAGGACAGCACCTCCGCGCCGGCCAGGGCGGGCAGGGCCGCCAGGCGGGACACGGTCTCGTCCAGGCGCTCGGTGTCGGCCACGTGGAGGACGATCTCGTGGGCCGCGTCGGGCAGGCGCAGCAGCTCCTGGGCGTCGGCCAGCAGCATGACGACGCCCAGGCGATCCACCAGCTCCACCAGCGTCGGCAGGATCCCTGTCACGACGAACAGGTCGTTGGCGATGGAGCCCTCGGCGTCCTGGCCCACGAGGGCCAGGGTGTCGCCGGCGGCGAGGCCCTCCTTCTCGGCCAGGCCGCGGCCGACCAGAACCCGGCGGCCGCCCAGGCCGGCCGCGCCGCCGGTGTCGCCCGGCGGACCGCCCGCGCTCCCGGCGTCGGCCAGCAGGCCGCCCGTCCCGATCTCGGCGGCCGGGTCGATTCCCACGACCATGGCCATGAAGCCCTCCACGTCCCGCGCGGCCAGGACCGGCGCCAGGACGCGCGGCGCGGCCCGGCGCACCTGCTCATCGGCGCGCAGGGCCGCGAGCTTCCCCGGCAGGTCGCCGAGGGCCTGATCCACGGCGCGCTCGTCCCGCCAGGCGGGGGCGTGGACCTGGGCGTGGCCGAGCAGGGGGCCCGTGATCGAGTCCAGGAACTGCTTGCTGTAGCCCTGCATGAGGGCGGCCACGAGGAGAAAGGCCAGCTGGCCGACGCCGATGGCCGCCAGGGCGAAGGCCGTGCGCTTGCGGTTGCGCCAGAGGTTGCGCCAGGCGATGCGAAGGGTGCTGCCGGCCACGGGCCCTCCTCAGCGCCGCCGCTCCAGCCGGGCGAGGCTGAAGAGGTCGTCGTCCAGGTCGAGGTCGAAGGTGACGTCGAGGTAGCGCAGCTCCGTGCGCCGGCCCTCCTCACGCTCGGGGATGACGACGATGGTTGCCGGCACGCGGCGGCCGCCCAGCTCGCGCACGTCCGTGAAGCGCATCGTGCGCGACAGGCGGCCCCGGCGATCGTAGTAGCGGGATACCAGGGGCAGGCCGTCGTCGCCGAAGACCACCTCCACGCGCTCCCAGAGGCCCGCCACGCCGGGTCGGGCGGCGAGCGCCACGAGCCAGCCGGGGGGATCCGACGAACGGCCGACCAGCTCGGAGGCGTAGTCCTCCTCGTAGGAGGAGGAGCGCACGAGGTCGTCGTTGGTGAGGTCGGTGCCCATCCAGGAGCCCATCATCATGGACGGCGGCACGCGGATGGAGCGCGCGATCTTGGGCAGGTAGTTCCAGAGGTTGCGGCCCACCTTGAGGGTGGCCGTGCCGGCGTCGCGGGGCGGCGCCTCGATGACCACCAGGGCCTCGTCCTCGCCGCGGCTCCAGGTCTCCATGCGCAGGGTGCGGGTGCGGCCGGGCTTGACGATGCGGATCTCCACGCGCGCCCGGGTGCCCGTGGACTCATAGAGCTCGTCCAGGCCCCGCAGCAACTCGGTGACCGCGGGCGCCGCCGAATCCGCGGGCGCCGCGGCCGCCAGTGCCGTCGTGTCCTCCGGCGCCGCGACCGCCGGCGCGCCGGGCGCCTGCGCGCGGCCGGCCGGCGCGGGTGGTGCGATGAGCAGGAGGCCGGCGAGGCCGGCCGTCAGCCAGCGGATTCGCATCACGTCCCTCCTCCCCTGTGCCGGTGCCCGAGCGAGGTCCGACCATACCGGAAGCGCCGTATCGTGGCCATCGGTAAACGTGGCGCCGGCGTCTTGCGCGCGCCGCGCCGCCGCTGCTAGGATGCTCCGCGCCGCCGGCGGCCGGCGGCGCCGATCCGGGAGGTGGCCATGGCGCGCGCTCGCTTCGCGATCGTCCTTTACCTTCTCGCCGGCGCGGTCTCCGTGCGGGCCGAAGATGCGACCGCCGGCCTCGATCCAGCGGGCGCCGCCGCGCGCGCCGAGGTCCTCCTGGACGAGGGCTGGTGGGACGACGCCCACGCCCTGCTCGCCGGCGCCGTCGCCGCGCAGCCCGGCGACGCCCGCCTGCGCTTCCTGCTCGGGCGGACGCATTTCCTCCTGGACGACTTCGACACCGCCGAGAAGGAACTGGAGCGGGCCCGCGACGGGGGCCTGGACGGGGACGCGTCCCTGCACGTCTGGCTCGGCCACACCGTCGGCCTCAAGGCGCAGCGGGGCAGCAAGCTCCGGGCCCTGGGCCGCGCCAAGCGCTGCCGCCAGGAGTACGAGCGGGCCGTCGCGCTCGATCCGGGCAACGTGGACGCCCTCTGGTCGCTCATGGAGTACCGTCTCCAGGCGCCCGGCATCGCCGGCGGCGACCGCGAGGAGGCGCGCCGCCTGGCCGGGGCCATCGCCGAGCGGGACACCCTGCTCGGACATCGCGCCCGCGCCGAGGTGCTCGAGGCCGACGGCGACCTGGCGGCCGCCGAGGCCGAGCTGCGGGCCGCCGTGATCCTGGCGCCGGCGGATCGCCAGAACGACTACCGGCTGGGCGCCTTCCTCCAGCGCCACGGTCGCGCCGCGGCGGCCGACAGCATCCTCGACGCCGTCCTGGCCGCCGAGCCGACGCTCATCTCCGCCTGGATCGAGAAGGGTTTTCGCGCCCAGCGCCGCGAGGACTGGGACGAGGCTCTCGTGGCCTTCGAGCGCGTCCTCGAGCTGGATCCGGAGGAGGGATCCGCCCGCTACCAGGTGGCCCGCACCTGCATCTTCGCCGAGCGCGGCCTGGACCGCGCCGAGCGCTGCCTCGTCGACTACCTCGCCCGACGCCGGAAAGGCTGGTGGCCCGCCCCCGTGCACGCGCACTGGCGCCTGGGCCAGGTCTACCAGCTCCAGGGCCGCCGCAAGGACGCCATCCGCGAGTACCAGGCGGTCCTGAAGCTGGATCCCGACTACGAGGACGCCCGCAATCGCCTGCGCAAGCTGGGCGTCCGCTGAGATAAGATCCGCGCCCCGGCAATCGCGTTTTTGTAATCCCATCCGCGCCGTGCTAGAATGGAGCCTGGCCGTCTGGCCCACTGTCTCCCCATGAACCCCTGGTCACTTCCCCGGAGGGAGGTCCCCCATGCCATCGCGCACCATCACGAGGGCGAGGCCGCGGCTTCGTCTCTTCCTGGCCCTTGCCCTGCTGGCCTGCCTGCTGCCCGGCCAGGCCGCCGCCCGCTGGATCGACCTGGGCGGCGACCCGGTCGCCGTGACGCTGGTCGAGCAGGACGGGCCCCGCAGCCTCGTCGAGATTCGCATCGGCGGCTTCGAGGCCGAGCCCGTTTCCATCGCGGGCGAGACTTGGTATCAGATCCTGCTGGCCGGCGAGAGCCGGCAGGAAGTGGCGGGCCTGCCGGCCCTGCCGGACGTGCGGCGCAGCTTGCTCATCCCCGGCGACCGGGAGATGGCTCTGCGCATCGTCGAGGCGGACTACACCGACCTGCCCGACATGCCCGTGGCGCCCTCCAAGGGCCACCTGCCCCGCAGCGTGGACCCGGCGACGGTGCCCTACACCTTCGGCGACTTCTACGCCGGCGACAGCGCCTGGCCCGCCGAGCCGGCCCAGGCCGAAGCGCCCTACATCCTGCGCGACTGCCGCGGCCTGCTGGTGGACGCCAACGTCTTCCAGTACCTGCCGGCAAGCCGCAGCCTCCGCGTCTGGACGCGCCTGCTCGTGGAGGTCGCGCCGGTGGGCCCCGCGAAGGTCAATCCCCTGCTGCGGCCGGCTCCCGAGCGGATGGACCGCCAGTTCGCCAAGCTCTACGCGGAGCACTTCCTGAACTACCGGGCCGCCGAGCGCTACACGCCGGTCCTGGAGGACGGCGGCATCCTGGTCATCTGCTACGACGCCTTCCTGTCGGGCATGCAGCCCTACGTGGACTGGAAGCTGCAGAAGGGCATCCACACCGAGATGGTGGGCTTGTCCAGCATCGGCAGCACCTACACCCAGGTGGCGGCCTACATCCAGGACGCCTACGACACCTGGCAGCCGGGCTACGTGCTCCTGGTGGGCGACGCGGCCCAGATGCCGCGCCATGAGGGCAGCTCGGATCCCTGCTACTCCCTGGTGGACGGCGGCGACAACTACCCCGACCTCTTCGTGGGCCGCTTCTCCGCCGAGACACTGGACCAGGTGGCCACGCAGGTGGAGCGCACGGTGCACTACGAGCGCGACGTCACGGCCGCCGAGGTCTGGCCGCAGTACGGCATGGGCGTGGCCTCCAACCAGGGAGACGGCATCGGCGATGACGGCGAGGCCGACAACGTGCACATGGACGTCATCCGCCAGAAGCTGCTGGCCTACGGCTACATCGCCGTGGACCAGATCTACGATCCCACGGGCACCGCCGCCATGGTCACCAATGGCCTCAACGAGGGTCGCGGCATCGTCAACTACTGCGGCCACGGCAGCGTGACGAGCTGGGGCAGCACGGGCTTCTCCAACACGCACATCAACGCCCTGGTCAACGACAACATGCTGCCCTTCATCTGCACCGTGGCCTGCAACAACGGCACCTTCACCAGCGGCACCTGCTTCGCCGAGGCCTGGCTGCGGGCGACCCACAGCGGCGTGCCCACGGGCGCCATCGCCTGCTACGCCTCCTACATCAGCCAGTCCTGGGCGCCGCCCATGTGCGCCGAGGACGAGGCCATCGACCTGCTCGTCGCGGACGCCATGCGCACCGTCGGCGGGCTCTACTTCAACGGCTCCTGCCAGATGATGGACGAGTACGGCGCGTCGGGCGTCTCCGAGTTCAAGGCCTGGACGATCTTCGGCGACCCCTCCCTCTGCGTGCGCACCAAGCAGGCCTCGGCCCTGACCGTGGGTCACACGGGCGTCCTGCTCATCGGCATGACCGACTACGACGTCGAGGTTCTGGGCACGCCGGACGCGCTGTGCGCGCTCTACGCCGACGGCGTCCTCTACGGCTCGGCCGTAACGGACGCGGCGGGCCTGGCGACCATCCACCTGGCCGACCCGCCGGACACGCCCATGACGCTGACCCTGACCGTCACGGCCTACAACGCCGTCACGGAGATCGACGCGGTGGACGTCCTGCCGCCCAGCGGGCCCTACCTGGTCTACGAGGGCGTCACGGTCCTGGACGCCGGCGGCGATGGCGACGGCGTCCTGGACGCGGGCGAGACGGACGAACTCGAGATCGAGCTGGAGAACGTCGGCGTGGAGGCGGCCACCAACGTCACCTGCACGCTGTCCAGCGCCGATCCCTACGTGTCGCTGGCCTACCTGGCCGTCGACTACGGGGACATCCCCGCCGGCGGCTTCAGCTCGGGCGACATGCCCTTCCCGGCCATCATCTCGGGCGCGGCGCCCGACGGGCACCTGATCCACTTCACCATCCACGCGATGGGGGACCAGGGGAGCTGGGACGCCGACTTCAGCCTGCCCGTGCAGGCGCCGGTCCTCGGTGTGCGCTCTCTGGCCGTCAACGACGCCTCCTGGGGCAACGCCAGCGGCACGGCCGACGCCGGCGAGACCTTCCTGCTGCAGGCGGTGCTCGAGAACACGGGCCACTCCGACGCGGTGGTCCTGACCGGCACCCTGAGTTGCATGAGTTCGCAGGTCGTCATCCACGGCGCCGCGGGCACCTGTGACCTGGTGGCCGTGGGCGGTGTGGGCCTGATGGGCACCTTCGAGGTGGAGATCCTCGGCACCTGCCCCGAGCCCAGCCTGCTCGACTTCCACCTGGCCGTCGCCGGGCCGTCGGGCTTCGCCCAGGGGGTGGACTTCGACCTGCCCGTGGGCGGCTGGTTCGACGACTTCGAGACCGATCTCGACTGGGCGGTCGGTGCGCCGGGCGACGGCGCCTCCAGCGGCATGTGGGAGCGGGACGATCCCATCGGCACCGAGTACAACGGCTACGTGGTGGCGCCCGAGGACGACCACACGCCGGCGCCAGGCGTCCTCTGCTTCGTCACCGGCAACGGCGGCGGCGCGGCGGGCGACGACGACGTCGACGGCGGCCCGACGACGCTGCTGTCGCCGGTCTTCAGCCTGGGCGGCGCCACCTCGGCCCAGCTCAGCTACTGGCGCTGGTTCACCAACGACCGCGGCAACGCCCCGGGCGAGGATCCCTGGATCGTCCAGGTGACCGCCGACGGCTCGACCTGGGTGGACCTGGAGAACACGGTCACGAGCAACGCGTCCTGGGTGCAGATGAGCTTCGATCTCACCGCCCACGTCGCCATGACGAACCAGGTCCAGGTGCGCTTCGTGGCCACCGACATCGGCAGCGGCTCCCTGGTGGAGGCGGGCGTGGACGACGTCCTGCTCGAGGCCACCTATCCCATCACCACGGACGCGGGCGACGCCCCGGCGCCGGCCCGCCTGGCCCTGAGCTGCTTCCCCAACCCCTTCAACCCGAAGGCGGCCATCCGCTTCGACCTGCCCGCGGCGGGTCCGGCGGAGCTTGCGGTCTACGACGTGCGGGGGCGCCGGGTGCGCACGCTCTTCCAGGGCGAGCTGGTCGCCGGCACGCATGAGGCGACCTGGGACGGCCGCGACGACGGCGGCCGCGCCCTGGCCAGCGGCATCTACTTCGCGCGCGTGACCGCGCAGGGCCGCTCCCTGACGCGGAAGCTGACCTTGCTCAAGTAGCCGGGCGGCGGGTTGACCGCACTGGCGCAAAGTTCGCGGGGAGGGCCCACCGCCCTCCCCGCTTTCTTGTTGCCGCCGGGCCGCGCTGCGTGCTTGAGGCCGCGCGACACGGCGGTTCGCGACCTGCGGCGGGGGCGCCGTCGCCGGCCGGGCCCCGTCGCGCGCGCCCGCGGTGGTTCCGGCTAGTCCCCGTTCAGGGACTCGATGAGGGCGTAGTCGACGGCCGCGGCGTAGGCCTCCAGCTCGTCCTGGCCGACGTCGTCGCCGCGCACGGTGACCAGCACCGTGTCGCCGACGACCAGCTGGATCTCCCCGCTCCGGTCGCCGCCGTCGTACTCCAGCGAGGCCTTGCGGCCCTCGACGCGGATGAGCTTGCGGCCGCTGGCCGACAGCATCATGGGGTTCTTGAGCATCATGACGGCGGCCTGCAGCATGGGGGCGTCGCCCAGGATCTGCACGTCCACCGTGGCGTCGCCCTTCTCGTAGCGGCGCTCGGCGCTGACGGCGCCGCCCATCATGGAGCCGGCGACGGCTGACGTCTCCACGTCCTCGGCCTCCCAGCCGGCGAGCGGCGCGGGCAGGGCGTCGGCGATGCGGCCCGCCTGGAGCTGGCGGATCTGCAGGGCGGCGTACTCGAGCCCCGCTGCGGCGCCGGCGTGGTCGCCGCTCTTGTAGAGGCGCACCGCCTCCTCGACCTCGTCCAGGATCTCGTCGGCCGCGGCGAGCGGCGGCAGGGCGGCCAGCAGCAGAGCGGCCAGGCAGAGGGCTGTCCGGATCTTCACGTCAATCCTCCCGGCTGGGGTGGGGGCGCGGCGCCGGGCCCGGCGCGGAGCCGGCGTCCAGTATAGGCCGGCCGGCCCAGCCGGCAAGCGAGGAGTGCGTCCGGCCGGCGGCGGGCCGCAATCCGTTTTCGGGCAAGGGATTGCGGCGAACCGGGTTGAAAGCCGGGACCGCTGTTGTTAACGTGCAGGCTGCGTCCTTAACCGAGATCAACCAACAACGAGGCAAGAGGTAAGAACACAGATGGCAGACAAGACGGCAGATCTGGCGGGGCCCGGCATCAGCACGTATCCCGAGGTGGAGAAGATCCTGCCCACGGGTTACGAGCCGCTGCTCGGTCCGAAGAACCGGATGAAGGCGCTCTACGCGATCAAGTACTACATCGAGGAGAACCTCTGCAAGGAACTCAACCTGCAGATGGTCCAGGTCCCGCTCATCGTGGACAAGGACAGCGGGATGAACGACTACCTCGACCGCGACGGGTCGCGCACGCCCATCGACTTCCCCTGCGGCCTGGGTCTGCCCAAGCGCATCGACGCCCAGGTCGTCCAGGCGGCTACCAAGTGGAAGCGCTGGGCGCTCAAGCAGTACGAATGCGAGGTGGGCGAGGGCATCTGCACGGACATGCGCGCCGTGCGCAAGGACTACTTCCTCGACCATGACCACAGCTCCTACGTGGACCAGTGGGACTGGGAGCGGGTCATCACGGCCAAGGACCGCAACCTCGAGTACCTCACCGACACCGTGAAGCGGATCTGGAAGGTGCTCTACGGGGCCAACGAGCTGGCCCTGGACATGTTCCCCGAGCTGAAGAAGAGCAAGTACCCGGCGATGCCCAAGGAGCTGGTGTTCCTCCACGCCGAGGAGATCCTCGAGCGCTACCCGGACCTGCCGCGCAAGCAGCGCGAGACGAAGATCATCCAGGAGTATCCGGCGATCTTCATCTACGGCATCGGGCATACCCTCAAGGACGGCTACCCGCACGAGATGCGCGCCGCCGACTACGACGACTGGACCACGCCGACCGTCGAGAAGAACGGCGAGCTGATGCACGGGCTCAACGGCGACATCCTCGTCTACAACCCCGTCACCAAGCGCCGCCACGAGCTGACCTCCATGGGCATCCGCGTCACCAAGGACACGCTCGTCGAGCAGCTCAAGCTCACCGGGCAGGAGCACTTCCTTCAGATGCCCTACCACAAGATGATCATGAACGACGAGATCCCGCTGTCGATCGGCGGCGGCATCGGCCAGGCGCGCACCTACATGTACCTGCTGCGCGCCGCGCACCTGGGCGAGGTCACCGTGACCATCTGGCCCCGGCAGCTCAAGGACATCTGCGCCAAGAAGAACATCCACGTCCTCGAGTAGGGCCGGCGGTCGGGAATTCCGAGTCAGCCAGGCCCCGGCGCTACGCGCCGGGGCCTTTTCCGTGGCCACGCCGT
>JAFGBK010000015.1 GCA_016933175.1 Candidatus Krumholzibacteriota bacterium | reverse complement strand
GGCCCTCGAGGCCCACCTGGCCGCCTGTCCCGAGTGCCGCCGGGAGCTGGCGGCACTGCGGGATCTGCTGGCCCGAGCGGCCGAACTGCCCGACGCGATCCCGCCGTCTCGCGACCTGTGGCCCGGCATCGCCGCCGCCATCGGTGACGGGGCGGCCGCGCGGCGGAAGCGAGCGCCGGGCGAGCCGCGTGGCATCCGGCGCCTGTTCGCTCCGGGCGGCGGGCGCCTCGCGCCCGTGCTGGCCGCGGCGGCGGTGCTGGCGGTCGTGGCCGTCATGGTCTGGCGGGCGCTCGTGGCCCCCGGCCCCGGCGAGGCGCCGCCGCGCCTGGCCGAGCGGATCCTGCCCGCGGAGGCGCCGGTGGGCATGGCCGTCGCCGTGGCCTCTCTCGAGGCGGAGTGTCGCGACGGGGACATCCAGCTCACCGACCTCGCGCGCCGGAACGGCGCCTCGCCCTGCCTGGTCGCTATGACCGCGGGAATGGACGAGGTGGACCAGGCCATTGCCACGGCCCGCGCCGCGTGGCAGCAGCAGCCCGATGACCGTCTCCTGGCGCACCGGGTGCTGGCGGCCTACCGGGCCAAGGCATCACTGCAGCGACATGCGCTCAGCGCGCGGTGCCGCGTGTGACCCGATGAAGGAGAGAAACCGGCGAGCGAACAGGGCTTGCCGCTAGCGTGACCGGAGGAACGACATGAGCAAGACGAGCAGACTGGTAGTGACGGCGGCCCTGGTCCTCCTCGCCTTCGGCGCCCTCACGGGCCCGGCCGCGGCGGAGGACCGCAAGGTGGACGAGACTCGCAAGGTGAAGGCCGACGCGCGTGTCCGCATCGAGAACGTCGCCGGCGAGATCATCGTGCGAGGCTGGGACAAGAAGGAGATCCACGTGCAGGGCACCCTCGGCGAGGACGTCGAGCGCCTGGACATCGAGGGCGACGAGGGCAGCATGAAGATCGAGGTGGTCTACCCGCGCCGCATGCGGGGCCGGACCGATGGCGCCTACCTCGAGATCGACGTGCCCGAGGGCGCCGAGGTCGAGATCGGCGTCGTGAGCGCGGACGTGGAGGTGTCGAAGCTGAAGCACAACCTCGAGGTCGGCGCTGTCAGCGGCGAGGTCCGCGTGGAGGGCGCGTTCGAGGAGCTCACCATCGAGACGGTCAGCGGCGATATCGACGTCACGGCCAAGGCCAGGCAGGCGAGCTTCGAGAGCGTCAGCGGCGACCTGGACCTGGACGGCCTCGACACCGAGGAGCTGGATGTCGAGACGGTCAGCGGCGACCTCGTGCTCGAGGGCAGCGATCTGCAGAGCTTCGAGTTCTCCTCCGTCTCCGGCGAGCTGGAGTTCGAGGGCACCATCGCCAAGAGCGGCACCTTCAGCACGCAGAGCGGCGACATCGAGCTGGTCTTCACGGGCAAGGTGGACGCCGAGTTCGACATCAGCACCTTCAGCGGCGACATCGACAACAGCTTCGGCCCCCGCTCCCGGCGCACCAGCCGCTGGACGGGCAGCGAGCGCCTGAGCTTCACCGAGGGCGACGGCAAGGCCCTCATCGAGATCGAGACCTTCAGCGGCAGCGTCCGGCTGGACAAGCGATGAGCGACCGGTAGGCGGCCACCGCCGGTCCCGCGGCGCCCCGAGCGATCGGGGCGCCGCGTTTTTTTCGCGCCCGGCTCCAAACCATCCCCGCCCTCGCGCCGTCAGCAGAGGAAACGAAGCCACCGCACGGGGGATCACCATGACGAAGAGCCGAACGACCGCCATCGACGCGCACGCCGGGATCCGCGCCGCCGCCATCGCCGCGGCGCTGTTGCTTTCCCTCGCCATCCTGCTCCTCGCCGCCGGGACGGCCCTCGCCGGCGCCGTTGCCGGCAGCGACGCCGCCGGCGATTACGTGAGCCGCCTGGCCCGCAGCGTCCAGGCGCGGCCCCTGGCGGCGCCCGTGCGCGTGGACGCGAGCCTGGACGAGGTCGACTGGCAGCGACCCAGCGCTGCGCCCCTGGTCCAGAACGATCCGGAGAACGGCGTCGCGCCCCGCCAGGACACCGACTGGTGGATCGCCTACGACGACGAGGCCCTCTATGTGGCCTGCCGCATGCACGACAGCGCGCCCGACTCCATCGTCGGCGTGATGGCCCGGCGGGACGACTGGCCCAACGCCGACATGATCGTCCTGAACCTGGACACCCAGAACGACGACCGCACGGGCTACACCTTCGCCGTCAATCCGTCCGGCTCCATCTACGACAACGTCATGTTCAACGACGGCTGGGACGATCCCTCCTGGGACGGCGTCTGGGACTGCGCCGCCGCGGTGGACGAGCGGGGCTGGACGGCCGAGCTGCGCATCCCCTTCGATCAGCTCTGCTTCCCCAACTGCCCGGAGCAGGTCTGGGGCGTGAATCTCAGCCGGCGCGTCCAGCGCTACCAGGGCCGCGACGACCTCTTCCACCGGCCGCGCGGCGAGTCCGGCTTCATCAGCCGCTTCCCCGACCTGGTGGGCATCGCCGGCGTGCGCCCCTCGCGGAGCATCGAGCTGGTGCCCTACGCCTCCGGCAAGGGCACCTTCGCGGGCGTGGACGCGGGCGATCCCTTCCACGACGGCTCCGACTTCGCCGGTGCCTCCGGCCTGGACCTCATCTGGGGCCTGACAAGCAACCTGGACCTGGTGGCCACCTTCAATCCCGACTTCGGCCAGGTGGAGGTGGACCCGGCCGTCGTCAGCCTCTCGGACTTCGAGACCTACTTCCCCGAGAAGCGCCCGTTCTTCGTGGAGGGCGCCAACCTCTACCGCTTCGGCAGCGAGGGCACGAACAGCAACTGGGGCCTGAACTGGATGGACCCCGTCGTGTTCTATAGCCGCCGCATCGGGCGCGCTCCGCAGCTTCCCCTGGAGGACAGCGACCACGCCGACCTGCCCGCGGCGACGACCATCCTGGGCGCCGCCCGCCTGGGCGGCAAGATCGGCGGCACCGGCGTCGGCTTCCTGGGCGCCGTCACCGAAGGCGAGACGGCGCGCCTGTACGAAGGTGGCGTCGTGCGCGAGCAGCTCGTGGAGCCCCGCACCGCCTACTCGGTCCTGCGCCTCCAGCGCACCCGCGAGGACGGCACGCGGGGCCTGGGCCTGATGGCCACCTCGACCCTGCGCGACCTGGACACGCCGCTGGCCCGCGAGCGCCTCGCCGAGTGCGCCTGGGCCGGGGGCGTCGACGGCTGGACCACCCTCGACGCGGGCGGCGTCTGGGCCCTCAAGGGCTACTTGTCGGGCAGCCTCGTGAAGGGCTCGCCCGGGGTCCTGGACCGCGTCCAGCGCTCCTCGCGCCGCTACATGCAGCGGCCCGACGCCGGCCACCTGGGCTACGATCCCTCGCGCACCTCCTTGGCCGGCTGGTGCGGCCGCCTGATGCTCAACCGGCAGAAGGGCGCCTGGGCCCTGAACAGCGCCGTTGGCGCCACGAGCCCCGGCTACGAGATCAGCGATCTGGGCTACCAGAGCCGTTCCGACCAGGCCAACGCCCACATCGTGAGCGGCTACCGCTGGCTGGAGCCCGGCCGCCTGTTCCGCAACCGCGTCACGCAGCTCGCCCTCTACCAGGTCTGGGACATGGGCGGCCTGCCCACGAGCCACGGCGCGATCCTCTTCTCCAGCGCCCAGTTCGCCAACTACTGGAGCGGCTGGGCCAACTTCGGCTACTACCCCGAGCGCTACAACACCACCCTGACGCGCGGCGGCCCGGCGGTGAACCTGCCCGTGGCCTGGAGCGCCGACATCGGCTTCAGCAGCGACGGCCGCAAGAAGCTGTCCTTCGGCGGCGGCTACTACGACAGCCGCGGCACGGACGAGAGCGCCATCGTGCAGGGCAACCTCTGGCTGCGCCTGCGCCTGAAGGACTCGGTGAGCCTGACGGTGGGTCCGAACTCGACCTGGCACAAGGAGATCGCCCAGTACGTGACCAGCGTGGCGGACGAGGCCGCGACCGCCACGGCCGGCCGGCGCTACGTCTTCGCCGACATGGAGTACCGCAGCCTCGGCCTGAGCGCGCGCATGGACTGGAGCTTCACGCCGGCCCTGACCCTGCAGGCCTACGTCCAGCCCCTCTTCGCGGCGGCCCGCTACAGCGCCTTCAAGGAGCTGACCGATCCCCACGGCTACGGCTTCCGCACCTACGGCGACGACGGCGCCTCGACCATCGCCTACGACGCCGACGCGGACGAGTACGCCGTCGCCCCCGGGGACGGCGAGGCCTTCGCCGTCGGCAATCCCGACTTCAACGTCAAGTCCCTCAAGGTGAACATGGTCTTGCGGTGGGAGTACCGGCCCGGCTCGACCTTCTACCTGGTCTGGACCCAGGGCCGCGCCGATTATGCGAACCCCGGCGACTTCCGCCTGTCCCGCGACGCGGGCTCGCTGCTGGAGGCGCCGGCCGAGGACATCGTCATGGCGAAGGTGACCTACCGCCTGAACATCTAGACTTCCGGCCGGCGGCGCGGAACGGGTGTTCATGGCGGCTGGAAGCGACGAGGCGGGCGGGCGCAGGAGTGCCCGCCCGCCGTTTCTTCATGGCGGCGGATTCGAGTCCGTCAGTACAGCGACTTGACAGCCGTCCAGCTCTCGCCGGCGGCGGGGGTGAGGTCTTCGCCGATGATGCGGATCTCCCAGACGGCGCACTCGTGGCCCGAGACCGCGAGCTGGGTGGGCAGGCTGCCGCCCGCCGACAGCGTCAGCATGTCGACGCCCATGCCGGCGCTGTAGTCCGCGTCGATCTGCGCGGCGCCCGCGTAGAGGAAGGCCCGCGTGCAGCCGGTCGCCCAGCCCTCCTGGAGATCGACCTCGATGCTCTGGATGCCCTCGAGGTTTCTCAGATCGATGGTCAGGCGGCAGGTCAGGAAGAGCCCGTACAGAACGCCGTTGTCGAACTCGGCGAAGTAGCAATTGCCGGGCTCGCAGTCGCCGGCGACGCTGGTGACGGCCATCAGGGCGCAGTTGCCCTCGGTCCACTCGGTGTCGCACTGGCCCGCCACGGGGCAGAAGTCCAGGGTCAGGGTCCGCGTGACGGCCGAGGCGGGCAGGGCCAGGCAGAGGATCGCCAGGGCCAGGATCGCGATTCTCAAACGTTTCATAACGGTTACTCCTTGCCGGAGCGCGGGAGGGGCCCCTTCCTGCCCTGTCTGCTGGGGATTGGCGCGTCGCTCGCGGGCAGGGGACCGCCGCCCGATCCGGTAGCGCGCGTTGAATGTGCCGCGCGACGCGAGGTTGCACATTTCATTTTAAACCAATGTGACGTTGAGCGGCAAGGGCGGCGTGGCACGGGGTACCGGACGGGTGGGGAGCGACGAAGAGGCCGACCCTAAAGGGCCGGCCTTCTTCATGACGGTAGCGGCTCAGGGACTCGAACCCCGGACACTCGGATTATGATTCCGATGCTCTAACCAGCTGAGCTAAGCCGCCAGCGCACACTAGGCTAACCACGCTCCGGCCCAAAGTCAATACCGGCCGGTCCTCGCCCGAGCCGCCCCGGACTCGCCAAACCCTTGGAAAACAGGGGGAAAGAGCCGGCGCGCCTTGCGCCCCACCCGGCCATTTGTTAGAGAAGGTCCATGCCGCGCCTGTTCACCGAGAAGGACCGCCCCGCTGCGGGGCTCGCGGGCCGCCGCGTGGCCGTCGTGGGCTTCGGCAACCAGGGCGCCGCCCACGCCGCCTGCCTGCGCGACGAGGGCGCGGACCTGGTCGTCGGCGCCCGCCCGGGCGGGCCGTCGTGGAACCGCGCGCGGGACGCGGAGTTCACGGTGCTCGACGTGGCGTCGGCCGCCCGCGGGGCGGACATCCTGATGCTCCTGACCCCCGACGAGACACAGGCCGAGCTCTTCGACGCCGCCATCCGGCCCCACCTGAAGCCGGGCGCGGCCCTGGGCTTCGCCCACGGCTTCGCCGTCGGCTTCGGCCTGCTGGCGCCGGACCCACGAACGGACGTCTTCCTGGTGGCCCCCAAGGCCCAGGGGGACTCCGTCCGGCGGCTCTACAGCGAGGGCCGCGGCGCCGCGGCCCTGGTGGCCGTGGAGCGAGACGCCACCGGGCGCGCCTGGGAGGCCTGCCTGGCCTACGCCGGCGCCCTGGGCTGCCTGCGCACGGGTGCCTTCGAGACCAGCTTCCGCGAGGAGGCAGTGAGCGACATCTTCGGCGAGCAGGCCGTCCTGTGCGGGGGGCTGAGCGAGCTGATCCGCGCCGGCTTCGACACCCTCGTCGAACGCGGCGTGCAGCCGGAGATCGCCTACTTCGAGTGCCTGCACGAGGTGAAGATCCTGGCGGACCTCATCCACCGCCGCGGCATCGAGGGCATGCGCGGGCGGATCAGCGGCACGGCCCTCTACGGCGACCTGACGCGCGGCAAGCGCGTCATCGACGCCTGCGTGCGCGAGACGATGCGCGCCCTGCTGGGCGAGGTGGACTCCGGCGAGTTCGCCCGCGAGTGGGTGGCCGAGCGGCGCGCGGGCGGCGAGCGGCTGGCGTCCCTGCGCCGGGCCGACGCCGGCCATCCCATCGAGGCGGCGGGCCGCGCGGTGCGCGCCCTGATGCCCTGGCTCGAGGAGGAAGCATGACGAAGCGTCTCACCCGCGGCATCCTGCGCGCGGCACAGGCCCTGCCAGCCCTGGCCGCCGTCCTGGCCCTGTCCGTCCCGCCCGCCGCCGCCCAGGACGAGGGCGCCGTCGTGGACACCACCTTCACCACCGAGCAGGGCGTGCAGCTGCGCTACCGCGGCGTGCTCAAGCCGGGCGACCAGGCGGAGGCCGCGGCGCGGGCCGAGGCCCGCCGGGACGACCGCGTGCCCCTGGGCTACGGCTGGAAGACCGTCATGACCTGGCAGGAGGGCGACCCGCGCCCGGAGCCCCTGATCACCGATGACCGCATCGTCACCGAGTTCTTCGACATCCGCTTCAGCCCCTACGTGCCGCGCAAGGTGGCGGCCAGCTTCGCCGAGTACGGCGACTTCGCCCACTTCGCCATCAAGGACCGCCTGGGCTGGGAGGCCCCCGCGCCCATCCCCCTGCAGGTGCCCTTCGACATGAAGGCCTACGGCCTCGAGTACGGCCTGCCCTGGTGGATGCCCGGCGACGTGCGGGGCGACACCATCGTCATGCAGCCCATCTCCGCCATCACGGCGCGCGGCATCTGCATGGAGAGCATGACCCACCTGGCCCTGGAGTGGCACCTGCGCCGGCTGACCGGCGACCGCCTACCCTACTGGCTCGTCTACGGCGCCGGCGCCTTCATCGGCGGCGAGGGCTGGGTGCTGGAGGGGCAGGTAGACGTGCTGCGCCGCGACCGGAACGTGGAGGTGGACCAGGCCACCATGGTCCGCGACCTGGAGCTTTTCCGCGACCGGGAGCTGATGATGCGGGAGGTGGCGCGGCCCGGCGGCTTCGAGGAGGAGCGCTGCCGCAGCCGCATCGCCTTCTGGCGGGCCTACCGGCTGGCGGAGGCGATCATCACGCAGTCCGGCCTGCAGACCTTCAAGACCCTCGTCGAGACCATGGCGGCCGACCCGGCCCTGTCCTTCGCGGACGCGGTGCGGCGGGTCTACGGCATGGGTCCCGACGAGCTGGTGGCCGCTCACGAGCCCTGGTAGGGCGCGGCGCTCCGCCCGGCGGGACGCCGGGCGCCCGCCTTCCCCGCCGCCGAAAGGACCGGCATGAGCGACGGCATCCGCGTGCGCTTCGCCCCCAGCCCCACGGGACACCTCCACGTGGGCGGCGCCCGCACGGCCCTCTACAACTGGCTCTACGCCCGCAAGACAGGCGGCGCCTTCATCCTGCGCATCGAGGACACGGACGCGGCGCGCAGCAGCGAGGAGTCCGTGCGCGGCATCCTGGAGGGCCTGCGCTGGCTGGGCCTGGACTGGGACGAGGGCCCCGATGTTGGCGGCCCCCACGCGCCCTACTTCCAGAGCGAGCGGCGGGAGCTGTACCAGGCCGAGGCGGCGCGCCTCGTGGCCGAGGGCGGGGCCTACCCCTGCTTCTGCGCGCCCGAGGCGGTGGAGGCCATCCGCGAGGCCGAGCGGGCCGCCGGCCGCGACCCCAACTACGACGGCCGCTGCGGGCGCATCCCGCCCGGCGAGGCCGCCCGGCGCGTGGCCGCCGGCGAGCCCCACGTCATCCGCTTCCGCAGCCCCGACGAGGGCGAGACCCTGCTCTTCGACGTGATCCGCGGCAAGATGGCCTTCCGCAACGAGCTGCTGGAGGACTTCGTCCTCGTCAAGGGCGACGGGCTGCCCACCTACAACTTCGCCGTGGTGGTGGACGACGACGCCATGGGCATCACGCACGTCATCCGCGGCGACGACCACATCAGCAACTCGCCGCGGCACGTGCTGCTCTACCAGGCGCTGGGCTACAAGCTGCCCAAGTTCGCCCACCTGCCCATGATCCTGGGCGCCGACAAGACGCGCCTGTCCAAGCGCCACGGCGCCACCAGCGTCCAGGAGTTCGAGAAGCAGGGCATCCTGCCGGCCGGCATGATGAACTACCTGGCCCTGCTGGGCTGGAGCCTCGACGGCAAGACGGAGCTGTTCACGCCGCGGAAGCTGGTGGAGGCCTTCAGCCTCAAGCGCGTGGGCAGCAACCCGTCGGTCTTCGACCCCGACAAGCTGGCCTGGCTCAGCGGCGAGCACTTCACCCGGCTCTCGGACGACGAGAAGGCGGCGGGCATCCACGCCTTCCTGACCGGGCAGGGCCTGGCGCTGCCGCCCCTGGACGCGATCCGGCCGCGCCTCGCCGCCCTGGTCGGCCTCATGGGCAAGCGCATCAAGAGCTGGCCCGAGGCCGCCGAGCGCCTGGGCCACTTCTTCCGCGAGCGGCCGGACTACGATCCCGAGGCCGTGGCCGAGCATCTGGGCGGCGAGGCCGCCGGACGCCTGGCGGACCTGGCCGGACGCCTGGCGGGCGTCGCGCCCTGGGAGGCCGGCGCCATCGAGGCCGCCCTGCGCGAGCGGGCCGAGGCCATGGGGATCGAGGCGGCGGCGCTGATCCACCCGCTGCGCGTGGCGGTGACCGGCCGGTCCGTAAGCCCTGACATCTTTAGTGTTTGCGAGCTGCTTGGGAGCGATCTGACGCGGGCCCGCCTGACGGGGCGGGGCTGGGAGGGCTGACCCGCGACCGGGCGGCGTTGTGCGCGCAGGGTCTTGCGAACGGGGGAGTTAGCTGCTAGATTCCGTGCTCGTCAGTGCCCGGTCGTCTAATGGCAGGACAACGGATTCTGGTTCCGTTTATCGAGGTTCGAATCCTTGCCGGGCAACCCGCCCGCGGTCCTGTCCGCGGGCGTTCCATGGCCCCTTCGTCTAGCCTGGCCTAGGACGTCGGATTCTCGATCCGGTAACAGGGGTTCGAATCCCCTAGGGGCTACCCGGGCGCCTCCTCCGCATCGTGGGGGAGGCGCTTTCCGTTCCGTATCCCGCCCGGCGGGAGACCCAGCCACGGAGGCGAGGCGGCATGGCCAGCGAGGAGACCCCCCGGCACTTCATCCAGGAGATCATCGAGGAGGATCTGCGCACCGGCAAGTGGGGCGGGAAGGTCCAGACCCGCTTCCCGCCCGAGCCCAACGGCTACCTCCACATCGGCCACGCCAAGGCCGTCAGCCTGGACTTCGGCCTGGCCGAGCGCTACGGCGGCCGGTGCAACCTCCGCTTCGACGACACGAACCCGGCGAGGGAGGAGGAGGAGTACGTCGCGGCCATCATGGAGGACATCCGCTGGCTGGGCTACGACTGGGGGGACCGCCTCTACTACGCCTCGGACTACTTCGAGCAGATGGTCGCCTACGCCGAGCAGCTCATCGAGGCGGGCAAGGCCTACGTCGACGACCTGAGCGAGGAGGAGATCCGCGAGCACCGGGGCACGGTGACCACGCCGGGCCGCGACAGCCCCTGCCGCGACCGCTCCGTCGAGGAGAACCTGGACCTGTTCCGCCGCATGCGGGCCGGCGAGTTCCCCGACGGCGCCAAGGTGCTGCGGGCCAGGATCGACATGGCCTCGCCCAACATGCTCCTGCGCGACCCGCTCATGTATCGCATCCGCCACGCGCGCCACCACCGCCAGGGCGACGCCTGGTGCATCTACCCCATGTACGACTGGGCCCACGGCCTCGAGGACAGCATCGAGGGCGTCACCCACTCCATCTGCAGCCTGGAGTTCGACGTGCACCGGCCGCTCTACGACTGGTTCCTGGGCCAGCTCGGCGTGCACCATCCGCAGCAGATCGAGTTCGGGCGCATGAACCTCGCCTACACGGTGATGAGCAAGCGCAAGGTGGCGCGCCTGGTGGCCGAGGGGCGCGTCTCCGGCTGGGACGATCCGCGCCTGCCCACCCTGTGCGGGCTCCGGCGGCGGGGCTACACGCCCGAGGCCATCCGCGCCTTCCTGGAAAGCATCGGCACGGCCCGGCGCGACGCCACCGTGGACGTTGCCCTGCTCGAGCACGCCGTCCGCGAGGACCTCAACCGGCGCTCGCCGCGGGCCATGGCGGTGCTCGATCCGCTGAAGGTCGTCATCACCAACTGGCCCGCGGGCCGGGTGGAGACGGTCGCCGCCGAGAACAACCCCGAGGACCCCGCCGCGGGCGCGCGGGAGCTGCCGTTCTCGGGCACGCTCTGGATCGAGCGGGACGACTTCCGCGAGGAGGCGCCGAAGAAGTGGTTCCGCCTGGCGCCGGGGAGCGAGGTGCGCCTCAAGCACGCCTACTTCATCCGCTGCGAGGAGGTGGTGAAGGGCGCCGGCGGCGAGGTGGCGGAGCTGCGCTGCACCTACGACCCGGAGACGGGCGGCGGCGAGGCGCCCGACGGACGCAAGGTGCGGGGAACCCTGCACTGGGTCTCGGCCGAGCACGCGGGCGAGGCCGAGGTGCGCCTGTACGACTACCTGTTCACGAGGCCGGACCCCGAGGCGGACGAGGGCGCGGACTTCACCGCGCATCTCAATCCCGGTTCCCTGCGTGTGCTCGGGGGCTGCAAGGTGGAGCCGGCCCTGGCGGCGGCCGCGCCCGGCGCGCGCTTCCAGTTCCTGCGCCACGGCTACTTCTGCGTGGACACGGTGGACTCGCGGCCGGGAGCGCCGGTGTTCAACCGCACCGTCTCCCTGCGCGACTCCTGGGCCAAGATCGAGAAGAAGCGCGACTGAGCGGCCGCGCGCCGGCCCGCCCTGGCGCCGGTGCGCTCGTTCGTCAGCGCGCGGCGGCCCGCCTGGACGCCGGCGCGCCCCGGCGCCCGCCGGCTAGGCCTGAGCCGCGACGCGGCGGAAGTGGTAGCCGTAGACGGCCAGGGTCATGGCGACCGAGAACTTGGCCGGACAGCGGGCCAGGCTGTAGAAGAAGAGATGCCAGAAGTGGCGCCGCCCGCGCTCCGTCAGACCCAGCACCCACATCACCTTGACCAGGGACTTCACGTCGGCGAAGCGGACGCGCTGCCGTCTCGCCGGCGGCCGGTACTCGCGCAGGAAGGTCCGCAGGCGCGCGTAGTAGGCGCGCGGCGAGTAGATGCCGTCCAGCACGCGCCGGTAGCCTTGCTGCAGCTTCTCCATGCTCATGCGCGGCAGGAAGTTCGTGCTGCCGTCCGTGTTGTCCCCGCTGATGCTGCCCAGCAGGCGCTTCTCGGCCTTCAGGCGCTCGAACAGGCGCGTCCCGCGCGGGGCGTTGAGCAGCCCCACCATGGCCGTGACGATGCCGGACTGCTGGATGAAGCCGGCCAGGCGCTGGAAGATCTCGGGCGGGTCGTGGTCGAAGCCCAGGATGAAGCCGGCCGACACCTGCAGACCCTGCCGCTGGAGGCTGCGCACCGACGCCAGCAGGTCCCGCCGCCGGTTCTGGTTCTTGCCGCACTCAGCCAGGCTCTCGTCGTTGGGCGTCTCGATGCCGATGAAGACGTTCTCGAAGCCGGCCGCCACCATCAGCCGCACCAGCTCCTCGTCGTCCGCCAGGTCGATGGAGACCTCGGTGGTGAAGTCGAAGGGGTGTCGCCGGCGCCGCGACCACTCGCCGAGGGCCGGCAGGATGTCCGACCGGAGCTTGCGCCGGTTGCCGATGAAGTTGTCGTCCACGATGAAGACGCCGCCGTGCCAGCCGAGGCTGTGCAGGGCGTCCAGCTCCGCCCGCAGCTGGGGCCAGCTCTTGGTGCGGGGCCGCCGCCCGTTGAGCTGGGGGATGGTGCAGAACTCGCAGTCGTAGGGGCAGCCCCGCGAGTACTGGACGTTCATGACGGCGTACTTGCGCAGGTCGAGCAGCTCCCAGCGGGGCACCGGCGAGGACGCGATGTCGGGGAAGGCGTCGGAGCGGTAGAGCGGCTTCGCCTGCCCGGCTGCCAGGTCCGCCAGGAAGGACGGCAGTGTCTGCTCCGCCTCGCCCAGGACGAGGTGCTGCACCCCTGCCAGCGTGTCGTGCTGGGCGGTCACCAGGGGACCGCCGGCCACCACGCGCACGCCGAGCTGGTTGCAGCTCTGGACGACCTTCTCGAAGGAGCGGCGCTGGATGTCCATCCCCGTCAGGAAGACGAGGTCGGCCCAGATCAGGTCCTCGTCGCGCAGCGGGCCCAGGTTCAGGTCCACCAGGCGCGCCGGCCAGTCGCCGGGCAGCATGGCCGCCACGGTGGCCAGTCCCAGGGGCGGCGAGTTGGACCGCTTCGACACGAAGGGCAGGGCATGGTCGAAGCTGTAGAAGGTGACGGGAGTCGCGGGATTCACGAGCAGGATCTTCATGTACGTCTCACTTCCGCCGGCCGCACGATCCGGATATAGATATGCCCGGTCGCTATCGGCGCGGCAATGTTAACGTCGTTAACATAACCGCGAATGTTGACAATGTCAACTTTCTTAGCCATCCTGCCGAGCATCATGGCGAAGAAACGCAAGCAAGGCTACCACCACGGCAACCTCCGCGCCTCGTTGCTCGAGGCGGCGAACCGTTTCCTGGAGCGGGGCGGCGTGGCGGCGGTGACCCTGCGGGCCCTCAGCGACAGCGTCGGGGTTTCCCGCAGCGCGCCCTACCGCCACTTCGCCGGCAAGGGCGCCCTCCTGGCGGCCATCGCCGAGGACGGCTTCCGGCAGCTGCGCGACCGCCTGCGCGCCACGGTCGGACGCGACGAGTCCGCCTGCCTCGAGGCCCTGGAACGCATGGCCCTGGCCTACGTGGACTTCGCCGTGTCCAATCCGGCCCGCTTCCGCCTCATGTTCGGCGGCCAGGGCCTGCCCGTGCCCGCCCCCCCGAGCTTGCGTCGCGAGGCGAGGGCGGCGCTGGGCGAGGTCATCGCCGCCATCGAGGCCTGCCAGCGCCTGGGCCTGCTCCAGGCGGGTTCGTCTCTGGATCTGGCCAACGCTTGCTGGGCGACGGTGCACGGCCTGGCCACCCTGCTCATCGACGAGCAGCTGCTCGCCGACCGCCGGACGCGCAGCCAGCACGCCCTGCTCGTCGTGGAGGGGCGCCGCTCCGAACGCGGCATCCGCCGGTTGACCCGCCTGGCCGTCCGGATCGTCCTGGACGGCATGGCGCCCTAGCGGCGCCGCCGGCTGGTCACCACCCGCGCGCCGTTCCTGGGCGCCGCCGTGACAACCCGTTGGGACCTCATGACGAAGCCCCCCGCGGATGCGGGGGGCTCGTTCCGGCATGGTGAGACATTCCTCGCGGCAGAAACTCAGGCGCCGACTCGCGCTCCGGCCAGGTAGCGCTTGACGGCCTCGAACTGCGCGGCGCCGTGGATGCCCGCCTCGCGCATGACCATGTGGGCCTGCCCGCTGCCCAGGTAGTGCCCCTTCATGAAGGGGTGGAAGCTGGCCGCCCGTCCGCGCTCGGAGATCACCCAGCGGTAGAGGGTGGGCAGTGTGAATCCCGTGATGCCCATGGCCCGCGCGGCCTCGCGGGCGGGGAAGATGCGTTCCCGCTCGGCGGCGGGCAGGGCGTCGAAGAGCTCGGCGCTGGCCACGTACCAGACCTTCAGGTCGATGCCCTCCCGCTCCAGCAGGGGCAGGGCCTCCTGGACGAAGGCGTAGGCGACGTCGCTGCCCTGCAGGACCAGGGCGCCGTCACCGTCGCCCCTGGCGTCCCGCAGCAGGTAGACGCCCTGCGCGGCGGCGGCGGCCGGAGCCAGGCCCAGGGCCTCGCGGTCCAGGATGGGCTCGCTGGGGCGGGTCACGAAGGGCGCGATCACGGCCGGCCGGAGGCGCAGGGCCGCCGCGAAGACGTGCCAGATCTCCTGGGGGTCCCAGGGCGTCAGGGTCGCGGCCACGCCGGCCGGGAAGTTGCCCTGCAAGAGCTGCAGGGGCTGCGGGTCGGCGTGGGTGGGCCCGTCCTCGCCGGTCTTGAGGCCGGCGTGGGCGCAGATGAGCACCATCGTCCGGTAGGGCTCGCCGGGAACCAGGAAGCGGCGCGACTGGGCGCCGATGGCGTGCAGGCGCACCGAGATATGGCCCAGGGCGGCGATGAAGGCGCCGTAGGACGATCCCACGCCGATGTGCCGCCCGTAGGCGCTGATGCCGCTGAGCACGCCGGCGATGGCATCCTCGCAGATGCCGCCCACCGAGAGGATGCGCGAGGCCGGGTTGTTCACGAGGTGGAAGAAGCCCTGGGGGAAGTCCTTGCCCAGGGCGAGGACGCTGGTGGAGCCCAGCAGGTCCGCCGCGGCGGCCAGCATCGCGCCCCCGCTCTCGCGGGTGCAGTACTGCAGGACCTTGCCGAGCTGCCCGCGCAGCGTGGTCTTGCCGCCCGGCTCCAGGCGCAGCTCCGCGGGCTCCTCGCCCCCGGAGCGGGCCGCCAGCTCGTAGATGGTCTCCACGCGGGGGGCGCCCGCGCGCGGCTTGCGGGCGCGCCGGTCCAGGCGCGCGCGGGCCTCGCGCAGCTGTCCGGCAAGGTAGCCCACCATCTCCGTCTCGCCCTCCAGCAGGCCGCGCACCGCCAGCAGCGTCCGCCAGAAGCAGTCCTCGCGCACGGCGTCGCCTTCGTCGCCCGCGCAGGCCAGAGGCTCGGGACCGCAGCGGGGCAGATCCACGCCCGTCAGGTCCACCAGGGGCTGGAGGGCCCGGTAGTACTCCGCGGAGCAGAGCTTGTGGCCGGCGCCGTGGCTGGCCTTGCCCTCGATGCCGTAGCGCCAGCCCTTGACCGTCCGGTAGACGATGGCCGTGGGCTGCCCCGTGTCCATGGCCAGGGCGCGGCGCTGGGCGGCGGCGATCTGCTGCAGGTCGAAGCCGTCGGGCACCCAGATGACGTTCCAGTCGTGCAGGTAGAACAGCTCGCGGGGATCCCACTGGACGTAGTCCCCGGGCTGATCGCCCTCGCGGCAGACGTGGTCGGAGTCGATGGAGGCCTGGTTCCAGTCCAGGTGCATGACGATGTTGTCCAGAGACGCCGTGGCGGCGGCGGCCAGGGCCTCGCCGACGCGGCCCGGCGTCAGGCCGCCCTCGCCCTCGACGATGTTCAGGCGCGGGGCGGCGTCGCCCCAGTAGTCGCGGGCGCCGAAGGCCAGGCCGATCGACGAGCTGTCGCCGATGCCCGAGGCGCCCGTGGACAGCTTCAGGAAGGGCGTAGCCGGCGTCGGGTGGCCGTCCAGGGACTTGCTCTTGAACTTCTTGAACAGCGGCGTGGCGGAGACGGGATTGCGGCGAAAGCCCAGCAGGTCCTCGAGGCGGAGCTGGAAGGCGGGGTCGGCAGGCAGCAGCTCCGGGGCGCCGATGCGGGCGATCTCGTTGCGCAGGGCCCACATGGCGTAGAGTCCCATGGCCTTGTGGCCGGCGGCGTAGCTGATCAGGTCGGCGTCGGCGCGGTCGGGATCCGAGAAGTCGTAGTCCATGGCGCCGAAGAGGGCCGCGGTGACGAAGCGTCCCGAGGAGACGGCGCCGCCCGGGTGGCCGCTCGTGGGCACGTAGTTGTAGAGGATCGCCGAGAGCGAGCGGTAGACGAGGTCGAAGCGCTCGCGCAGCGCGACTTCCGCGGCGTCGAGGGGGGGCTCCTTCATCGCGTCAGTGATGTTGAGGAAGACGCCGCGCCGCGGCCCGAACGCCATCGCCATGCCGGTCTCCTTCCGCCGTCGGGTTTCCGTAGCGGCGAACGCCGCTCCGGCCCGGCCATCATAGGGTGAACGCACCGCGTTTGCAAACACCAGGAGAGCACCCCTTGCGGGGCCGGTCGGGCCATTTTCCCCTTGTTCCGGACCGCGCCCATCGGGAAGGATGGCCCCGGTGTCCGATCCGCGCGGCCGGTGACGCGCCGGACGCCGGCGAGCCCGGTCCGCGACCGCGAGAAGGAGGCGACGATGGAATCCCTGCGCGCCTGGCTGGAGTCCCTGGATCCGGCCGCCGGCCCCTGGCTGAAGATGGTGATCTCGCTGGCGATCCTCATCGTCGTGGGCTTCCTCGCCAACCTCGTCGCCAAGCGCGTCCTGCTGCGGGCCGTGGCGCGCGCGGTGCGCGCCAGCCGCACGCGCTGGGACGACGTCATCCTCGAGCGGCACGCCTTCACGCGCCTGTCCCACCTGGTGCCGGCCCTCGTGGTCTACTTCCTGGGCCCGGCGCTCTTCGCCGGCATCCCCGAGGCCCAGGAGGCCTTCCGGCGCGGCGCCCTGGTCTACATGCTCATGGTGGGCGTCTTCGCCCTGGACGCCTTCCTCAACGCCGGCGTGGACATCTACCAGGGCACCGAGTACTCGCGGACGCGCCCCATCAAGGGCACCGTGCAGGTCGTCAAGCTGGTCCTCTACATCGCCCTGGGCATCGTCATCTTCTCGGTGCTGCTCAAGCGCTCGCCCGTCGTCCTGCTCAGCGGCCTGGGCGCCATGACGGCGGTGCTGCTGCTCATCTTCAAGGACGCCATCCTGGGCTTCGTGGCGGGCATCCAGCTCACGGCCAACGACATGCTGCGCCGCGGCGACTGGATCGAGATGCCCAGGTACGGCGCCGACGGGGACGTCATCGACATCTCCCTGACCACCGTGAAGGTGCGCAACTGGGACAAGACCATCACGACCATCCCCGCCTACGCTCTGGTCTCGGACGCCTTCAAGAACTGGCGCGGCATGGAGGAGTCGGGCGGCCGGCGCATCAAGCGCTCGCTGATGATCGACGTGTCGAGCATCCGCTTCCTCGAGCCCGCGGACGTCGCGCGGCTGCGGCGCATCCAGGTGCTCGCGCCCTACATCGAGGAGAAGGAGAAGGAGCTGGCCGCGTGGAACGAGGAGCACGGCATCGACGGCGCCGTGCGGGTCAACGGGCGGCGGATGACGAACATCGGCACCTTCCGGGCCTACCTCGCGGCCTACCTGCGGCGGCACCCCATGGTCCACCAGGACATGACCTTCCTGGTGCGCCAGCTCCAGCCCACGGAGCACGGCCTGCCCCTGGAGATCTACGTCTTCAGCAAGGACCAGCGCTGGGCCGCCTACGAGGCCATCCAGGCCGACATCTTCGACCACGTGCTGGCCGCCGTGGGCGAGTTCGGCCTGAGCGTCTACCAGCAGCCCTCGGGCGCCGACGTCCTCGCCTTGGCGCAGCGGGCCTGAGGGCGCCTGCCGCCCCGGTGCGACGCGCCCGCCGGACGTCCGGCGCCACCATCCACGTGCCCGCGGACCAGCCGACCATCGCCGCCGGCGTGGGCGCGGCGGCGCCGGGGGACACGGTGCTGGTCGCCTGCGGTATCTACGCCGAACATGACATCGCCATGACCGCCGGGGTCACGCTGCGCAGCGAGACGGGCGAGCCGGAGTGCGTGACCATCGACGCTGGTGGGCAGGGGCGGGTGATCCTGTGCGAGTTCGTGCAGGACGTCGTCATCGAGGGCTTCACCATCGTGAACGGCTTCAACGACGAGGTCAACGGCTGCGGCGGCGCCCTGTACTGCCGAGACGCGTCGCTGCAGGTGTCCCGCTGCGTGTTCAGAGGCAACGAGGCGGGATACGGCGGCGCCGTGGCCTGCTACGACGCCTCGCCCGAGTTCAGCGACTGCCTCTTCCTGGACAACAGGTCCGTGGACGGTGGCGGCATCCACTGCCTGGGCTCCTCGCCGGTGCTCCAGCGCTGCACGCTCGCCGGGAACAACGCGGTGTTCTGGGGCGGGGGGGTCTTCTGCGAGGAGAACCTGCAGGGCGAGCCCTCCGGCGCCGAGCTCGTCTGCTGCTGCGTCTACGGCAACGCCGACGGCGGCTACGGCGGGCTCATCGAGGACCAGACCGGCATCAACGGCAACATCGCCGCGGACCCGCTCTTCTGCGCCCCCTACGCCGGCGACTTCCACCTGCGGACCCAGTCGCCCTGCCTGCCGGAGAACAACGAGTGCGGCGTGCTCATGGGCGCTTGGGGCGAGGGCTGCGTGACGACGGGCGCACAGGCGCCGGGCGCGGCGCCCTTCCGCCTGGCGCAGAACCATCCCAATCCCTTCAACCCCCGGACCGACATCCGCTTCGACCTGACCGAGGCGGCGGCCGTGTCGCTCACGATCCACGACGTCGCCGGCCGCTGCGTGCGGTGCCTCGCCGACGGCGCGGGCTACGGCGCGGGCGAGCACGCCGTCGCCTGGGACGGCCGCGACGGCGCGGGCCGGCCGCTGGCGTCCGGCGTGTACCTGTGCCGCCTGCAGGTGGGTTCCCGCAGCCAGGTCCACAAGATGGTGTTCGTGGAATAGCCTTCCAGGCCGACGCGGCCGAGGTCGTGCGCCGGATGCCCGCCGCGCGGCCTCCGCGCGCCGCGAACCGCTTCGCGTGACGGGATCTAGCGCAGGGCCTCGCCGTCCATGAACAGGCGCTGGGTGATCTCCAGGCTGAGCAGCTTTCGCAGCTCGTTGGAGCGGTCGGCCCGGCGCGTCACGTGCTCGGTCACGGCGCGCTCCACCTCGCGCCGGTCGAACAGGCCGCGGCCCAGGCTGCGCGGATCCAGCAGGACTTCCTTCAAGGTTCCCGCCAGCTCGCCCCGAAACCAGGTGCGGTACTGGGTCGTGCCCAGGCGCGCCAGGGGCAGGCGGTCCAGGCGCAGGCGCGGCGGGAAGCGGCGGCTGTTGGCCACCAGGTCGGCCAGGAAGCGGGCGCGGAAGACCGCCGCCTCCAGGCGCGATGCGGGATGTCCGGGCCGCCCCGTCTCGCCGCGGTTGGTGGGAACGCCCGCCAGGTCCGGGCGCCGCCGCGACACCAGGGCCTTCTGCAGGACGCTGCCCCGCCGCAGCCCCGGCGCCGTGGCGAACATGAAGTCGATGACGTCGTTGTCCACGTAGGGCGTCAGGGGCCAGATGTGGCTGCGCTCGATGGCCAGGTTGCCGCCCCAGACCCGCCGGCACTCCTCCAGCAGCAGGAAGAGCAGGTCACGGTCGGCCTCACGCAGGCCTGCGCCGAATGCCGCCCGCGCGCGCTCCAAGCAGCCGCGGGCGCGCGCCGCCAGGTCCTCGCGGGGACCGGGGGCCAGCAGCGGGAAGATGCCCATCTGGTTGAATGCGAAGGCGTGGGAGGCGATGCCGCGGAAGGTCTGGGAGCCGTACTTGCCCGTCAGGACGAAGCGGTGCTCGGCCGGCACCTGGTCCAGCACGTGGAGGATGTGGGCGTTGGTGGCGTCGCCCTGGCCGTCGCTCAGATAGAGCGCCTCGCGCGCCAGCGCGGGGAAGCGGGCGAAGAAGCCGGCGTCGATGCGCAGGAAGTCCGCCGGGATGCCCAGGCGGCGGGCCAGCCGGCGCGCCAGGACGGCATCGAGGCTGCGGGGGTTCATGCCGTAGGTGTGGGCCGGCAGGGGCCTGGCGCGCCAGTCGTGGAAGCTGGCCATGAGCCGCGAGTCCCAGCCGCCCGTCAGGGAGAAGACGTCGGCGCGGCCCGCCGCGGTGTAGCGCGGCATGACGCGATCGAAGAGGGCCTCGGCCCGTGCCAGGGCCTCGGCGGGATCCTCCGTCAGGGCCTCGCGGACCAGGCTCCGGAAGTCGAACCAGCTCCGCTCGGCGAAGTCGCCGGCGCCGGCGGACCAGAGGGCGGCCGCGCCCAGGCGGCGGATCCCGGCGAAGAGCGTGCGACCCTCAAGGGCGCCCTCGAAGGCCAGGTAGCCAGCCAGGCCGTCGCGGTCCGTCTCGACCGGGAGGTCGAGGACCCGCAGCAGCGAGTGGGCGTCCGTGGCGGCGAAGCGTCCCAGGGGCGTCGTGCAGGCGTAGAGGGGGTAGAAGCCGAAGCGGTCGCCGGCCAGCAGCGCGCGGCCGCGGCGTCGGTCGTGCAGGGCCACGGCGAACCAGCCGTTGGTCCGGGCCAGGAAGGCCTCGCCCCGCTCCTGGTAGAGGGCCAGGAGGAGGGCCGCCGGCGAGCGGCGGGCGCCGGCCCGCGCCGCCTCGGGCAGGTCCGCCAGCAGCTCGTCCCCGTTGAGGAGGAAGCCGTCCATGAGCAGGGAGACGCTTCCGTCGGGGCTCTCGGCCGCCAGGCTCTCCGTGGCGACGCCCGCCGCTGCGTCCAGGATCGCGCGCAGGGGGGGGAGCTCGCCGGAGAGCTCCCGGCGCTGCCGTCCGGGAACGGCGGCCCAGGCCGCGAGGCGGGCCGCGAGCGCGCTGTCGGCGGCGCCGGCGTCCGTCAACTGGGCGAAGAGCAGGCGGCTGAAGGCCTCGCGCATGGCGTCACCCCCGTGGCGGCGGATGGCCACCCTAGCATGATGTCCGGTATCTGGAAACTCAGATCAGAAGGTCGGCCTCGGACTTCTGGTCCGGGTCCGCAAGACGGCCGGCCTCGAGATCGAAGAAGGGCCCGTCCGCGTCGTCGTCCCCCGCGGCGTCGCCCACGTGGTCCAGGGACCCGCGCAGCGCGCCCTCGGCGTCCATGCGCAGGACGGCGTCGACGATCTCCGGGTCGTAGAGCAGGCCCTTGTTCAGCGTGAGCTCCTGCAGGGCGCGCTCCCAGCCGAGGCCCGGCCGGTAGGGGCGGTGGGTGGCCATGGCCTCCAGCAGGTCGGCCACGCCCAGCAGCCGCACCTGCCACATGATCTCCGCGCCCTCGAGGCCCTGCGGGTAGCCGGAGCCGTCCAGGCGCTCGTGGTGCTGCAGTACGGCGGCGGCCACGGGCCAGGGGAAGGAGATGTCCTTGAGTATGTCGTAGCCCATGGTCGGATGCTGGCGCACCAGCGCCAGCTCCTCGGTCGTCAGGCGGTCGGGCTTGGAGAGGATCTCCGTGGGGATGCCCACCTTGCCGATGTCGTGGAGCAGGCCCATGAGATGCAGCCCCTGCAGCTCGTACTCGGAGCGGCCCAGGCTCCGCCCGATGATGACGGCCAGGTGGGCCACCCGCGTGGAGTGGCCCTTGGTGTAGGGATCGCGCAGCTCGACCATGCGGCTCAGGGCCTCGCAGGTGCCGGTCAGGGTGTCCTCGAGGATGCGCTTGGCCTCGAACCAGTCGGTGATGTTCCGGTCCATGCCCCGCAGGCCGACGAGGCCCCCCTCCTCGTCGAAGATGGGGAAGGCCCGGCTCTCCACGTGGACCGCCATGCCGTCGGAGCCGATGACCCGGTGGACCCGGCCCTGGAGGGGCTGGCGGTCCTTCAGGGCGCTCGCCAGGCGCTCGCGCAGGTCCTCGCGATCGTCCGGATGAGCGAAGTCGGCGGGGGTGCGGCCGCTCAGGTCGCCCGGATCATAGCCCAAGATGAAGCGCAGGCTGGGGCTGTTCCAGGTATAGCGGCACTGGGCGTCCGTTTCCCAGATGTGATCGGCGCTGGTCTCGGTGAGGTCCTTGAAGCGGGCGCCCAGGTCGCGGATCTGGCGCTCGAGCTGGCTGTCGGCCAGGCGCGCGCCGACCAGGGCGCCCACCTGGTCCAGGGCGGCGCGCTGGGCCGGATCCAGGCCGCCCAGGCTCGCCGGGGCGGCCAGGGTGAGGAAGCCCCGGGCCTGGCCCCGGTGCAGCAGGGGGACCAGCAGGGCTCCCGCCCGGCCCTGACGGGCCAGCTCGGCGAACAGGAGGGGGCGGGTGATGGGATTGCCGTTGCTCAGCAGGCGCGGGTAGCCGAGCCAGGAGGCCGGCAGGAGCACCTCGTCATCCTTGCCGAACTCGAGGTCCGCCGGGAAGAGGTTCCCGGCGCTGGCGCTGTCGCCGGCGCGGGCCCGGCACCGCGCGGCGCGCTCCTCGCGCAGCTCGTAGGCGGCGCCGTCGGTGGCGCGAGTCAGGGTGAGGGCGGATTCCAGACCGGTCTGGAAGACGCCCTCCGTGCTCTGCGTCTCCCCGAGGGCGGCGGTCAGCTCGCTCAGGACGATCAGCGCGCGCGTGGCGGCATGCTCGGTCTCGCTCCCGGCGGACGGCTCGGTCGCGGGGGCCGGCGCCGCGGGCGCCTGCGCGGCGGGTTCCACGGGTGCCGGCTCCGCGGGCGCTTGCGCGGCGGGCAGTTCTTCCAGGCGGGCCTCGAAGCCGCGGGGGCCGCCGTTGGCGTGAAGCGTGCGCGCGTGCAGGACGGCCGGGATGGCCTGCCCCTCGCCGTCCGTCACCCAGAGTGTCAGCCGGCCCTCGGGCCGATCCTCGAGCAGCTCCGCCAGGAAGCGGCGCAGGCGGGGACGCTCCTCGTCGGGCAGCAGGGAGGAGAACTCCTCGCCGACGAGATCGGACGGCGCCCGGCCGAGAATGCCGGCGTCCGGGTCGGATATGCGCTGGATGCGACCCTCGATGTCGAGGGCGAACGCCAGCGGCCGGCGGGCTCCGCCGTGGTTCGATGGGGAGCGTGATGCCATGTCGTCCTGCAACGTGGCCTTCCTGCGTGGGAGGTCCGGACTCACACGGCTACCGTCTAGAAAGGATCATTCCAAAAAGCATGTGGGGGCGGGGCCGCCGGGCGGCCGCCGCCGGTCGGCGGGACGTCCGCGGCGGCCTGGTGCCGGCCAGCCGTGCCCGGCGGCGTCGCATTCTGCGCGATCGCGGCCCATGCTGCACGATCGGACCGCTTGGCTCCTTTTCGACCAGGCCCAAGGTCTCGTGGCCTGCGGGCCGCGAGCCACGACATGTCGGGGATGTTGGCGCCTAAGCCATCGAATCTCAAACAGATGTGCGCCCGACTTCAAGATAGTTCTTGCCAACCGGCGGCGCCTCGGGTCATAAGATTTGCCCGTCAAGGGCGCCGCACCCCTTGACCGCGACCTTGGACCGGAGGCTTCGACGCCCATGATCCGAGAGAAGCAGGTGCGGGTCCGTCTGGACCGCGAGGACCGGGAGTGTACGGGGACCATCTCCTACTTCTCCCCCTACCTCATGAAGAAGCGGCGCGAGGCCGAGCTGCCCGGCCATGACCGCGCGGGGGTGCTCGAGCTCAAGTCCTTCGACATCTCCTCGATCCTCGTCGTGGGATCGAGCGTCATGGCCGAGGGCAGGGGCTACGACCACTACGACTCCTTCAGCGTCCTCCAGGAGCAGCTCGACCGCCACGAGGGCCGCATCCTCTCCTGCGGCAACTGCCGCTACTTCCTCTGCTCGGGCATGGCCCGCGACATGAGCAACGGCTCGCGCGGCTACTGCCTCCAGGGCAAGCTGGGGCAGAACCTGCGCCCCAAGGACATCCGGGACATCTTCCACTACTGCGAGTACTTCGAATACGGCCCCCAGGCCGAGCGCGAGGCCTTCCGCCGGCAATGGAAGCAGAGCCTCATGGAGCGGCCCATGGACCAGCGGCCGCGCCCGGAGGGCTGGATGGGGCGGCTGCGCCCCGTCGATCGGGGCGAGGAGCCCGAGCCGCCGCCTTCTCCTTGATGGGACCGGTTGCCTGCACTATAGTGACGGCGCCCGGCGCGACCGCCGGGCGCTTTCCGTACGCTCCCAGCGGCGGGGGCCCGACGAAGCACGCCAGGCCCGGTGGCAGCCGGGCCTTTCCGCAGGCAGGACGCCATGAACGACACCCGCATCCCCGTCCCTCCCGAGAATCCGGACGCCGAGGAGATCCTCGCCACCTGCCAGCGCTGCGGCGGCAAGTGCTGCAGCTACGTGGCGCTGGAGATCGACGCGCCGGCAACCCGGGCGGACTTCGAGAACATCCGCTGGTACTGTGCCCACAAGGACGTCTGGGTCTTTAAGGATGACGGGGATTGGTACGTGGTTTTCGACAGCCCCTGCAAGGAGCTGGCGGAGGACTTCAGTTGCAGGATCCACACCGAGCGCCCGCAGGTCTGCCGCGAGCACCCCTTCGGGGAATGCGACTACTTCCTGCGCGGCCGCTTCGACGTCGAGCTGCGCACGCGGGAGGAGGTGGAAGCCTACATCCGGCGGCGCTTTCCCCGGAGCTTCCGCGGGAGCGAGGGGAAGGTCCGCGCCGCCGGCACGGCGAGGGGATGAGACCCGAGCGAGGACGCACGCTCATCGCCGTCCTGGTCCTGGCGCTCCTGTCCGGCTGCGCCGGCGAAGAGGGGAAGTCAGCGCGCCTGCACCGCGCCCAGCGCGACTTCTGGCGGGCCAAGCGCGCCCGCGAGCGCCTGGACATCTACCCCAGCCCCACCCTGGCCGACGCCGCCCTGGCGGCCTACCAGTCCGTGCTCGAGACCTATCCGCCGGGCGACCTGCCGGCGGTGGTGGCGGATCCCGAGGCGCCGCGCGTGAAGGTGGCCCGCGTGGGCGCCATGGCCTGTCTGGGCGCCGCCGGCCTGCACTGGGAGGCCGGGCGCCGCGAGGAGGCCATCGGCCTCGTGCGAAGCGTCCTGCGCCCCGACCTGCCCCTGGGCCACCTGGTGGAGCGGCGGCTGCGACTCGCCCTGGCCAGCTATCTCGACGAGGCCGGCCGGCCGGCCGAGGCCCTGACGGCCATCCGCTCCCTGCTGGACCCCCTGCGGCCCGGACTGCCTCCGGAGCACGCGGCCTATCCGGACGAGGAGCTACTGAATCTGCCGCTGCGCCTGGCGGATCTGGCCGTCGCCAGCGGGGACGCGGCCCTGGCCGCCGAGACCGAGGCCTTCATCCGCGATTACCTCGCGCGCGTGGCGGCGGGTTACGCCGGCGAGGAGGCCGAATGGCACGCCCTCCTCGCCGGCGCCGACCTGGCCACGCGCGGCGAGCGCTGGGAGGAGGCCTCGTCACTGCTGGAGCGCCTCGCCCGCAGCTTCCCGGACCGCGAACCCTGGCGCGCCGACCTGGCCCGGGCCCGCCTGCTGGGCACGCAGCTCGACCGCACCGGCGAGGCCGAGGCCATACTGCGCCGGCTAGCGGGTCAGGGACGCGGCGAGGCCGCCGCCCGCGGCGGCATCGAGCTGGCCCGCCTTCTTCTGGCCGCGGGCCGCGACCGGGAGGCCGCGGAGGAGATGCGGCGCCTCGGCCGCGAGCTGCGCCACAAGGCGGACAGCGCCGAGCTGCTCTATCTCTGGGGCGAGCTGGAGCGCCGCGCCGACAACGCCGCGGCGGCCGTGGACCGCTGGCGGCGGGCGGCGGCTTACGCCCGCACTCCCTACGGCCTGGAAGCTCAGTATGCCACGGCCCGCTACTGGGCCGAGCGGGGGGAGGCGCGATTCGCCGCGCGCGCCCTCGGGCGTCTTTTCATCGCCTGCCGGCACAACACGCGGTACTATTCCGGCGGCGAGATCGCGCGGCTCTCCCTGCAGATGGAGACCCGTGCCGATTCCCTGCTCGGCACGCTCCCTGCGACGGAACCGCGCGTGGCCCGGCTCATGGAGCAGCGGGGCATCCCGCTGCCGGCCACCGCGGCGGACACGACGGCAGCCGGCGCGGAGCGCTGAGGCCCAAGGAGACCGCATGGCGAACGAAGAGCTGCTGAAGGAGCTGCTGGGCGGCGGGAAGAAGTCGGAGTTCGACCTGCTGGCGATCCTGCGCATCCTCTGGCGCAAGAAGCACCTGGTGCTCATCCCCCTGGCCCTCAGCTGGCTCATCTCCACCGTTGGTCTCCAGTACATCCCGCCCACCTACCTCTCGGCCAGCTCCGTGGCCATCGAGAGCCCCAGCAGCTTCACCCGCGACCTGGAGCGCCTGCTCGACGAGCAGGGCAGCCGGCGCCAGGACGTATCCGAGCTGGGGCGCGTGCGCGCCCAGATCCGGGAGCAGGAGCTCCTCGACGAGGTGATCGACTATCTCGGCCTGGACCAGACGCCGATCCTCCGCCAGCGCGCCCACAAGCTGGCGGAGGGCCCCCTGGCCGGCGAGGACGTGAACGACATCGCCCGCCGCCTGGCCGCCGAGGAGATCCGCCAGCGGCTGGAGGTGCGGCTGGGCAGCCAGGGCCTCTACAACATCCGCGTGGAGAGCCACGATCCCGTCAAGGCCTGGATCCTCTGCCGCGTCATCACGCACAAGTTCGTGGATTCCCGCCGGCAATGGGAGCTGGCCGAGATCACGGCCAAGGGCGACTTCAGCGACGAGCAGGTGGCCATCTACAAGGAGCGCCTCCACCGGGCCGAGACGGAGCTGGAGCGCTTCCAGGAGGCCCAGCAGACGACGCTGGCCCAGGGCAACCCGGTCAACGGCGCCAACGTCATCCTGGCCGAGGAGGTGATGCGCAGCTACTCCCAGGAGCTCGCCGACATCGAGAGCCAGGTGAACGCCGCGCGCACGCGCCTGCGCGAGACGCTGGGCCTGGTGCCCACCAGCGACCGCATCCTGGGCAATCGCGACCTGCGCACCCTGGAGAACAAGCAGATCCACACGATGCTGCAGAACCTCTTCAGCTTCCTGGAGACGCGCATCCGCCGGGACGAGTCGCTGACCGAGGTGATCGAGGACGCCAGCGTCGGGAGCGACCGCCAGGCCTACCGCGAGCGCCTGCGCGAGCTGGCGGACGGCATCTACGTCCAGGAGTCGGCGATGACGCGGGAGCTCATCACGGCCTACCACTACCGGCTGATGCTGGTCCGCAGCTTCCAGGAGCTGGTGGACACCCTCGAGCGCTACATCGGCAACTTCCGCGAGAATCTCAGCGGCCAGCCCGCCTACCAGGCCGAGCTGGCGCGCCGGCAGGCCGAGGTCAACAAGTACCGGGAGTTCCTGGACGCCTTCCAGCAGCAGTCCACCAGCGCCCAGATCACGCGGGCCATCCAGGCCAGCCAGCTCGCCTCGCGGATCGAGGTCCGCGCCGAGCCCGTACGGCCCATCCGGCCCATCAAGCCCAACAAGCCGCGCCTCCAGCTCGTCTTCCTCTTCCTGGGGCTGGCGACGGGGCTGGGCCTCGTGCTCCTCACGGAGATGTTCAACCGCTCCTTCACCACCGTGAAGGACATCGAGGAGACCCTCGGCCTGCCCGTCCTGGGCACCATTCCCGCCCTGGAGAAGGGCCCCGGGCAGGCGAAGATCCACCGGCGCAAGAACACCCTGACCTGGGCCATCGCCATGGCCCTCTTCGTGGTGGTGATGGCCGGCATGATGTACTTCCTGGAGGGCCTCTACTCGCGCACCGAGTTCACCATGGACAGCCAGGCCGTCGAGGAGATGATGCCGTGAGCGAGCGCAAGCAGAAGCGCCGGCAGACCCGGGACATCGAGCAGCTCCCCGCGGGAGACAGGGCGAGCCGCAACATCTACGACATCTACGACGAGGAGAGCCCCATCGCCGTCGAGTTCCGGCGCGCCTACGCCAAGCTCAGCTATCGCATGAAGCAGGAGAACCGGCGCTGCTTCCTGTTCACCAGCGCCATGCCCGGGGAGGGCAAGTCCACCGCCGCGAGCCTGATGGCCCTGACCATCGCGCGCTACCGCAACACGAAGACCGTCCTCGTCGACGCCGACATGCGGCGCCCCAGCATCCACAGGATGTTCGACCTCAAGCCCCGCCACGGGCTCAGCGAGGCCCTGCTGGGCGAGGCGGACATCATCGACACCGTCAGGGACACCCGCTACGACAACCTGAAGGTCATCACCTGCGGCAAGCACGTCAGCGGCCCCACCATCCTGCTCCAGGCCGACAAGGTCGCCGAGGTCCTCAGCGAGCTGAAGTTCTACTTCGACACCGTGCTCCTGGACACGACGCCGGTGCTGCCCGTCAGCGACGCGGCCCAGCTCGCGTCGGAGACCGACGGCGTCCTCTTCGTCGTCATGGCGGGCGTCACGCAGCGCGACGTGGTGCAGCGGGCCACCCAGATCCTCAAGGACGGCCGGGTGGACATCATGGGGCTCATCGTCAACAACGCGAGCCAGGTCCTGCCCTACTACTATTCCTACAACTACTACGACTACAAGTACTGATCCCGCCGGCTAGAACGGCAGGGCGGCGTCCACGTGGGGCCGCGCGGCCGTTACGAAGCCGGCCAGGCGCGCGCGCGCCGCGTCCTCGCTCTCGCCCGGCACGATGCGGGTGGAGAAGCGCAGGAAGGCCGCGTCCAGGGGCCGCCCGAGCAGGGCGTTGCGGGCCATCTCCAGCTTGAGGCGCAGCTCGCTGGTCGTCCAGCCGCCGCGCGTGCGGTACTGGTAGAGGACCACGCGTCGCTCCTTCTCGCGCTGGAGGAGCAGCTCGCTGGCGGGACCGCCGAGGCCCTCGCCGGGCCGCTGATCGATGATGGTCCAGCCGCTGCCGGGATAGCAGTGGCGGGGGGAGTGGATCTGGCTGCCGAAGCGCTGCCGGGCGAAGTAGCCGAGGAAGACCCAGTAGCGGCCCTCGCCGGCGTCGCGATACTGGCGGTTCAGGTGCTGGGTGGCGCCCAGGACCAGGAGGGTCTGGTCGTCCAGCCGCAGGTCGTCGCCGGCGTAGGCGCCCAGGCCGAGGGGGACCAGCTGCACGTCGATGCCGCCCGCCGACCGTTCCCCGCGCGCCTCCAGGCGGCCCGCCAGCATGACGGCCGCGCCCAGCAGGACGAGGAGCAGGACCCTCACGCGGATTGCTGCCGCCATCGGATGGCGCCTCCGATCAGAAAGAGCAGGCCGATCCCCAGGGCGAAGGTCAGCAGGCCCAGGGCCTGGTGCAGGGCTCCCTGCAGGAAGATCCGCCCCGAGGTGTGGACGAGGATGGCCGTCAGGATGATGCGCAGGGCGTTGGTGAGCATGGCCACCGGGATGGCCAGGACCACCAGGAGCACCCGCGACCACGGGCGCAGGGGCAACAGCCCCGCCGCCAGCGTGCCGAAGGTGACCAGGGCCAGCAGGCTGCGCAGGCCGCTGCAGGCCGTCACCACGTCCAGGCTCGCCTCGCCCAGGTGGATGATGTTGCCCGTGCGCACCAGGGGCATCCCCAGGAACTCCAGCACCCTCGCGCTGGCCGCGGCGCTTCCCAGCTGGAGGGGGAAGGCCGCACGGTAGAAGATCACGTAGGGCAGCGGGATCATGAAGACCAGAAACAGCAGCGGGAAGCGCAGGGCCCGGAAGGTGGGCCGTCCCCAGATGCCGATCACCAGCCCCCAGAAGACCAGCAGCAGGCTGGCGCGCATGGTGAACAGCTCGGCCGCGGCCAGGCCGAGGACGTAGAGGCCCAGTCCGGGCAGGATCAGGGCCAGGGCCGGCAGGGCCTCGCCCCGCCGGTCGTCGGGGACGTGCTTGAGGCAGCGGTACAGTAGGAGCGCGGAGATGAGCGGCACCAGCATGCCGTGCTGGTAGTTCTCGTCGGAGAGCCACTGGCGAGCCAGGGCCGCCAGCACGCCGCGGTACAGGAACAGGAAGGCCGCGAAGACGAGGGCCGTCAGCAGCCCGGTCCAGGGCGTTTCCCGGAAGCGTTCGGCGATCGGGCGCGTGGCGCGCGGCGTCATGGCAACAAATCCCTGGCCTCGTGACCGGCGATGGTTTAGGGAGAGGGGACGCGCGCGCGGCGGTGCGCGATCGGGGGGGCCGTGGCGTACGTTCTCACCCTCATCCTGGCCTTCTTCACGATCTTCCAGCCGGGCGTCATCATTCCCGGCCTGGCGGTGGCGCGCCCCTTCTTCCTGGTGGCGCTCCTCGCCCTGCTGGCCTGGATCCTCGGGCCCCGGAAGGGCCCCCTGCCCGGCCCGCGGCCCGTCACCCACTACTTTATCATCGGCTTCGTGGCGGCACAAAGCATTTCAGTCCTGCAGTACTTCTGGCTGCCGGAACTGATCGCGATCACGGTGGAGTGGAGCAAGCTGGCCATCGTGTACTTCCTGGTGGCCAGCCAGATCGACACCGAAAAGCGTCTGCGGAACCTGTGGGTGATGATCTCCCTGGGCGTGGCCTTCGTGGCGGTCCAGGCCGCCTGGGTCTACCACACCCAGCCCCTGCCCCATCCCCAGATGGTCGGCGGGCGCCTGAGCGGATACGGCGCCTACTCCGGAGCCAACGATCTGGCCCTGCTGGTGGTCTGCTCCTGGCCCATCATCTTCAAGTTCCTGGACCTGATCCGCAGCCCCTTCCTCAAGCTCCTGCCCATGCCCCTGCTGCTCCTGCTCGCCTACGTGGATATCCGCACCATCAGCCGCGCCGGCCTGCTGGGCATGGCCCTGGTCATCGGCCTGTCCATGCTCCGCGGCCGCTCCCTGGGCAGGATGGGGCGGTGGGCCCTCATCGTGCCGGCCGTGCTGGTGATGATGCTCGTGGGCAGCCAGGTCCTCCTGACACGCCAGGACGCGAAGGACTTCAGCGGCCAGGACGAGAGCGTCCAGCTCCGCTACCGCGCCTGGGAAGCCGGCATCGCCATGCTGAAATCCAGCCCCGTCTGGGGGAAGGGCTCGGGCCGCTTCGTCGAGTTCTCCGACGAGTACGGTGCGCCCATCGCCATCAACGCCCACAACACGGAGGTCAAGGTGGCGGCCGAGACGGGCCTCCTGGGCCTGACCTGTTACCTGGGCATCCTCCTGGCCGCCTACCGCAGCCTCTGGCGGAGCTGGCGGCGCTACCGCCGCATCAAGCCCGGCGGTCCCGAGCAGATGTGGGCCGAGGCGCTGGGCATCTCGCTCATCGGCTTCACCTTCAACACGCAGTTTTCCGTGAAGGCCCACGAGTGGCTGCTCTACCTCGTGGTGGCCAGCGCCGTGGCCCTCGAGCGCTTCTATCCCCGCGTGGCCGCCGAGTTCGCGGCCCGTCTGGAAGCCCTGACGGCCGCCGAGACTCCGTCGGGCACGAAGCCTGCGTAACACTGGTCAAAGCGGCCGCCGATCCCTTATCATTGACCGCTCCCAGCCGGGCGGCCGGGAGCGAGGGGAGTCGTTGCGCCGCGACGGGAAGCAGCGAGCCGCCCCGGCGCCGCCCGGGAGACGGTCCCGAAGCAGGAAGGAACGCCATGTCCCGGAACGACTGCGAGCGCTGCCGGGCGCGGGGCTACGAGCCCGGCCCCGACCAGATCCGGCAGTACAGCCGCCGCGATTTCCTCAAGGTCGCCTCCCTGGCCGCCGGCGGCGCCTTCGGCGCCCTCTCGCTGCCCGGGCTGGGCATCACGCCGCGGGCCTGGGGCGCCCCGCTTCCCGAGCGGGTGGTGCGCGTCCACTGCGGCACGGTCCAGGACTGGAGCTTCGCCGATCCCTACTTCTACGAGCACGTCAAGCTGCCCGCCATGCGGGACATGTTCGCCCGCGGCCTGTGCAGCCTGACGGGCCGCACCAACATCATGGACGCCTGGCACGACCTGCTGGTGGGCTGGCGGCTGGGTGACAAGGTGGCCATCAAGCTGAACCTGAACAGCTACGACTTCAACGCCAACCAGACCTGCGAGATGGCCTACGTCGTCATCGACAGCCTCAAGCTCTTCGGCGTGCCCGCCGCCGACATGAAGGTCTTCGACGTGGTCCGTGTCTTCCCCACCTACTGGCGCAACCGCTGGAACTCGGACGTCGACTACGTCAACAGCAACGCCGCGGTGTGGGATCCGAACGCCACCTGCTACTTCCCGGCCATCGACACCACGCACCGCTTCCCCACGGTGCTCAGCCAGGCCGATCACCTCATCGACATCTGCCTCCAGAAGGGGCACAAGGGCTATGTCACCGGCTCCATGAAGAACCACTTCGGCAGCCAGGAAGAGCCCGCCGACCTGCACGTCCTGCGCTTCGAGAACATCTGCACCCTGTCGGCCAGCCCCTTCATCGTCGGCAAGACGCGGCTCATCGTCGTCGAGGGCAGCTTCATGACCTGGCACCACGAGGGCGATCCCTTCGAGGAGACCGAGGCCACGGATCTCTTCCCGGCGGGGCCCAGCGGCCATTCGAGCCCCAACTACCTGATGCTCGGCACCAACATGGTGGCCATCGACTCGGTCCTGGGCGACATCCAGAACGTGGAGCGCGCGGCGCGCGGCGAGGTGACCTGGACCAACGACTTCATCGACATGGCGGCCGCCGGCCCCTACGAGCTGGGGCCGCGGGACCACGGCGTCCTGGTGCCCAACGCGGCGGGCTGGAGCGAAGTGGACCTGTCCTACGACGTCCTCGATTACGTCAGCTTCGACCTGCCGCCGGCCGACCGGCAGCAGATCGACGCCATGAACCTCGAGCTGAAGAGCGGCGCGATCCACTGGAGCCAGCTCCAGCATCTCGTCGAGCGCTACGGCGAACGGCTCTGAGGCGAAGGTCAACGCGGAGGGTGAGGTGGAGACCTTCGACTTCCTCCCCGTAGCCGGGGAGAGAATCCTCACGATACTGCACCAGCCGGCCGTGGCCCGCGGCGAGGGCGTTCTCATGGTCCACGCCTTCGCCGAGGAGAAGCTGTGGACCGGCCGCGCCACGACCCGCCTGGCGCGCGCGCTGGCCGGGGCCGGCCTGACCGTCCTGCGCTTCGACCACCGCGGCCATGGCGACAGCGACCGCGACCACCACGAGATGCGCCTAGCCACCCTCGTCGAGGATCTGGACGCCGCCGCCGCGCGCCTGCGAGAGGCCGGCGCCGAGACCCTGCACCTGTTCGGCTTCCGCCTGGGCGGCACCCTCGCCCTGCTGCGGGCCGCGGACCTGGGCGCCGCCTCGGTGGCCCTGGTCAACCCGCCGCCCGCCGGACGCGACTACCTGATGAAGGCCCTGCGCAGCAACCTCACCACCCAGCTCAGCCTCTACGCCGGTGTGCGCCGCGATCGCGAGGCCCTGCTCGCGGACATGCGGGATACGGGGCTGCTCAACATCGACGGCTACCACGTGCACGCCGAGCTCTTCGACGAGCTGGCCGCCCTGGACCTGGCGGCCTCGCCGCCGGCCTTCGCCGGGCCGGGCCTGGTCCTGTCCCTGGTGCGCGGCGAGGGGGCGCCGGCCGACGCCGGCTCCCGCCGCGTCTTCGAGTCGGCTCTGGCCGGCCATCCGGCCTCGCGCCTGACGGTCCGCGCCCACGCCGCCCTCTGGGGCGAGCAGAAGTCCTTCCAGATCGGCGAGGCGGCGCTCCTGGAGCCCATCGTGGACTGGTTCGCGGGCGGCTGGCGGGGAGGCGCGCCGTGATCCGCCAGGTCGGCGTGCCCGCGCCGCGCCTGGACGAGGAAGTCCTCGTCTTCGCCAGCGGCGGCCACCGGCTGCCCGGCGTCCTGACCCGGCCGCCGCGGCCGGAGCCGGATGGCCCGGGCGTCCTGCTCCTCAGCCCCGGGCTCAAGCACCGTGTCGGGCCCCACCGGCTCTACGTGAAGCTGGCCCGCTTCTTCGCCGCGCGGGGCTTGCCCGTCTTCCGCTTCGATTTCCACGGCACCGGCGACGCCGAGGGCACGCTGCCCACCACCGACGTGCCCGAGCTGCACGAGTGCATCCAGCGCGGCCTGTTCCGCGGCGACGCGGCCGCGGCCCTGGACGTCTTCTGCGAGCGGGCCGGCGTCGCGCGCGTCCTGGCCGGCGGGCTGTGCGGCGGCGCCATCACGGCCGCCTTCCTGGCGGCCGACGATCCCCGCGTGGAGGCCATCATCGGCTTCCAGCTGCCGGTGAAGAAGATCGACCTGGAGCGCGACTTCGCCGAGCGCATCGACGACGGCTTCTCCGACCACATCTTCCGGCGCTACGTGGCGAAGCTGCTGCGGCCCGAGTCCTGGCGGAAGTTCCTCAGCGGCCGCAGCGAGTACGGCCTCATCTGGAAGACGGCGACCCGCCGCCTGGCGGGCCTGGCCGGCCGGCGGCGCGGGCCCGCCCTGGACGCGGCCGGCGTCCCCGAGGGCATGAACAGCACCTTCCTCGAGGCCTGGGAGCGCATCGCCGGCCGCGCGCGCCTGCTCTGGATCTACAGCGAGATCGAGGGCGCGCGCTTCGACTTCGAGGGGGTCTTCGAGCAGGTCTGCCTGGCGGGCCGGGACCGGCCCTACGAGAAGGTGGTGCTGTCCGACAGCAACCACGAGTTCGCCCCGGACGAGGCCCAGGAGTCCCTGCTGGCCGTCATCGACGACTGGCTGGCGCGGCACTACGGCGCGGCCGCCGGCGCCCGGGAGGCCGTCTGATGCGGCGCGTCCTGATGATCAGCCACGGCTACCCGCCTTACGGCGGCAGCGGCATGCTGCGCACGCTCAAGTTCAGCCGCTACCTGCCGGAGCACGGCTGGCGGCCCGTCATCCTCACGCTGCGGCGCACGCGCCATCCGCGCGAGGATACGCGCCTGCTGGCCGAGGTGCCGCCGGGCACCGCCGTCTACCGGTCCCGCCCGGTGGCCCTGCTGGAGGCCGGCGCGTCCCTGCGCCGGGCGGTCCGCCGCCTGACGGGGCAGGGCGGCGACGGCGCGCCGGCCGGGGCCCCGTCTCCCGCCGCCAACGGCCTGCAGGGCGTGGGCGCACGGGCCGGCAGCAACGGCGGCGGCCTGGCCGAGTTCCTGCGCGAGCTGCTCACGACCCCCGACAGCTACGCCGGCTGGTTCCTGCCCGGCCTGCTGCAGGGCCTCTGGGCCGTGCTGCGCCACCGCCCGCGCGTCCTCTACTCCACGAGCCCGCCCCCGACGGCCCACCTCATCGGCTACGTCCTGTCGCGCGCGACCGGCCTGCCGTGGGTGATGGACTTCCGCGATCCCTGGACCCTCCAGTGGCCCGCCGAGGTCATGGCGAGGCGCCGCGGCCGCTGGGCCAAGCGGATGGAGGGTCGCCTGCTCGGCGGGGCCGCGCACGTCGTCTGCAACACGGAGCCCCTGGCCGAGGCCCTGCGCGCGGCCTACCCCGGCCTGCCGCCCGAGCGCTTCTCCGTCATCACCAACGGCTTCGATCCGGCGGACTTCCCCCCCCTGCCGCCGCCCCCCGCGGACGGACCCTTCCGCTTCACGCACACGGGCGAGTTCTTTCCCGGAGGCGACCTGCGCGTGCCCGATCCCTTCCTCGCCGCCCTGGCCGAGCTGGTGGAGGAAGGGAGCCTGCGCCCGGAGGCGGTGCGCCTGCGCCTCGTCGGCAGCGGCGAGTACACCGACGGCGAGGCCTTCCGGCGCTTCGCGTCACGGCCGGCCCTGGCCGAGGTCCTCGACGTCGTCGACTTCCTGCCCCACGGCGAGATCTCCGGCGAGCTCGCCCGGGCCCACTGCCTGCTGCTGTTCCAGAACAGCCCCCTGTTCCACATGCAGGTGCCGGCCAAGACCTTCGAGTACATCCGCGCCGAGCGGCCCATCCTCGCCGTGGCGCCGCCGGGGGCCACCCAGCGCCTGGTGGAGTCGGTCCGCGGCGGCGTCGCCGTTTCGCCGGAGGACCACGAGGGTCTCAAGGCGGCCATCCGCTCGCTGGTGGCGGGGCGCGGCGACGCGCCGCAGCGCGGCGCCGAGGAGCTGGACCGCTTCAGCCGGCCGGGCCTGACGCGGCGCCTGGCCGTGCTGCTGGACGCGCTGGCGGGAGCGCCGGCGCCCGCCGGCGCCGCCGAGGGAGGGTGAGATGCACCTGCTCTTCCCCTACCTGGCCCGCTACAAGGCGGTGAACTGGACCCGCTATCACCACCTCTTCGACCAGCTCGCGGCGTCGGGGCACCGGATCACCGTGCTCCAGCCGCCACCGGCCTCCCTGGTGGAGACCAGCTTCCAGGAGATCGACGTCACGCTGCCGCCGGCCATCCGGCTCGCGGACGTGCCCATGCCCCGCTGGCTCTGGGAGCGGCGCTGGCCCCTGGAGAAGCTGGTGCGCAAGGGCGCCTACGGCCTGGCCTGCCGCCGCAGCGTCGCGGCCATCCTTCGCGAGGATCCGCCCGACGCTCTGCTGGTCTACAACCTGCCCCAAGCCGGCATGCTGGACCTGGCCGCCCCCGGCGCGCCGCCGCCCGTGCGCATCTTCGACCTCGCCGACGACTACGAGGCCATGCTGAAGACGGAGCTGGGCGCCCTGGCCCTGCCGCCCATCCTGGCCATGGGACGGCGCACCCTGCACCGCATGCTGGACCGCGCCGACCTGCGCCTGTCGGTCAGCCACACCCTGGCCGACGCCTACCCGGGCCGCGACATCGAGGTGCTGCCCAACGGCGTCGACGTGCGCCGCTTCCAGGCCGCGCGCCGGCCCCTGCTCGACCGCGCCGGCGCGTCGCCCGTGGTGGGCTACGTGGGGGCCTTCGAGTACTTCATCGACTTCGACCTGATCCTGGAGGTGGCCCGCCGCCTGCCGGAGTTTCGCTTCCGGCTCGTGGGCGCGGGCCGCGACTTCGACGCCGTGCGCGAGAAGGCCGCGGGCCTGGCCAACGTGGAACTGCCGGGGCCCGTGCCCTTCCATCGGGTGCCCGCCGAGATCGCCGGCTTCGACTACTGCCTCAATCTCTTCGTCCCGCTGCCCATCAGCCACGGCGCCTGCCCCATGAAGCTCTTCGAATACCTGGCCATGGGCAAGCCCGTGCTGAGCACGGACCTGGCGGAGCTGCGGCGCCTGGGGCCGGACTTCCTGGTCCCGGCCAACGACGCGGAGCAGGCGACGGCGGCCCTGCGCCGCCTGGAGGCGGATCGCGAGGAGGCGGCCCGCCGCGCGGCGGCGGGGCTGCGCTGGGTGGAGGAACGCTTCGACTGGGCCCGGCTCGCCGAGCGCTTGCTGGAACTCATCGAGGCGCGCGCCGGCCGCGGGGCCTGACGCGCGCGAGCAGGGAGGAGGCATGGACGTGCGAGCCTGGCTGCTGATCCTGTGGCTGCTCACGCTGGCGGCCCTGGTCCTGGTGGGCTGGAAGGCCCGGGACTACCGGAACACGGCCCTGTCGGCCATGCGCCGGGTGGACGCCATCAGCGAGCGGTTCACGAAGACGGACTTCTATGCGGAGGAGAACCGCCGCTGGCGCGAGTCCGGCGAGCGTCCGGACGTGGTCTTCCTGGGGGCCTCGATCACCAAGCGCTGGGACCCCGAGGGCAAGCTGGGACCGCTGAAGGTGGCCGCGCGGGGCGTCGGCGGGCAGTGGCCCAGCCATTACCTGCTGCGCTTCAAGCCGGACGTGCTCGACCTGGCGCCGCGGGCGGTGGTCATCAAGGCCTGCGCCATCAGCTTCCGCCCCGGCGTGGACGAGGGCGGCCTGCGCGACGCGATGCTCACCATGCTGGATCTGGCCGAATCCCACGGCATCCGGCCCGTGCTGGCCACCAGCATTCCGGTGCGGGAGGACGGAAACGTCCTCTACGGATCGGGTGGCAAAATCCTTGACAGGACCGTCAATGACGCCATGGTGCCATGGAACGACTGGCTGCGCGGCCTGGCTGCCGAGCGGGACTGCGGCCTCATCGACTTCTGGCGGGCCATGGCCGACGAGCGGGGCTTCCTGCCCGAGGCGCTGGCCGCGGACGACATCCACCCCAACGCCGCCGGCTACGACCGCATGACCGAGACGGCGGGGCCGGTGCTCGAGGCGCTGCTGGCACGCAAGGAGCCCTGATCGCATGGCGGGCCGACGCCTCCACATCTGCCACGTGATGATGACCCTCGGCGGCGGCGGCATGGAGAACGGCCTCGTCAACGTGGTCAACGGCCTCGATCCCGCGCGCTTCCGCTCGACGGTCGTCTGCCTGCACGAGCTCGGCCTCCTGGCCGAGCGCATCTCCGGGCCCGCCGTCACGGTCATCGACCTCGCGCACCGCAAGGGCCTCGCGCCGGACCTCGTCTTTCGCCTGGCGCGCGTCCTGCGGCGCCTGCGTCCCGACGTCGTGCACACGCGCAACTACGGCGCGAACTTCTACGGCACGCTGGCGGGGCGCCTGGCCCGCGTGCCGGTCATCGTCAACGGGGAGCACGGCATGGTGCAGCTCGTGGGCCGGCGCCAGCAATGGGTGGGGCGCGCGATCGCGCTCATGGCCGACCAGGTGCTCTGCGTGTCGCCGGGCCTGCGCGACTTCCTGGTGGCCAGGCTGCGCTACCCGGCGCGGAAGGTGGAAGTCATCGTCAACGGCGTGGACCTCTTCCGCTTCGAGGCCCGGGGCGCGGACACCGCCGCCCGGCGCCGCGAGCTGGGCATCCCCGCGGATGCGTGGCTGGTGGGATCGGTGGGCCGCTTCTACCCCTTCAAGGACCACGCTTCGATCCTCGGCCTCCTGGAGCGCGTGCCCGCCGTGGACGGCAGGCCGCTGCACGCCTGCATCATCGGCGCGGGCGGGCTGGAGGACGAGTTCCGCCGGGACGTCAAGGACCGCGGACTCGCGGACCGCGTCCACCTGCCGGGCTTTCTCCAGGACATCCACGCCTACTACCCCGTCTTCGACGTCTTCATGCTCCTGTCCACGGACAACGAGGGCACGAGCAACGTGATCCTGGAGGCCATGGCGGCCGGCCGGCCCGTCCTGGCCACGGAGATCCCCGGCAACGGGCACCTGATCCGGCACGGCGAGAACGGGATCCTCGTGCCGCCCAAGGGACAGGACAAGCTGGCGGCCCTGGTGCGTGAGACCGCGTCCCTGCTCGCCGATGACGCGCGCCGGTCGGAGCTGGCGCGCCGCGGGTACGAGTTCGTCCACGAGCGGTTCTCCCTCTCGGGCATGATCGACCGCTACGCGGACTTCTACGCCGGCGCGGCGCGGTGAGCCGCGGGCCGGCTGGCTCGATTTCCGCCACGCGGGCAGGCGGCGGCTTGCACAGTACGGCACCGGCACCGCCCGCGGCGCCGAACCGGGGTGGCGCGAGGCGCCGCCCGTCGCCACACGGGGGCACCATGAGGATGGTGGCATGATGGTTGTTGTGCCCGGACGCATCCCTAGAAGAGATGACACCACCAAAGCTTGCCGAGGTCCCGCCATGCCCGATTGCACCCGTTTGCGCCGCATCCTCGCGAGGACGACCTTCCTGCTCCTGCTCCTGTGGCCCGCGGCGTCCCTCGCGGACCTGAATCCCCACCCGCGCATCTGGCTCGATGCCGAGCGGCTGCAACGCATCCGCACGCATCACTGGCAGGCCGGCAGCTACGAATGGGACAAGCTCATGGACTGCGCCGCGCGCACGGACATGGACGGCGCCAAGGCCCAGGCCCTGGTCTACATCGTCACGGGGAACGAGAGCTGGGCCCAGACCTGCATCGACAACTGCCTGCAGGAGATGGCCGCCAACCCGGTGATGACGGTGACGGGCAACACCGTGGGCCGCAAGTTCAATTACTGGGCGACCATCTTCGACTGGCTCTACCACTCGCCCAACTTCACGCCGGCCCTGAAGCAGTCCTTCATCGACTACGTCTCGCAGGTGCCCGCCGACGGGGCGGGACGCTGGGACCAGTACCCGGACCTGGCCTACTTCAACATCGTCAGCAAGGTCATCTGGGGTCCGCCGCTCTGGGGCTACGCCACCTTCGAGGAGAATCCCCTCGCCCAGGATTACATCGACAACGGCTACTACCACCGCTGGTGCTACGTCCGCAACGCCCTCGGCTACGGCGCGCCCAACATCGCGGTGATCCTGGGCGGCTGCCTGCCCCAGGGCATGGACTACGGCTCGGGGACCATCATCCACTACATGCGCTACGTGGACGCGGTGCTGACCGCCACGGGCGAGGACCTCTTCCTCGAAGCGCCCGCCCTGCGCCACTACCTGGAGTACTTCGCCAAGTCCTACATCCACACGGAGGACTTCTTCCGGCACCCCGAGCACGGTCACAACGCGCACAAGGGCGACGGCTACCTGCCCAGCGCCTCGGCCGCCGCCCTGGTGGCCATGAACCGCTGGCGCGACACGGAGGAGGCGCACTGGGCCCAGTGGTGGTTTCAGAGCGTGGGCGACGGCTACCGCTGGCCCAGCGTGGACTACCGCAACTTCGCCGTCGACGACGTCATCTTCAGCGACCCGACGATCCCCGCCGAGACGCCCGCCGGCGAGCCCCTGACCTATCACGCCACGGGCAACGGCATGCTCATCTGCCGCTCCAACTGGACCGCCGGCACCACCGAGCCGACGACCTACACCACCTTCCGCGCCGGCAACTGGATCTACTTCAACCAGAACGAGTGGGACCAGGGCAACTTCTGCCTCTACTCCCACGGCGAGGACCTGCTCGTCGACAGCGGCATCTACAGCGGCGAGGGCGGCTGGGGCTGGTGGGACGTGAACTACCTCAACCAGACCGTCGCCCACAACAGCATCCTCGTGAAGGACCCCCAGCAGGCGCTGGGCTGGAACTCCCTGCACTTCGAGGAGAGCGGCTACCAGAACTCCGGCGGCCAGAACAATCCGTGGCGGGAGACCTATCCCGACGCCGTCGTGGACGGCGTGCCCAAGGACCCGAGCGTGCCCTGCTACCAGGGCGGCTACGTCCACGACGCCTCGGATATCCTGCGCATCGCCGACAACGAGCGCTACACCTACGCCTTCGCCGACCTGACCAACGCCTACGCCAACGAGCGCTGGGAGACCGAGTACGAGCCCGCCAAGCTGGCCGCCGTGAACTACCGGCCCAAGGTGCGCAACGTGACCCGCCACTGGCTCTACCTGCGCGCCCCTGCCGGCGGCGACCAGGAGTACATCATCACCTTCGACCGCGTGGAGAGCACGGACGCCACCTTCCAGAAGAAGAACGTCCTGCACTTCATCGGCGAGCCCGTCTTCCCCGGCGGCGACCTGGAGGACACGGAGGTCGCCGGCCACATCGAGACCTGGGACGCCAGCCGCTTCCAGATGAACCTCGGCGAGGCCGTGCTGCACGGCAGTATCGTCCTGCCCGCCGGCGCCAGCGTCCGCAAGGTCGGCGGCGTGGGCTACGAGTACTGGGTGGGCAACGAGAACTTCGATTACTTCACGGAGACGCACAACGACCTGGGCGGCAACTGGCGCATCGAGATCATGCCGCCCACGGCCCGCGAGGCGGACCTCTTCCTGAACGTGCTGCACCCGGACTGGGCGGGAAGCCCGGCGCCGACGGTGACGCGCATTCCCTCCGGCAACTTCGAGGGCGCCAGCTTCGACGGCTGGGTGACGATGTTCGCCAAGTCGGAGGCCTGGCAGAACCAGGTGGGCTACGCCGTGGCCATGGGCGGGACCCAGCGGCACCTGATCTTCGACATGGAGCCGGGCTACCAGTACCGCGTCTACCGCGACGGCGACGCCAGCCCCATCGCCCAGGTCCTGGCGGGACCCGACGGCCTCGTCGAGTTCGCCAGTCCCGGCGGCGGCAGCTTCCAGGTGACCCAGGGCGACTTCGTCCCCGACGTGACGCCGCCCACGGGCAGCATCACCATCCTGGGCCCGGACTGCCGGGCCTCGCGCAGCGCGACCCTGACCCTCCAGGCCGAGGACGGTGAGTCGGGTATGACGGGTGGCCAGATGCGACTGAGCAACGACGGCGTCGCCTGGGCCAATCCCGTTCCCTATCAGCAGAGCCTGGCCTGGACCCTGCCCAGCGGCGACGGCCCCAAGACGGTCTACGTCCGCTACGCCGACGTCATGGGCAACTGGATGGACACTCCGGCCAGCGACACGGTGACCCTGGACCAGACCCCACCGGCCGCTCTCTTCGACATCGTCGAGCCGGCGGTGGCCGGCACCTTCGTCACCCTGGAATGCAGCGCCGAGGACGCGGGCTGCGCCGGCGGCGCCACCGTGAGCTTCAGCAACGACGGCGTGGCCTGGAGCCCGCCCCAGGCCGTGCCCGGCGGCACCCTGGACTGGGACCTGGAGGCCCAGGGCGAGGGCGTCTACACGGTCTGGGCGCGATTCGCCGACGCCCTGGGGAACGTCACCAGCCCGCCGCTGTCGGATACGGTCATGCTGGAGCTGTCGGACGAGGACGTCGCGCCGCCCGAGCTCTACCAGTTCCGGCCGACCGACGGCGCCACGGGCGTCGCGCTGAGCCCCACCGTCGCCTTCATGGTGGCGGACCTGGCCGCCGGCGTGGACACCACCAGCATCGAGCTGATCCTGAACGGCGAGCCCCTGGCCGTCTGGATCCTCCCCTTCGACGCCGGCCGCTTCATGGTCCGCGGCCTGCTGGACGGGCAGCTCGAGCCGGAGACCAGCTACGTCGCCGTGGCCCGGGCCGCCGATCTCGCGGACGCTCACAACGAGGGTGAGGCGAGCTGGAGCTTCACCACCGGCACGAGTCAGGGCCAGGACACCCAGGCGCCCTCGCCGCCCGCGGGCCTGACGGCCGAGGTGGACACCGAGCGGGCGGTGGTGGTGGACTGGGATCCCTCGCCGGAGCCCGACGTGGTGGCCTATCAGGTCTCCTACGGCCCCTGGCCCCTGGGCGGGGCGTGCACGACCTTCGCCTTCCAGACCCAGATCGGCAAGCTTGTCGAGGACCTGGACGAGGGCGACTACTGGTTCGGCGTGACGGCCCTGGACGGATCGGGCAACTTCAGCGCCCTGTCCGTGGTGGCCGAGCCGGTGACGGTGGGCCCCGAGGGCCAGGACACGCCCGACGATCCCGACGGCCCGCGCGACCAGGGCACGATCAGCCCGCCCGGCGTCGTCATCGGGAGCGAGCGCGTGCCCCTGACCGTCAGCGCCCTGGGGCGCGACTGGACCGTCCGGCTCTTCACGGTGAGCGGCCGTCTGGTCCTGGAGTACACGGCCCGCACGGAGGGCGAGGAGTGGACCTGGGACCTCCTCAACGACCACGGCCGCGAGGTGGCGCGGGGCCTCTACCTGGTCCGCGTCCACGACGCGCAGGGCTCCCTGGTCAACGAGGGATACTACGTCTTCCGCTAGGCGTCCCTCCGCGCCTCCCTGGCGGATCGCGGCGCCCCGCCCCGGCGGGCGGGGCGCCGTCTTTTCAGGCGCGTCGGAGGGAGGCCGCCCTAGGTCGCCTCGCCGGCTCCGACCGGCTCCCAGTCCTCGGTGAGGGGCTGGCGCAGCTCTTCCTCGACGTAGAAGCGCACGAGGGTCGACAGCTGCACGAAGAGGACGGCCAGGGTGACCAGGCTCACGAAGAGCAGGCTGTAGAGGACCAGCTCCGGCCGGAACAGGCGCACCATGCCCACGCGCAGGGCCAGCAGGGCCCGCAGCGGCTGGACCAGGAAGAAGGGCACCAGCACCAGGGTCAGCGAGACCCAGATGTGGCGCAGCGCGTAGCGGATGCTGGTGACGGCGGCGCGGATCACGCCGCTGGCGAAGGCCACGTAGAGGAAGGCCGCGTAGAGGAAGAAGGTCTCCACCAGCAGCCCGAGGCCGTAGCTGAGCCACATGGCCGCGCGGGCCGCGCCGCCGGCGCCGAGCACGGGCATCAGGCGCTGGACGAGGAGCAGGGGCCCCAGGGTCAGGGCGAGGACCACGAGATTGATGACGAACAGGCCCGGCCAGCGCGCCAGGGCCCGCCGCCAGGGCCGCTCGCGCCGGACGCGGTCGCGGGTGTGGCGCTCGAGCAGCTGCAGGAGACAGACGCCCTGCAACCAGACCCCCGCGGTGGCCCCCAGGATCAGGTAGAGGCGCCGCTGCAGGTCCGGCAGCTCCAGGTAGAAGCGCGGGTACTCGCCGAGCTCGGGATCCAGGCCGCGGGCCAGCCACGCCATGAGGCCGCCACCGGCCGCGTGCTCGGCCGCCGCCACCGCCAGCATGAGCAGCGCCGCCTGCAGGGCCCAGAGCACGAGCAGGGGCAGCCAGCAGCGCGGCCGCCGGAAGCTGGCGAAACCCTCGTAATAGAGCAGGCTTACCTTCTGGATCGGATTGTGCACGGCGCGTCCTCCGGCGTCCGGTCGGCAGCCTAGTCCACTCGCGTCCCTTTCCCAAGTATTTAATGGAAGCCTTTGGGGCAGAATGATATACATGGTCCGGCGCACAGGAGGCCCCATGAGCCAGCCCAAGGTCAAGATCGCCGTCGTGGTGGGAACGCGGCCCGAGGCCATCAAGATGGCCCCGGTGATCCTCGAGCTGCAGGCCAGCCCGTCCCGCTGGGAGGTCTCGGTGGTGGCTACGGCCCAGCACCGGGAGCTCCTGGACCAGGTCTTCCGGCTCTTCGCCATCCGGCCCGACCACGACCTGGACATCATGCGCGACGACCAGAGCCTCTTCGACGTGACGCAGAAGGCCCTGCGCGGCCTCGAGGGCGTCCTCAAGGATGACCGGCCGGACCTGGTGATGGTCCACGGCGACACCACCACCACCTTCGTCGGAGCCCTGAGCGCCTACTACCTGCAGATCCCCGTGGCCCACGTGGAGGCCGGCCTGCGCACGGGCCAGCGCTACAGCCCCTTCCCCGAGGAGATGAACCGACATCTGACCGGCGCCTTGACCGATCTCCACTTCGCGCCCACCCACAAGGCCGCCTGGAACCTGCGCGGCGAGGGGGTGGACGCGGGTCGGATCCTGGTGACGGGCAACACGGTCATCGACGCCCTGCTCGCCGTGGCCGCGCGCGAGGAGGAGCCGGCGGGCCTGCCGGACCTGCCCCTGGACGACGGGCGCAAGCTGATCCTGATGACGGCCCACCGCCGCGAGTCCTTCGGCGCGCCCCTGGAGCGCGCTTTCGGCGCCCTGGCGGCGGTGGCCGGGCGGCATCCCGACTGCCGCATCGTCTATCCCGTGCATCCCAATCCCAACGTGCGCGGCCCGGCCGAAGCCATACTGGGCGGCCGGGAGAACGTCCATCTCTGCCAGCCCCTGGACTACGCGCCCTTCGTCCACCTGATGAAGCGCGCGCACCTGATCATCACCGACAGCGGCGGCATCCAGGAGGAGGCACCCAGCCTGGGCGTGCCCGTCCTGGTCATGCGGGACGTCACCGAGCGGCCCGAGGCCGTGGAGGCCGGCACGGTGAAGCTGGTGGGGACGGTGCCCGCGCGGATCGAGGACAAGGTGGAGCGCCTGCTCATGGATCCCGACTACCACCGGACCATGGCCACGGCGGTGAATCCCTACGGCGACGGCCAGGCCGCGCGGCGCATCCGCGAGCGGCTGGCCCAGCACTTCTACGACGGGCCGCCCCCCGAGCCCTTCGCCGTGGAGGCCTGATGCGCGGATCCTGGCGGCTCCGCCGGGCCCTGCGCCGTCTGGAAGGCCGCATCCAACGACCCGCCCCTCCTTCACCGCCCGCGGCGCTGCTGGCCGCGTCCCTGGCGCCCGCCCAGCTGCGCGGCGGCCGGCCGGACGCCGCGCGCCTGCGGGAGGCCTTCCGTCCCATCCACGGGCCGGCGGCCCTGGACGGCCTCGCCGCCCTGCCCGGGGCCGACGACGGGCTGCTGGCCATGGCCAGGGGCGTGGCCCGGGGAGAGCTGCCCTGGTTCGACCGCACCCTGCCCGCCGCTCTGCCCGCGGACTGGCTGCGCGTGCCCGGCGCCGCCCGCTGGCCACTTCTGCCCGAGACGGCCTACCGCAGCGAGGACTTCGTCCGTTACGGCGACATCGCCCTGCTCTGGGAGCTGGGGCGGCTCCAGATCCTGCCGGCCCTCGCCGCCGCCGCCCGCGTGTCGGGCGACCGGGAACCGGCCCGCCAGGGCCTGGACCTCCTGGCCGATTTCCGGCGGGCCAATCCCGTCGGCTGGGGACCCCACTGGCTCTCGGGCCTGGAGGCGGCCCTGCGCATCCATTCCCTCCTGTGGGCCTGGATGCTCCTGCGCGATCCCGGCGACGCCGACACGCTGCTGCTGGCCGCGTCCCTGGTGGAGAACGCGCGCTTCGTGGAGACCCACCTCTCCCTGAAGGCCGTGGCCAACAACCACCTGTTGGGCGAGGCCTCCGGCCTCTACTGCCTGGGCTGCGCCCTGCCCTGCCTGACGGGCGCCACGCGCTGGCGGGAGCGGGGGCGGGAGCTGCTGGATCGGGAGCTGCCCGCGCAGGTCCTGGCCGACGGCGTGACCGGCGAGCAGGCGGTGGCCTACCACCGCTTCGTCCTCGAGCTCGCCCTGCACGCCTTGCTCTGGGGCCGCGCCGTCGGTGACGACCCGGCGCCGGCCTGGGGGCAGCGCCTTGCGGACATGCTGCCGCCTCTGGCGGCCCTCACGGGCCCCGACGGCCGGCTGGTGGCCCTCGGCGACGACAGCGGCGCCCGGGTGCTGCGCCTGGACCGGACGCCCCTGGCCGACGCCCGCGGGCTCGTCGACGCGGCCGCGCGCCTCCTGGGAGCGGCGGTGCCAGGCCCGCCGGCGGGCCCCCCGCGGGGAACCTGCCTCTGGATCCTGGGACCGGAACCTCCCGAGCGGCCGCCGGCCGTCGAAGCCCCGGCGACGGCATCCTTCCCCGCCGCGGGCTGGTACACGGCCCGCTTCGGTGCGCCCGGTCGCGGTGGCCTGCCTGGCGGCCACCTGGTCTTCCGCGCCGGGCCCATGGGCCGCGGCGGCGCCGGTCACAGCCATCTCGACCTGCTCGCGCTGACCCTTTCCCTGGGCGGCGAGCCGGTGCTGGTGGATCCGGGCACCTACCTCTACAACGCGCCCCTGTCCTGGCGGGACCGCTTCCGCGGCGCCGGCGGACACAGCCTGCTGCGGGCCGGCGGCCGCGACCCGGCGCGGCCCGAGCCGGCGCCCGACCGCTTCGGCTGGGTGACGCGGGCCCGGGCGGTCCTCGAGGACGCGGCGGCCCAGGCGCCGCCCTGGCTCTGGCAGGGCCTGCGCGAGGGCGACCGCGATCCCGACGGCCGGCCCCTGACGGTGGCACGCGCCCTGGCCCTCCTGCCGCCGGGCTGGCTCGTGGTCATCGACGAGGTGGCCGCGAGCGGCGCCGGGAGCGGCCCGGTCCCCCTGGAGCTGCTCTGGCAATGCGCGGCGGGGCTGGAGGCGCGCTGGGACGCGGGCGGCGGTCCCCGCTGCGAGGCGCAGGACGCGGCCTGCCGCACCCTGCGTCTGGCGCGCGGCGGCCGGCCGGTCCTGGAGGCGGTGATCTTCGCGCCTGCGG
>JAFGBK010000084.1 GCA_016933175.1 Candidatus Krumholzibacteriota bacterium | reverse complement strand
AGCTTCTGCCCTTCCTTCTCCTCGACGCTGCTGGCGGGCACGCCGGTCATGTCGCTGATGATGCGGGTGATGTCGGCGACGTCGACGACCGCGCGCTCTTCAGTCTCCTCCTCCGCGGCCTCCAGGCGCAGGCTCTCCAGCTTGATGCGCAGGTCCTTTTCCCGGTCGCGCAGGCGCGCCGCCGACTCGAACTACTGGCTCTGGATGGCGCTTTCCTTCTCCTTCTCCAGGCGCTCGACCTCGCGTTCCATCTCGACAAGCTCCTTGGGGATGGCGCTGATGGCCAGGCGCGCGCGCGCGCCGGCCTCGTCGATGACGTCGAAGGCCTTGTCCGGCAGGAAGCGGTTGTTGATGTAGCGCTGGCTCAGCTTGACCGCGGCGACGATGGCCTCGTCCGTGAAGCTGCTGCGGTGATGGGCCTCGTACTTGTCCCGGAGGCCGCGGATGATGGCGATGGTTTCCTTCTCCGAGGGTGGATTGACGATGACCATCTGGAAGCGTCGCTCCAGGGCGCCGTCCTTCTCGATGTGCTTGCGGTACTCGTCGAGGGTGGTAGCGCCGATGCACTGCAGCTCGCCGCGGGCCAGGGCCGGCTTGAGCATGTTGGAGGCGTCGATGGCGCCCTCGGCCCCGCCGGCGCCGACGATGGTGTGCAGTTCGTCGATGAAGATGATGATGTCGTCCGAGTCGCGGATCTCGTTGATGATCGACTTGAGGCGCTCCTCGAACTGGCCGCGGTATTTCGTACCCGCCACGATACTTGCGAGATCGAGTGTGCAGATGCGGCGATCCTTGAGCAGGCGTGGCACTCGGCTCTCCACGATGCGCTGGGCCAGACCCTCGACGATGGCCGTCTTGCCCACGCCGGGCTCGCCGATGAGGACGGGATTGTTCTTCTTGCGCCGGCACAGGACCTGGACGATGCGCTCGATCTCATGGTCGCGGCCGATGACCGGGTCGAGCTTGCCCTCGACGGCGTACTGGGTCAGGTCGCGCCCGAACTGATCCAGGGCCGGCGTGGTGGACTTCTCCTTGGCGCCGCCCCGGCGCTGGGCTCCCGCGGGGCCGATGATCTTGAGGATCTCCTCACGCACGCGCTTGCGGTCCACGCCCAGGTCCAGCAGCACGCGGGCCGCCACCCCCTCCCCCTCGCGGATGAGGCCCAGCAGCAGGTGCTCGGTGCCCACATAGTTGTGGTTCAGCAGGCGGGCCTCCTCCACGGCGAGCTCCAGGACCGTCTTGCCCCGCGGCGTGAAGGGGATCTCGCCGATCATCACCGTGCCGCCCGTGGCGGAGACCAGCTTCTCCACGGCGATGCGGATCTGGTCGAAATCCAGCCCCATGGTCTTGAGGACCTTGGCGGCGATGCCCTCGCCCTCGCGGACGATGCCCAGCAGCAGGTGCTCGGTGCCGATGTACTCGTGCTGCAGCCGGCTGGCCTCGTCCCGGGCCAGGAACAGCACCTTGCGCACGCGCTCCGTGAAGCGATCGTTCATCGAGCTCCATCCTCCTCTCGCGGGTCGCCCAGCCAGTCCCGAAGCCGCGCGGCCCTGAGCTCGGCCGCGGCGTCCTCGTCCAGGGCGCGTCCCTCGGCGGCCTGCAGATGTCCGGGCTGCAGGAGCCGCCACATGGTCTGAACTTCCTGTAATGTAACGTCTTGGATGATCCCAGCCAAGCATCCCAGGCGGAGTGTACCCAGGAGTTCGCGTGCTTTCTCCCCGTCCATCAGACGGGCGTAGCGTAGCTGGCCGTAGGCCGTCCAGACCCGGTCTTCCAGCAAGCTCCGTGCCTCGGAAAGCAGGCGCTCCCGGGCCCGCGCCTCGAACTCCTGCAGCTTGGCGACGGTGGCAGACAGGGACGCCAGGATCTCCCCCTCCTCGCGGCCCAGGGTCCGCGCGTTGGTGACCGCGAGCAGGCCGCTGGCGGTCTCGTCCCCGTTCCCGCCCAGGGGCGCCAGGGACAGGTGCAGGGCCCCCAGGCCGCGGAGGACCTTGGGCAGCTCCTCGGCCAGTGCCAGTGCCGGCAGGTGGATCACCACCGCCGCCGCCAGGCCGGTGCCCGCGCCGCGCGGCGACGCGGCCAGGTAGCCGAACTCCTCGCTGAAGGCGAACTCGAAGCGCTCCTCGAGGGCGGCGTCCATGGCGTCCACGCAGGCCCAGGCGTCTTGGAGCGCGAGGCCGGGCCGCAGGCAGGTGATGACGAAGTGGTCCTCGGCGGCGACGAGGACGCTCAGGCGGGAGTCGTCGCCGAAGACCAGGCCCAGCCCGGCGGGATCCGGCGGGATGCGGTCCTGGCCGAGGCTCGCCTCGGCGAGGAAGGCGAGCTCGTGCTCCGCCAGGGACTCGGCATCCAGGCAGCGGGAGGCGTCCAGGGGGGCGCAGCCGCGCAGGCCGGCCATGAGGCGCTCGCGCAGCAGCAGCCGCTCGCCCGGCGCCATCCCGGTGGGAAAGGGCTCCCGCAGGTTGCGAACCAGGCGCAGTCGCGTGAGCAGGGCCACCTCGTGGTCCGGCGCCTCCCGGGAGACGGCCAGCAGCTCACGCGTCAGCTCGGGCGGTATCACGGCGCGCCCGCCTGGCCCAGGAGGCGCTGCAGCTCCTTCTCCAGGTCGCGGACCTCGTCCCGGAGGCGCGCGGCATCCTCGAAGCGCTCCGCGCCCACGGCGAACTGGATCCTCTCCTTGAGGCTGCGGATCCGCCGCTGCAGGTCCAGCCGGTGGCCGATGCCGTGGGGCACCTTGCCGCGGTGACGGCTGTCGCCGTGGTAGGCGGCCAGCAGCCGCGTCATGTCCCCCTGGAAGGTCTGGTAGCACTGCGGGCAGCCCAGACGGCCTTCGGCCTCGAAGCGAACGTAGGTCCAGCCGCAGCGCGGGCAGGCCAGGCTTTCGTCCCCATGCTCGCCGGCGTGGCGACGCAGGAGGCTCGTCCAGATCCGCTCGGTGTCGAGCAGCGCTTCGTCGCCGAGCCCGACGGGCACGCCGCGCTCGGCCGCGCACTGGGCGCAGAGCTGGAGCGTGCGCTTTCCGTCCAGGCGAACCTCGGTGAAGCGGAGCTGGGCCTCCCTGCGCCCGCAGGCCTCGCAGATCTCACGCATGCGACCTCCCGGGGTCGCCGCCAATATACCCCAGCCCGGCGGCGCCGGCCAGTGGCGATCAGGCCGGCGTCAGGCGGCCGCCGGACAGATGCAGGCACCGGTCGCTGCGGGCGGCCAGGTCGCGGTCGTGGGTGACGAGAACCAGGCCGGTGCCCGCCTCGACGCAGAGGTGCAGGAGCAGGTCCGCCACCTCCTCGCCCGTGGCCCGGTCGAGGTTGCCCGTCGGCTCGTCGGCGAGGATGAGGCGCGGGCGCGTCAGGAGGGCCCGCGCCACGGCCACCCGCTGCTGCTCGCCACCGGACAGCTCGGCGGGGCGGTGCTCGCGGCGGGAGACGAGGTCCACTCGCTCCAGCAGCGCGCCGGCGCCGGCGAAGGCTTCCTCGCGGGGCCGGCCACCGATCAGGGCCGGCAAGGCGACGTTCTCCAGGGCCGAGAACTCGGGCAGCAGGTGGTGGAACTGGAAGATGAAACCCAGCTCGCGGCGGCGGAACTCGCTGCGCTCGCGCGAGCTGGCCGCCAGCAAATCGCGCCCCCGGTAGCGCAGGCCGCCGCCGTCGGGCACCTCGAGGGTCCCCAACAGGTGCAGCAGTGTGCTCTTGCCGCTGCCGCTGGCTCCCAGCACGGACACGCTCTCGCCCGGCGCCAGCTCCAGGCTGCAGGCGCGGAGCACCTCGACGGTGCGGCGGGGCGTGACGTAGCGCTTGCTCAGGTCGCGGGCTTCCAGCAGCGGTTCATGCACGGATCCTCCCCTCCCCCTGGAGGGCGTCCAGGGGCGTCCGGCGCAGGGCCTCCCAGCCGGGCAGGACCAGGGCCAGCAGGGCGACGAGCACGGCCGCCGCCCCGATGGCCAGGAAGAGCCCGGGGCTCAGGGCCACGGGCATGGCGTCGATGAAGTAGACCTCGCCGGGCAGGCCCAGGGGATGCCGCCGGAACCAGGCGATCACCGCCAGGCCCAGGGCGCCGCCCGCCGCCACGCCCGTCAGGCCGATGAGCCAGCCCTCCAGCAGGTAGACGGCCAGCACGCTGCGCCGGCTGGCGCCCAGGGAGAGCAGCAGTCCGATTTCCCGGGTCTTCTCGGTGACGATGATGGTCATGGTGCCCGCGATGTTGAATCCGGCCACGAGGATGATCAGGCTCAGCGCGACGAAGAGGATGGCGCGCATGGTGCGCATCCAGCGGAAGACGTCGGCGTTGAGTTCCATCCAGCTCGCCACGCGGTAGTGCGTCCACTCGAGGTCCTCGCGGAGCCGGGCCGCCACGCGGTCGGCCGCCAGGGGGTCGTCCAGGCGGAGGCCCAGGCCGTCCGCGCCGCCGTCCCCGCGGAAGAGCCGCCGCGCCAGCTCCGCGTCGCCGTAGGCGAAGCGCCGGTCGAACTCGTAGAGGCCCGTCGTCACGAGGCCGATGACGGTGAAGTTCCGGTGGAGGGGCTCCATGTCGGCCGCGTCGAGGACGGTGGTGAAGGTGACGCGCTCGCCGGGCAGCACGCCCAGCTCGTCGGCCAGGCGCGCGCCCAGCAGCAGGCCCTGCGCGCCGCCGGGCGGGGTGAAGCCGGCGAAGGGCGGATCGCAGCGCGCCAGGATGTCCGTCACGCCCGGCTCCCCCGCCGGATCGACGCCGCGCAGGATCACCCCGCGCAGGCGCAGCGCGCCGCCGTCCGCGCGACTGAGGACGCCCTTCTGCTGGATGAAAGGGCTCGCCGCCCGCACGCCGGGCAGGGCGGCGAGGGCCGCGGCCAGGGAGTCCGTCTGTGCCAGGCCGCCGCGGTCCGCGGCCGAAACGAAGACGGCGGGATTCATGCCCGTCAGCAGGCGCCGCAGCTCCCCCTGGAAGCCCTGCACGAAGGCGAAGACGGTCAGCAGGGTCGCCACGCCCACCGCCACGCCGAGCAGGGCCAGCAGGCTGACGCGCCCCAAGAAGCCGCCGCGGCGGGCGTGGGCGATGTGGCGCAGCGCGAGCCAGAGGGAGTAGCCCACCTCAGGCCTCGGGGCGCATCATGGGAAACAGGAGCACGTCGCGGATGTGCGCGGTGCCGGTCAGCAGCATGACCAGCCGGTCGATGCCCACGCCGAGGCCCGCTGTCGGGGGCATGCCCACCTCCAGGGCGCGCAGGAAGTCCTCGTCGAGCACCTGGGCCTCGTCGTCGCCCTTGGCGCGCAGGCCCATCTGCTGCTCGAAGCGGCGCCGCTGCTCGACGGGATCGTTGAGCTCGCTGAAGGCGTTGCCCAGCTCGAATCCGGCGGCGAAGACCTCGAAGCGCTCCACCTGGCCGGGCTTGCTCCGATGCTCCTTGGCCAGGGGGCTGATGGCCTGGGGGTGGTCCACCAGGAAGCAGGGTTGCACCAGGCCGGGCTCGACGAGCTTGGCGCAGAAGGCATCCAGGAGACGCCCGCGCTGCCAGGCCGGGTCGACCGCGATGCCGCGCTCCGCGGCGAGGGCGCGCAGGGCGTCCTCGTCCTCCCCGCGCAGGTCGCGCCCGGCGGCCTCGGTCAGGGCCGCGAAGTAGTCGATGCGCGGCCAGGGCGGCGCGAAGTCCAGGTGCGTGTCGCCGTAGGGCAGCCGCGCAGACCCCGTCAGCTCGGCCACCAGGCCGGCGAGGAGCTCCTCCACGAAGGCCGCCATGTCGTGGTAGTCCCAGTAGGCGACGTAGGTCTCCAGCATGGTGAACTCGGGATTGTGCGCGCGGTCCATGCCCTCGTTGCGGAAGATCTTCCCGATCTCGTAGACCCGCTCCAGGCCGCCGACGATGAGACGCTTGAGGTGGAGCTCCTCGGCGATGCGCAGGTAGAGGTCCAGGTCCAGGGCGTTCAGGCGGGTGCGGAAGGGCCGGGCCGTGGCGCCGCCGTAGAGCGCCTGCAGCACCGGCGTCTCCACCTCCAGGAAGCCGCGCGCGTCGAAGAAGCCGCGAATGAAGCGCAGGATCCGCGAGCGCCGCTCGAACAGGTCGCGCACGTCCTCGTTGACCGCGAGGTCCAGGTAGCGCTGGCGCGCGCGCAGCTCGGGGTCCTGCAGCCCGTGGAACTTCTCGGGCAGGGGGAGCAGGGCCTTGGCCAGGAGGGTCCACGATTCCACGCGGAGGCTCAACTCCCCCGTGCGCGTCACGAACAGGCGCCCGCGCGCGCCCAGGTGGTCGCCGGGCTCCACCAGCTTGACGAAGCGCTGGTAGGACTCCGCGCCCAGCTCGTCGTGGCGCAGGAAGAGCTGCAGGCGGCCGCGGTGGTCCTGCAGGTGCCCGAAGCTCGTCTTGCCCATGACGCGCTGGCTCATGAGGCGGCCGGCCAGGGCGACGGTCTTGCCGCCGTCGATCCAGGCCGCGGCCTGCTCGCGGCAGTCGGCCGTGGTGGCGTCCCGCGCGTAGCCGTAGGGGTAGGGGTTCACGCCCTGCTCGCGCAGGGCGGCCACCTTGCGCTCCTTGTCACGGCGCAGGCGCTCGGCCGTGCCGCCGGTGTGCTCCTCGGTCATGCCCATCCGTTCCTCAGACAAGACGCCAGCGACCCGCGGCGTCCTCGCCCTGCAGGCGCAGGTGGAGGCGCCGCGCGCGCGGACCGTCGAACTCGCAGAAGTAGATCCCGCCCCAGGTGCCCAGCTCCAGGCGGCCGCCGCTGACGATCAGCGTGGCGCCGCTGCCGGTGAGCACGCTCTTGAGGTGGGCCGGGCTGTTGCCCTCGGCGTGGCGCCAGTCCAGGTCGTCGGGCGCCAGGCGGTCCAGGGCCATGAGGAGGTCCCGCTTGACGTCCGGGTCGGCGTTCTCGTTGACGGCGACGCCGGCCGTGGTGTGCGGCACGAAGAGGTGGCAGAGCCCCTCGACGATGCCGGACTCGGCCACGATCCGCGCCACCTCGGCCGTGAGGTCCCGCACCTCCTGCCGCGCGCCTGTCTTCACCGCGAGGGTCTTCACGCCCGCTTCCCCTTCACGCCGGCCTCGCCGCTGACCGCCATGCCCGCCTCGCGCTTGAGCCAGGCCTCGACGAAGCGGTCCAGGTCGCCGTCCATGACGGCCTGCAGGTTGCCCGTCTCCACGTTGGTGCGGTGGTCCTTGACCAGCTGGTAGGGATGGAAGACGTAGCTGCGGATCTGGTTGCCCCAGCCGATCTCGGTCTTGCTGTCCTCCAGGGCGCGCCGGGCCTTCTCCTCCTCCTCGCGCCGCTTCTGGTAGAGCTTGGCCAGGAGGATCTTCATGGCCACCTCCTTGTTGCGGTGCTGGCTGCGCTCGTCCTGGCAGGTGGCGATGAGCCCCGTCGGCACGTGGATCAGGCGCACGGCGCTGCTGGTCTTGTTGACGTGCTGGCCGCCGGCCCCGCTGGCGCGGAAGGTCTCCATCCTGATCTCCGACTCGTCCAGCTCGATCTCGCCGGCGTCCTTGACCTCGGGGTAGACGAAGACCGAGGCGAAGGAGGTGTGTCGCCGCTTGGCCTGATCGAAGGGGCTGATGCGCACCAGCCGGTGCACGCCGCGCTCGGCCCGCAGCCGGCCGTAGGCGAAGTCCCCCTTCACCTCGGCCGTGACGGACTTGATGCCGGCCTCCTCGCCCCGCTGCAGGTCGAGGACCGAGACCTCCCACCCGCGCCGCTCGATGTAGCGCTGCATCATGCGCCAGAGCATCTCCGCCCAGTCGGCGCTCTCGGTGCCGCCGGCCCCGGGATGGATGGTGAGGATCGCGTTGCGGTCGTCGTCCTCGCCCTTGAACATCAGCAGCAGCTCGTAGTCGTCCAGCCGCTCGCCGAGGCGCGCGAGCTCGGCCGCCATCTCGCCGGCCGACTCCGCGTCGTCCTCGCCGGCCGCCAGCTCGGCGAGCTCGGCGAGGTCCCCCACCTCCCCGGCCAGGGCTTCCAGGGGTTCGATCCAGCGCTTCAGGCGTGTGGATTCGGCGAGGGTGCGTCGGGCGGCCTCGGCGTCGTCCCAGAACCCCGGGGCGGCCATGGCCGACTCCAGCCGGGCCAGGTCCCGCTTCAGGCGCGGGTAGTCAAAGACACTCCTTCAGGTGAGCGACTCTAACTTCAAGCGCGGCAATCTCTTGATTTTCCGTCATCGCTTTTTTCTCTCCAATCTCTCTCCACCGTGGATCGCCGGACAGTATCGCTCAGCTTCCGATCCCGTCAAGTACCGCCACCGCATCCGCTTTCCACTTCGGAGCCAGATGCCCGTAGACGTCCTTGGTGATCGTGATGGAGTAATGCCCCAGGAGCTCCGTAATGTACTCCAAGGGGACCCGGTTCGCGATCAAAAGACTCGCGAAGCTGTGCCGAAGATCGTGCCACCGGAGCGGCTTGCCGATCCTCGACCGTTCGAGGACTCGCCCCCAGGCGTTGCGTCGCGAGAAGTTCGACTCGGCGACCGGCCGCCCGTCCCCACGATCGAAGACGAGGACCGGAAGCCGCCGGGTCTCCCTGGCTCGCGCGATCTGCTCGGCCCGATGCTCCTGGAGAACGGCGACGGTATCCGGGGTCAAGGGCACCTCCCGCCGGGAGTTCTCCGATTTCGGCGAGCCGAACCGTTCGCCTTCGGGATTGTTCGCGCGATAGGATCGTTCGACACGGAGCCTTCCCGCCTCGAGGTCGACGTCCTTCCACCGGAGGGCGAGCATCTCGCCGCGCCGGATTCCTGTCCGGAGGGACAGGAATACCATCGCGTAGAAGGCGAGCCCTTCCGATTTCGACGCCTCGAGCAATCGGTCGGCTTCGGTTTGATCGAGGAACACCGGCCCTCGCTTCTCCTCGGCTCGTTCCTTGAGCCGCCGCATCAACCGAGACGGATTGCGAACGATCGCCCCCTCCCGCTCCGCATCGGCGAAGATCGCGCCGAGGATCGAGTGGAGATCGTTGATCGTTCCTACCTTGAGGTTGGTGTGCTTGGCGCGGAGCCTCGTCCGGAACCCCTTGAGTTCACCGACGCCGATGGAGTCGAGCGGGAGGTTCCAGAGGTCGGATCCCCGGAAGTAATGCCGGAGCCTCGCTTCGTAGTTGATGTAGGTGGAGGTCTTGATCTCGCTCCGGCGTTCCTCGAGCCAACGTTCGGCGAAGTACCCGAAGGTCACGCACCGCTTCGGGATCGCCGCCTCGATACTGCCCGCCTTGGTCGCGCGGATTTCGGCTTCCTCGGCTCCGGCGCGAGTCGTGCCCTTCGGTAGGGTCTTCTGCACGCGGCGACCGTCGATCCGCAGATCGACGACCCACCGGTCGCCGCGCTTTCCTCTACGGCGAATTACAGCCATTCATCGCTCCTCCTCTCGAAGAAATTCGTTACCTCACCCAAAGATCAGAAGCGCCACCGTCAAACCAGCAGTTACCCAGACCATCACACCAAACAAGGCCAAGGCTGGGCGCGGATCCGCTTTAAACACAGCGTTGTAAACAAGCCCAGCGTAAAATGCGTAACGTACTGAAGTACAAATATACAGATTCCAAGTCCGAGCAGCCCGAAGATCCACCCGAACATTTTAACGAGAGCAACGCCTATGATGATCCACTGAAATGCTGAGAACGCATTGTAACCAAACGCATAGGGAAGTGCCCCCAAACGGTAGAAGTACATGCAGTATTCCCAAAGGCTCACGAGAACGAAGATCGAAATAATCGTAATCCTTTGCAGCACGTTGTTACCTGCTATTGTACACAGTTACTCTGACGCCGACCTGAACACATCATCCGCACAGGAATAGAGTGCGAGCGTATTTTCTTCTCGGTCCACAAGCGCTAGCTCTCCTGGATCCAGTCCTTCAACTCGAATTGCCTGCGCCAGGATCTGGCATAGCGTGAGCTTCTCGCGCCCTGAAAGAGCCGTCCACTGCGTCGCGTCTGCAGTGGCTTCCTTAGAATGGGGATCGAAATCAACCAACAGTCCGCCCTCTGCAAGCTGCGCTATGGCGGTCCGAAGCTGCCCTCGGGACTTGGAACGCGTAATCGGAGAGTTCGGCCCGTGAAACGAGAGGAACTGATGAGGAGAGCTTTTACGGTACTTCAAGAATGCCGGGGCCCAGTAGGCGGCGATGCCCAAGAGAATACCAAGAATCCAGCCAAGGAGCCTCGAATCGAAGACGATCTCACCGATGATCTTCCCGGCCAACAGACCAAGAAAACCAAGCGCGTACTTCATTCAGATCGCCTCCCCTGGCCGCTGTACACTGGCGAACACCCGCTTCTGTAGCTTCCGTTAATCCCAATTATCGGCCCCACGGTTAGGTTCACAGACAAGTAAGTAACAGCGTCCTATGGCTACTAGTCTCAACCTACGCTGGCGGGCCTCCCTAAAGGTTCTGAATGTCTTGTGGTGTAACCTCGGTAAATGTGAAGGGTGTTTTCTTTTCCAGAACGGGCTTCCACGCCCTAAACTTATCGATGCTGAGCCGAAGCAAAGATGTCATCTGTCGCAGATCTCCTGGAGGACGAAACACTTGGGCTTGCGGGTCAGCAAGAACTTGCCCTAGAAGCTTCGAGAGTGATGGATCCCCTAGTAGAGAGACCACAGCCCCATCCTGCCACAAGTAGTATTCTAGGTAGCCCACTTGTTGACCCCGATGCTTTACTAAAAACAATGCAGCCGGGCGAGGCTTGTTCTCTTTAAACCACTCCGTAGGCGTTGGGACCAGCTGGCGCTGCAAGTTGTACTGATATGATGCTCGGATCTCACTTTCATTTGGGACGCCTTCCCGTGCTGCCTCGGGCAAAAGTGCCGGTCGGTATGGATAGAAGACGACGTGTGCCATCAAGCGGTAGAAGAAGTGGTTGAGTGTGAAATCACCCGCCTCCAGTATCGCTAGCCGAACGAACCATGGAGGTATTGTGAAGTCGCGATCAATAGGCGGGTTCATCCTTCCCTTCATTCCGCTGCCGCTAAAGAACTCCACGCCATATTCAAGCACACCCTTGTCAAGGACCACAATGAGATCAGGCCAAAGCAGTGAGTCGTACTCTAGATTCAGTTCCTCTACGCTATCCGCTAGTGTCTTGAGGCTAGCATCGGAACTGAAAGCGAACACAGCACCGAACGTAGCAGTCGAAGACAGAGGGCTACCAGTAGCCTGCTGATCCATTCCCGACCCTGGAGCCTTGCGCAGTTGCTTGCAGGCTGACAGTTTTTTATATGCGTCTCGGAGCGCATCCTTTTTCAACACACTCTTCACTTCGACAACTGCAGCAACCGCATCGGCCGGCACTATGTCTGCATCCTCCGATGCCCGGTAGACCACACCCGAAAAGGCGTCATACACGATAACATCGGTCTGAGGACTCAGGCTGTTGTTGGAGTCGATGATGAACCCCTGCGTAGACTTGAAGCGCTTGGGCATCTGATCATTCAGAAACTTCCGAAGCACTCGTTCCACAGCCACTCCCTTGGTGCCTCCGTGCGGAATCGTTTCTCTAATACCCTCAAATTGCCGCCGCATGAGACCGGCACTCTCTTTTAAGAGGCTAGAGATCGTTGGCTTCCTCATCCACTACCTCGATTCCGCACTAAGCCTTGGGCAGCTTTCCTCGCGCTACCTTTTGCGATGCACGGATAACCGTTTCGAGTTCACGTCCGTGCTCCTTCTGCTTTCCCTCGATAAAGCCTTGAAGCGCCTCGACGATCACGTCGCTTTGCGAGCGATTCTCGAGGTACGCGACGGCTCGAACAAGCTGAGACAGATCGCCGGGGAGCCAGATCGTTCGCTTCGTCTTCGGGAGATCCGCCATCGTCACACTCCGTAGCTTGCAGCGACCTTGCGGCCGACCTTCTCGTCTCGATTGCGGCGTGCGTCGTCGTAGCGCTGGACCGTCGCGAGGTTCGAGTGCCGCATCGCGACCGCGACTTCGTCGATCGGGATGCCGAGATCGCGGGCTCGAGTCGCGAACGCGTGACGAAGACCGTGTGGCCGGACCCGAACCCCGGCGAACTGGAGGCTTCGCACCTCGATGATCTTCGCCAGTCCACGGCCGGTAAGCCTCCCCGGCGGATGCGAACGCGAGAGGTGCGGGAACGCTGGACCGTCGGCAGGGCCACGCTCGAGAAGCCACGCCTCGAGCGCCTCGGCCGTCTCCGGCGGCAGGGAGAACGTGTGGAGGCCCGAGCGGCCCTTGAGGCGGGTCCGGAGTGTACCCGCGCCGAGGTCGATGTTCTCTAGGTCCAGCCCGATGACAGAGTCGCGGCGAAGACCGAGGTCCGCCAGCAAGCGGACGATTGCGTAGTCGCGGCGGCCTTTCGGATCGGTAAGACTCTTGAGGCCCGACAGGATCGCCTGGACGACGGCGAGTTCCGGGCCGAGCAACCGGCTATCGTCGCACTCGACCTTCTCTCCGGGTACCTCGGGAGCCCAGGGCGTCAGGCCAAGCGACCGGGAGAGCCGGACGAGCGAGCGTATCGCCGTCAACCGGACGTTGATCGTCCCCGGCGCGAGCGGCTTGCCCTGGCGCGTCCGCTCCTCCCGCATCGCGAGCTTGTACTTGTAGAGGATCGCGTTCCCCTCGTTGAAGGGAACGGAGAGAAGCCACGCCGAAGCGGCGTCGAGATCCAGTTCCCCGAGCCACCGGGCGAAGTGCTCCCACGCCGCCCGGTAGGTCCGCCGGGTGTTCTCGCTCCGCCCGGCGAGCCATTCCTCGAGGATCTCCTGCTTGGTCGCGGCGAGAGGCCGATATTGAGCGTTATGTGTAATCAGGTCGGTTTCCATCACACCTCCCCTCCCGCCGCATTAGGCCACAATGGCGGCTTGCCGTCAAGCGTCGACCTGCTGTAAAGACCCCGAGGGCCTAGATCGTGACCTCGCTCCAGGGCCTCTCCTGCGCCCGTGGGGGCCCGAGCGGCCCTGGACGGACCTGGGGCCCACTCCGCCGCCGATCTCTCTAACTAGGGGCATCTACACACCTCTCGCGGGCCTCCTGGAGCCAACCCTCGACAAGAATCCGCCGTTCTTCGGGAAGATCCTCGAGATAGACCGTCTCCTCGCCGCCGACTTCGGCCTCCGGTTCAGGCTCCGGCTCCGGATCCGCCGCTTCGATGATCGCGTCGAGAAGGGCGAGCCGTTCGTCCTGTACGGGCGTCTCGCCGATCGCGTACTGGAGTCGCTGGGCGTCCAGCGCGACGCGGAGGATCTGCACGGTGATGAAGAGATACTTGTCCGGCGTCAGGCCGTCGGTGCGGGCGATCTCGAGCGCGTCCTCGCAGGCGTCGAGGATCTGCGTCGGCGTCCGGAGCGGGATTCCCTGTCGTCGAACTCGCGGGATAAGCGCCGTTGCCGACCCCTTCAGTCGTCCCGCTGCAATCGCCGCCGCTCGGTCAGGATCGTGGAAGACGCAATAGTCACTCCCCCGGATCGCCTTGGCCTTGCAAGGCTGCCCGTTCTTGTTGATCGCTTTACACAGGCGCGGCATTGCCTATCCGCGAAGCTCCGACAGATCATTCGGGGCGACAGTAACCGTCTCGACGCCGAGGCGCTTCGTCTCCGCGAGAAGCCGCCGGTGTTCCTCCCGGAAGGCGTCGCCGATCGGCTCGGTCCACTGAGCGGCAACCTCCGGGCTCGCGCCGTACTCGGCCGCCGCCGCCGCTTCGGGGTAGAGCGTCTCCAGCTTCTTGAGTCGCGCGGTATACGCCGCGTCAAGCTGGCTCTCGAGGTCGGCGTCACCGGCGATCTTGGCCATCACTTCGCCGAGCTTCGTGCCGAGGTCCTTGATCTCCTGCCCGGTGAGGTGGCGTTTGACCTCCGGATCGGCGAGCGGCCGGATATAGCGTTCGGCCTCGCCGACGTACTGTCGAAAATACGTCTCCTTGCCGAGGTGGACGGTACGCAGTTCCTTGAGTTCTTCAAGGACTACGGCGATCTTCGCGGCGACCGCGTCGAAGGTGCTCTCTTCTTTCAGTTCCATCGTTTACGCCTCCAGGCCTGCGAGCTTTCGCTCGTTCTTCTTGATACGTTCCTCGATCGCTACCTTCTCCGCGAAGCGGCGTTGCCGCTCGTCGGCCTTCCCGCTCTCGTCGTCCGCCAGGGCCTCAAGGCGCTCCCCGTCCTTCCGAATCAAGCACTCCAGGCGGCCTTTCGATCTGGTTCGAAGGAGCGGAACGAGATCTTCAGCCCACGTGCCGTTTTTTTCGATCCACGGCAAGGGATGCGGCTCGTCCGCCGTCAATTCCGCGAGTAGACAGGGACCGCACTTCTTCGCGCGCTCCCACGCGTCGAAACAGAAGTCGAGGAATGCATCCTCGACCGCTTGCGGATCACGGACACGTCCTGCAGGGATCTCCGCGAGGTCGAGGATCTGATCGAACTCCCTGCGTTGCGGGATCTGCTCGAGGAGGAATCGCGCCTGGGCGTACTCCTCGCGGATCGCCTTCTCAGTATCAGAAACCCTCGCCGCGAGCGCGGCCGGAATCGGGAACGGCTCAGGAACGGTCTCGAAGAATCGGTACGCGCGGATCTTCTCGCAGATCGCCGCCGTGGAAGCGAGGTCGTCGAAGATCTTCTCGACGAAGAGGCCCGGATCCTTGAAGCGCTCCGGCTCGGGTCCGGGCGTAGGCAGTCGGATCTCGCCCGAGAGGACTTCGATCGAGGGCTTGCCTTCCGTCAGTTCCGCGAGCCGGATGCACCGCGCCTTCCACTTGACGAAGTTCGGGACTGCCCCGACCCCCCGGTCGTCGTAGAGCCGTCGCCAGCGCGTCAAGACTTCGACGCGGGACTTCTCGACGGCCGCTGCGACACCGCGAGCAAGTTCGCGGGCGAAGTCGAAGGAGACGATCTTCTTCCGGCTGTCGAGGTCGGCGTAGTACCGCTCCCGACGGGCGAAACGCTCGTCGCGGCCCGATACGCTTTGGTAGATCGACCTCGAGAGCGGGTCGACGGGTTCGACCGGAGTCGCCGCCTTCTCGAGGCGCTCCCCTGGCACGATACGGACCTCGACTACCGCGAGCGGAGTCGCGAGCCAGCCGGGAAGCCACGCGCCGAAGAGTTCGACCGCCGTCGGGAGTTCGAGCTCGTCGAGCGGGTCTTCAGGTGCGGCCGGAGCGCTTTCAGCTTCCGGGGTCGCCGTCGGGCGGCGCGTACGGACCGCCGTTTTCGTTCGAGACACGCTAACCTCCTTGGGCGAGGGCCGTTTCTCGTGCCCTCTCCGTCCAGTACCCAGACTTGTACTTCGTTCCGATAATGGCCCTTATCAGCCCGTATCAAGGATGATGGCCCTGCTTGCCGCTCGCATACTCACTGTGTCGCCGCCTCTCGCTCCTGCTTCTCCTGCTCGATGGCCTCGGGCCAGCTCAGACCCTCGCCCACCAGCTCAGTGATGCGGGCTGCACCTGATGCGATTCGTGGAGCTCCATCTCCCACCAGCTGCAGGCCGCCCTTGCCGCGCCGTGCAGCCTCACGCGCTCGGCGCTCCTGCAGTGCGTCGGCCTCGGCGCCCGTCTTCTCGCGCGGCGGGCGCGGCCCGTCAGGGTCGCCGCGCCCAGGCGCGCGCCCTTCTTTCTTAAGTTCTTCTGTTCTTCTATAATTTGAGGGCTGGTCGCCCGTTGGTCGCCCGCTGGTCGCTTTGGTGACGGACCGCTGGTCGCCCCGCTGGTCGCCACCTCCGTTAACTCCGTAGTTGGCAAGGGTAAAGACCGTGTATCCGTTGGTCGTTCTGCTGGTCGTTAGCTGGACGGTTTCGAGGACGGTAATCGCGGTTCGGATGCGGCGGTCCGTGGTGCCCAGGTCCTCGGCGAGTTGGCGGCGGCAGGTGACAACCTCGCCCGCTTCGAGCTGGACCGCGTGCTCGCCGAACATCACGGTGCGGGGCTCGTGCGTGGCCTCTACCAGCAGTTGGACGTAGAGGGCGGCGGCCAGGTGATTCTTGAGGATGCCCGCCAGCCTCACGTCATCGCGCCAGAGAGGAACCCAGCCCGCGTTCACTGCTCCCGCTCCTTCGCCCAGTCCAACAGCGCCCGGCGGCGGAAGCGCCAGTCTGCGCGCTCAGCACCGTCGCCCACGTACAGGGCAGGCAGGCCGCCCTCGCGCTCGATGTCGGCGCGTCCGCCGTCGCCGCAGATTGCGTTGACGGTTACGAGGTCCGGCGCGCTCATAGCACGCGCCCCCTCGCCCGCGCCCACGCCATCACCGCATCCGGGTCGAAGCGAAACTCCCTGCCGATCCGGGTATGCGGAAGTCCGTGGCGGCGAACTAGCGTTCGCGTCACCGTCTCACGGGATACCTTCAGGAACCGGGCGACGCCGTCGGTATCGAGCAGCCCTTGCGGCTCGGCCGGGGGGAGTTTGATCTTCTCCGCCACGCGCGCGGCGATCTCCTCGAGCAGCGCATCGAAGGTGTGGCTATCCACGCGACGCCTCGCCGCCCGTGAGCGATGCGACTTCGACGCCGAGCGCCTCGGCGATGCGGACGAGCTCGTCTTGACGGGGATTGCACCGATCCGTCTCGAATTGTGAGAGGAGCGACGGCGAGAGACGTGCATTCGCTGCGAGTTCGTACTGGTGATACCCGCGAAGGATGCGGGCTTTTCGGATGGAGTTCACGCGACACCTCCTACGGCCTAGCTTGCGTTCACAAGCCGTACGGTGCAACGCGTTACTGGAGCGGAACTACGCTAACAATTGGTCGCGTAGACGGCGTAAGGCGGGCTAGTTTCCTACACCCTTTGAATATCGAGGCAATGCAGCTTCGATCGCGCGCCTTGTTGCGCTACTGCTCAACTCGACGCCTGCTTCACTAAGGGCTTCCCTGACGTACCGATTGAATCCACCGGAGGCGCTCGCCTCGCCGAACCGAGCCTCAAAGTCTGCGGCAAGCAATTGGATCAGGATAGCCCGCTCAGTCTCCGGAGGACGGCCTCGCCTAGGGCGAGATTCCCAAGCCCCTGCGAGCTCCTCCAACTCATCGACCATGCGATTTGAGATTGCGAGTTGAGTCTCAAGTAGCTTGATCTGCAGCGCCGAATCATCTCGTGCGAAGTCGCCGCCACTCATCTCTTCCAGGTCGAGGTAGGTCGGCTCCGCTTCGGCTTTCAGTGAGTCTCTCTTTCTCAGGATCTCTTTCTTGAGTTCCCTTGAAGATGGCAGTTGCCCGCGTCGGTCAAGCGCCTGTCTGAAGCGGCGGATAAGGAACTGTCTGTACCAGTCGGAACCGTCTATCGATGCTTCTGGCGACTTCGCGGATCTGGTCTTCGCTGGTGAGCTTTCCATAGCCCCTCCCGACAGAGGTTCCCGATGGAAACGTCGCCCCCGGCCGGATCGGGATCCGGCTTGTCCCCTACCCCCGTCGGAGTCGGGTAAGGGGGCTCCAAACTTCTCTCCAAATACTCTCCACAACTAGTCGATTCTGCCCGGTTTCACCTGTAGAGAGCCGCGTAACCCGTTGGAATACCGTCAGCCACGGCTGTCCTAGCGTAGACACTCCTTGAGATGATCGACCCGCCGGACCAGGTCGTCGATGCCGTCTTCGCCTGCCATGGCTAACCTCGCTTTGGTTCGCGGACCAGGTCACGATACAGGTCCCGGACCCGATCGCGCAAGACATCACGCGGGCAGTCCGTCTCCAGGACGCGGTCGGCCCGCCCCTTCAGGGCCGGCCAGTCGCCCTGGGCGGCCAGGCGCGCGCGCGCCTCCTCGGCGCCCAGGCCGTCGCGCCGCGCCACGCGGCCGAGAAGCACGGGCTCGGGCGCCCAGGTGAGCAGGACGCCGTCCACGGCGAAGGGCACGGCGCGCTGCTGGAGCCAGAGGACCACCTCCAGGACGAGCAGCCCCGTCCCCTCCCGGCGCCAGGCCGCGACCTCCCGGCGCAGCGCGGCGAGGATGGGCGGGTGCAGCAGCGCCTCGAGGTCTCGCCGCTTCGCCGTATCGGCGAAGACGCGCGCCGCGATGGCCGGACGGCGGGGGCGACCGGCGTCGTCGAAGACGCCCTCGCCGAAGAGGCGGCGCAGGCCGGCGTGCACGGCCGCGTCGCCGTCCAGGAGGCGGTGGCCCAGGACATCGGCGTCCCGGTGCGCGGCGCCGGCCTCCGTCAGCAGGCGCGCCACCGTGGACTTGCCCGAGCCGAGGGGGCCCGTCAGCACCCATACCGCGCTCATCAGTGGGCCTCCAGCCAGTCGCGGCCGGCGCCCCAGTCCACGGCCAGGGGCACGGCCAGCTCGGCGACGCCTTCCATGATCCTCGTCACCGCCGCCGCGAGGCGGTCCCGCTCTTCCGCGGGGCACTCGAAGAGCAGCTCGTCGTGGACCTGGAGCAGCAGGCGCGCCGCCAGGCCCGACTCCCGCAGGCGCGCGTCCACGCGTATCATGGCCAGCTTGATCAGGTCGGCCGCCGTCCCCTGGATGGGCGTGTTGACGGCCACCCGTTCGGCGAAGGACCGCACCCGGCCGTTGCTGCTGCCGATGTCGGGCAGGGGCCGGCGCCGGCCCAGGAGGGTCGTGACGGCCTCCTCCTTGCGGGCCGCGGCGAGGGTGGCCTCGATCCAGCCCCGCACGCCCGGGAAGCTGGCGAAGTACTCGTCGATGAAGGCCTGGGCCTCGGCGCGCCCGATGCGCAGGCGCTGGGCCAGGCCCGCCGCCCCCATCCCGTAGAGGACGCCGTAGTTGACCACCTTGGAGCGGTTGCGCTCCTCCCGGGTGACGTCGCCCTCGTCCTTGCCAGCGATGCGGGCCGCCGTCCAGCGGTGGATGTCGCGCCCGGCGGCGAAGGCTTCGATCAGGGCCGCGTCGCCGCTGAGATGGGCCAGGATCCGCAGCTCCACCTGGCTGTAGTCGAAGGAGGCCAGCAGGCCGCCCGGCGGCGCCACGAAGGCGCGGCGGATCTCGCGGCCCAGCTCCGTGCGCACGGGGATGTTCTGCAGGTTGGGATCGCTGCTGGACAGGCGCCCCGTGGTGGCCACGGCCTGGTTGAAGCGCGTGTGCACGCGGCCGGCGGCGTCGGCCAGGGCCGGCAGGATGTCCACGTAGGTGTTCTTGAGTTTGCTCAGCTCCCGCCACTCGAGCACCAGGCCGGCGATGGGATGCTCCGCGGCCAGCTCGCTCAGCACCCCCTCGTCGGTGGAGTAGCCCGTCTTCGTGCGGCGGCCCGGCGGCAGGCCCAGCTCCTCGAAGAGGACCACCTGGAGCTGCCGGGGGCTGGCGATGGCGAACTGCCGCCCCGCCGCCTCCCAGATGCGCGACTCCAGGCGGTCCCGCTCGTCCGCCATGCGCACCGACAGGGCGGCGAGGTGATCGCGGTCCAGGAGCAGACCCGCCGCCTCCATACGCTCCAGGACGGGCACCAGGGGCATCTCGATCTCCCGGAAGACGCGCTCCACGCCGGCTTCGGCCAGGGCCGGCGCCAGGACGCCGGCCAGGCGCAGCGTGAAGTCGGCGTCCTCGGCCGCGTAATCGGCCAGGCGCTCCATGGGCACGCGGCGGATGTCCCGCTCCCGGTCGCCCTTCGCGAAGAGGGACTCGTAGGGGATCATCGAGTGCCCCAGGTGGTCGAGGGCCAGGGCGTCGAGGCCGTGGCTGCGCCGGGAAGGATCCACGCAGTAGCTGGCCAGCATGGTGTCGAAGACGGGGCCCGCCAGGGGCAGGCCGTGTCGCCGCAGGACCTGGGAGTCGAACTTGAGGTTCTGGGCCACCTTCTCCTTGCCCGGATCGGCCAGGTGGGGCGCCAGGGCGTCGCGCACGTCGGGCAGGGGCAGGCCGGGCGGCGGCGCATCCAGGAGGGTGGCCGCCGTCGGCGCCTGGGCGACGGGCACGTACCAGGCGCGGCCCGAGGTCGTGGCGACGCTGATCCCCACCAGGTCCGCAGCGAGGGGATCCAGGCCCGTCGTCTCCGTGTCCACGGCGAAGCGGTCCGCGTCCGCGAGGACGGCGGCCAGATCGGCGAGGGCCGCGGCGTCGGCCACGAGCCGGTAGTCCGCGCTCGCCGAGGGCGCGGGACCGCCCGCCACCAGCTCGTCCACCATGGACTGGAATCCCCGGTCGACGAGCCAGTCGCGCAGGGCGTCCGGATCGCCGCCGGTGGGCTGCCAGGCCGCGGGCGGCGCCAGGTCCAGATCGGTGACGAGGCGCGCCAGCTCGCGGGTCAGCAGGGCGCTCTCGCTACCCGCCGCGAGACGCCGGCGGGCGCCTGGAGCGTCGACCTCGTCCCTGCGCGACAGGATCTCGTCGAGGCCCGCGAACTGCGCCAGCAGCTTGCGCGCGCCCTTGGGGCCGAGGCCGGGCACGCCGGGCAGGTTGTCGGCGCTGTCGCCGACCAGGCTCAGGTAGTCGAGGAGCCGCGCGGGCGGAACGCCGAATTCCGCCTCGACCGCCGCGGCGTCCAGCCGCGTCGCAGGCCGCGCGCCCGTTGCCGGGCGCAGCACCTGCACGCGCTCGTCCACGATCTGGCAGAGGTCCTTGTCGGACGTGAACAGGAGCACGTCCCAGCCGTCCCCGGCGGCGCGGCGCGCGGCGCTGGCCATGAGGTCGTCGGCCTCGTAGCCCTCGCGACGCAGCCAGGCGACGCCGGCGCGGTCCAGGAAGGCCTGGATGCGGTCGACGCTCTCCTTCAGCTCGGCGGGCATCCGCGGCCGCTGGGCCTTGTACTCGGGGTAGCGCGCGTGGCGGAAGCTCTTGCCCACGGGATCGAAGCAGACGAGGACGGCGTCGGGGGCCTCGTCGCGGCGCAGCGCCTGCAGCGTGCGGACGAAGCCGAACTCGGCGCTGGTGTTCTCACCGCGCCGGTTGGTCAGCGGGCTGCGGATCATGGCGAAGTAGCTGCGGTAGGCCAGGGCGTGGCCGTCGACGAGCAGCAGCTTCACGGCCGCCTCCCCCCCGCGGCGCGGCGGCGGTAGAGGCCGTGCCGCTCGATGTAGGCCGCCACCTCGGGCGTGAGCCAGGGCGGCGGCTCGCCGGCCGCGACGGCCGCCCGGATGCGCCGGCTCTGGGCCGGGTGCGTCTCCCCGGCCAGGAGGCGGCAGGGGCGCCCGGTCGCCGCGGCGCAGCCCGCGCGCGCCAGGACGGCCACCTCGACCGCGGCGAAGAGGGCGTCGGGATCCTTCCAGCCCTCCACATCGCGCAGGCTGTCCTCGCCGATGATCAGGACGAAGGCGATCGCCTCGCCGTGCCGCGCCTGCAGGTCGCGCACGGTGTCCACGGTGTAGCTGACGCCGCCGCGCTCGCCCTCGATGGGCTCCACGCGCAGCCAGGGCTCCTCGGCGGCCAGGAGCGCCGCCATCTCCCGGCGCAGGCGCCAGGGGCTGAGGCCGTCGGCGCCCTTGTGGGGCGGCTGGTAGGCGGGAAGCAGCCAGACCTCGTCGAGATCGAGCCGGTCGCGGGCGCGACGCGCCATCCAGAGATGCCCCGTGTGCGGCGGATCGAAGCTCCCTCCGAGCAGGCCGACGCGCCGCCGCCGCGCCATGGCTCAGCGCAGCTCCGGCAGCAGGTCCTGTGCGCGCCGGGCGCTGTCGCTGCCCGGGTACTCGCCGCGGAGGCGCTCGAAGGTGCGGCGGGCCGCCTCCCAGTCCTCCTCGTCCACCTGGATCTCCAGCAGCTCGAAAAGCGCCTCGGGCACGAGGGCGCTGGTGGGATGCTCGCGCAGGAGCTTCTCGTAGTAGAGGCGCGCCGCCTCCGGCCGGCGCAGGCGCTGGTAGAGGCGCGCCGTGGCCAGGGCCTTGTGGGCCAGCTTCTCGCTGAGCGCGAGGATGCTCCGGCGCGCGGGCTCGCGGTAGGGACTGTCGGGGTAGTCCAGCAGAAAGGCCTCCAGCTTGCGGATGGCCTGCTCGGTGGGCGTCTGGTCGCGGTCGAAGGGCAGGGACTGGCGCACCCAGCAGTGGGCCTCGTAGTAGGCGGCCGCCTCCAGGGAGTCGCTGCGCGGGTAGTTGCGCTGGAAGATCTCGAACTCGACCGCGGCCGTCGGGAAGTCCTCGTTCTCGTAGTAGGCGCGGGCCAGCTGGTACTGGGCCTCCATGGTCTCGGCGCCACCGCCGCCCGCGTCCAGGTAGAGGCGATACTCGTCGATGGCCTGGGGCCAGTCGCCGCGCCCGAAGGCGCGGTCGCCCCGCTCCTTGCGGGACAGCTTCTCGCCGGATGCGCAGCCCGTCAGCGCCAGCAGGGCCAGCGCCAGCAGCCACGTCAGCGGACGGCGTGAGCCCGGTGACCGCATCACTCCAGCCTCGCCTTCTCCAGGGTCTCCAGTCTCGCGATGGCCGCGTCGTAGATCCGGCCGGTGCCGGCGGCGGTGCCTTCGACGATGCGGCGGTAGCAGTCCGCGGCGGCGTCGTAGTCCTGCAGGTTCTCGTAGCAGGTGCCCAGCTCGAGCAGGGCCTCGGCCGTCTTGGGCGGGTTGATGTCGTAGCGCAGGACCTTGCGCAGCAGCTCGATGGCGCCCTCGTAGTCCATGCGGGCGCTCGCGGCGCGCGCTTCGTGGATGAGGATCTCCTGGTAGAGCCAGACGGCCTCGTGGCGGCGCGGGTGGCGCGGGTAGCTGCGCAGGAAGCGCTCGAGGACGCGCAGGGCTTCCGGCCAGCGCTCGAGGTGGTGCAGGCTGACGCCGTAGGGGAAGAGGACGGCCTGCACGGCCGCCGTGTCGGGATAGGCCGCCAGCCCGGCCTCGTAGAGGGCGGCGGCGGGGCCCCACTCCCGCTCCTGGTACTTGCGCTCGGCCATGAAGAGGGCGTAGGGGCCGAGATCCCGCGACGGATCGAACTCCAGGGCCGCCGTCCAGCGCCGCGCCGCGCGCGAGGTCTCGCCGGCCTCGTAATCCTCCCGCGCCCGCGCGTCGTAGAGCGCGGCCGCCTGGAAGGCATAGGCGGGGCTGATGGCCGCCAGGGTGCGGAAGTAGGCCTCGGCCTCGCCGTCGCGATTCTGGGCCAGCAGGCTGCGGGCCACGAGGTCCAGCGCCGTCTCGTTCTCGCGCTCGCGCTGGAGGACGAAGAGCCCCTCGAGCTGGGCCTCCTCGTACTGGCCCGCGGCGAAGAGCTCATGACCCTTGCGCAGGTGCTCTTCCAGTTCGCTCCGGCCGCAGCCCGCCGCCAGCGCGATCAGGACCGCCGCGGCCCAGGGCCGCCACGGTGACCGGCGTCGTATCCCGGCGGCGCCCGGCGGCATCATTCGCTGCTCTGGTTGCTGAAGAAGAGGTAGACCAGGCTCGAGATCAGGGCCGTCACCACGAAGGGCTCCACGGACTTGGACCAGTCCTTCTCCTTGAGCTCGGGCTGCGTGAAGGGATAGCTCTCGCTGCGCACGAGATCGCGCAGGTCGTAGGGCACGCGGTCGGTGGCGAGGATCTCCTCCTGGGTCGTGGCGAGCTCCGCTCCCGACGCCGCCTCGACGAGGCGCGTCGCCAGGACGCAGGTGCCGCTGCGCTCGATCTCCTTCTTGACGAAGACCGCGCTGCGGTCCACGCCCGTGTAGGCGATGCGCAGGTCCAGGATGCGGAACTCCAGGCGAACCGCGCAGTCGGCGCCGTCCGTGGATACGCCGAGCCCGCGGCGCCGGGCGGCCTCGTCCAGGGCCAGCTGGACGAGGCCGTTGCCGCTGTGCTCGCCGGCGGCCCGGCTGTGCAGGCAGCGCCCGGACAGGCTCGCCGCCAGCGCGTCGAGCGTCTTCTCGGCCACGCCGCGGCACATCTCGTGGGCCAGGCCCAGGTTGGTGGGGATGCCCTGGATGCTGAGCGGATGCTCCTCGGCGGCGAGCAGGTCGCCGGGCAGGGAGCCCAGGGCGAACCCGGCGAGGAGGGGAGCGGCGAGCAGGCGTGCGAGTCGGCGGAAGCGCTTCATGTCGTACTCCGTGCTAAGGGCTTGTTCCCGCTTGGTATAGGGAAGGGCGCCGATCCTGTCAATGCCTGTCCGGGGTGTTGGCCAGCCGGCCGCGCAGGTCGTAGACGTCCGCCGCGAGGACCTCGGCTTCCACGTACTGCCCCAGGGAAAGTTCCCCGGCATCGTCCAGGAAGAGGTGGCCGTCCACCTCGTAGGCGTCCCGCTCGGTCCGCAGGGCGGCCCGGGCGTTGGGGAAGGGCCCGTCCGCCAGGGGATCGACGCCGCGGCCCGGCGGCAGGCCGTCGCCGACGCCGGCCAGGGCCTCGACGAAACAGCCGAGAACCCGCCCCACCAGGGCCGCGTGGCGCTCGGCGCTGATCTCCATCTGCTGGAGCTGGAGACGCTCCAGGCGCTCGGCGGCCAGTTCCGCCGGCACGGCGTCGGGCATGGCCGCGGCGGGCGTGCCCTCCTCGGCGCTGAACACAAAGGCGCCCAGCTTGTCGAAGGGATGCTCGGCCAGGAAGTCCAGCAGCGCCGCGAAGTCCACCGCGGTCTCGCCGGGATGGCCCACCATGACCGTCGTGCGCAGGCAGAGGTCGGGACGCTCGCGGCGCAACCCGCCCAGCAGCGCGGCGAGCCGGGCGCGGTCGTGGCCGCGTCGCATGCGGGCCAGGACCGGGTCACTGGCGTGCTGGATGGGCAGGTCCAGGTAGGGCGCCACCCGCGGCTGCGCGAAGATGTCCAGCAGCCCGGGCAGATCCACCAGGGCCGGATGCAGATAGAACAGGCGCAGCCAATGGGGGCCCGCCACCCGCGCCAGGCGCCGCACGAGCCCCGGCAGATCCTCGCCGCTGTCGCGCCCATAGGCGGCCGTGTCCTGGCTGATGAGGTTGATCTCCCCCACGCCGCGCTCGGCCAGCTCGCGCACCTCCGCCTCGATGTCCGCCGGCGTGCGGCTCCGATAGGGGCCGCGAATGGCCGGGATGGCGCAGAACGCGCAGGCGCGGCTGCAGCCCTCGCTCACCTTGACGTAGGCCAGGTGCGGCGGGGTGAGCAGGGGCCGGCCCAGGCAGCCGGCGAAGCTGATGCGGGGCGACGCCGGCACCAGGCTGCGCGGCGCGCCGGCGGCGGCGCCCAGCTCGGTCAGGGCTCCCGCCAGCTCCGCCTGCTGGCAGACGCCGGCCAGCAGGTCGATCTCGGGAACCTCCTCGGCCAGGGTGCGGGCGTAGCGCTGGGAGAGGCAGCCGATGACGGCCAGGCGCGCGCCCGTCTCCCGCTTGACGGCCACGAGGGCGAGCAGGCGCTCGACGTTCTCCTCGCGAGCCGCCTCGATGAAGCCGCAGGTGTTCAGGACGATCAGGTCGGCCGACAGCGGATCCGCGACCGGCACGAAGCGCCCGTCCGGCAGCAGGTTCAGCAGGGCCTCGCTGTCCACGAGGTTCTTGCTGCAGCCGAGCGTCTCCAGGTACAGGCGGCGGGTGCCGGTCACAGTCCGTCCCCGTCGCCGGCGTCCGCCAGCGCTTCGGGCCCCACGAGGACCTCGCGGGCCTTGCTGCCCGTGTGCGGCCCCACGATGCCCGCCTCCTCCAGCATGTCCATGAGGCGGCTGGCCCGGGTGTAGCCCACGCGCAGCCGGCGCTGGAGCATGGTCGTGCTGCCAAAGCCCTGCAGGACGACGATGCGGCGGGCGTCCTCGTACAGCTCGTCCTCGGCGCCGAAATCGGGGCCCGCGCCCTGCTGCCGCTCCAGCGCGAGGGGCGGCTCGGGGGCCGCTTGCTCGCGCCAGTGCGCCACGACGCGCTCCACCTCCTCGGTGCCGACGAAGGCGCCGTGGAGCCGCTGGGGGAAGGGCCGCCGGCCGTGCTTGAAGAGCATGTCACCGCGGCCGATGAGGGTCTCGGCGCCGACGCCGTCGAGGATGGTCTTGGAATCGAAGCGGCTGAAGACCTTGAAGGCGATCCGGCTGGGGAAGTTGGCCTTGATGACGCCGTCGATGATGTCCACGCTGGGCCGCTGGGTGGCCAGGATCAGGTGGATGCCCACAGCCCGCGCCATCTGCGCCAGGCGGATGATGGGCGTCTGCACGTCGCGGCCTAGGGTCATCATCAGGTCGGCGAACTCCTCCACCACGCAGACCAGGAAGGGCAGGGTGGCGGTGACGGCCTCGCCCGCGGCGTCCGTGATCTGCCCGTCCCGCACGCGGGCGTTGTACTCCTCGAGGCTGCGCACGCCGGCCGGCTTGAGCAGGAGGTAGCGCCGCTCCATCTCCCCCACCAGCCAGTTGAGGGCCTGCAGGGCCATCCGGTTGTCGGTGATGACGGGGTGGAGCAGGTGCGGGATGTCGTTGTAGATGCTCAGCTCGAGCATCTTGGGGTCCACCAGGAACAGGCGCAGGGTCTCGGGCGTGTGGACCAGGAGCAGGCTGACCAGGAGGCTGTTGATGCACACGCTCTTGCCCGTGCCCGTGGCGCCGGCCACCAGCAGGTGGGGCATCTCGGCAAGGTCCGTCCAGGTGGCCCTTCCGTCCACATCCACGCCGAGGGCCAGGGCCAGCTCGCCGCCCCGTCCGGCAGCGCTGTCGGCCTCCAGCACCTCGCGCAGGCGAATGAGGTGGGGACGCGGGTTCGGCACCTCGATGCCAACGGCGGCCTTGCCGGGGATGGGCGCCACCAGGCGCAGCTCCTTGCTGCGCAAGGCGAGGGCCAGGTCCTCGCGGCGGCTGACGATCTGGTTCACCTTGACGCCGCTGTCGGGCTCGAACTCGTAGGTGGTGACCACGGGCCCCTGGCTCATGGCGCTGACCCGCCCGTTGACGTTGAAGCTGGCCAGCTTGTCCACCAGGATGCGAGCCCGCTCCTCCAGGGCGCGCCGGTCGGCCTGGCGGTCGACGGGCCCGGGCGGCTCCAGCAGCGAGCTGTCAGGCAGGACGTAGTCGCCGCGACGCCCGACCGGGGCGGGCCGCCGCTGTGGCCGCGCCGCTGTCGCGCGGACGCTGGCCGCCGTGCCGGCCGCCGCGGCCGCGGTCATGGCGGGCGCCTCCAGATCGCCAGCCGGCGGCGGCGCCGCCACCACGCTGGGTGCGGCCGCTTCCGCGCGCGCCGCGTATATCGCCGCTTCGCCGCGCGCAGCGGAGGCGGCTTCCCTGGCGGCGCGGCGCGCGGCTTGCCAGTCGGCCAGGCGCCAGCGCATCCCGGCGGCGCCCCTGTTCGCCGCGCGCACCAGGGCGGCCAGGCCATGTCCGGCACCGACCGCCAGGAGGCCGGCGCCGCGCAGCAGCCACCAGGCGGCGCGGGGCAGGGCGAGGATGGCGACGAGGCCGGCGCGCCGCAGGCCCGGCAGCCAGGCGCCCGGCAGCACTGCGAACAGGCCGGCCAGCGTCAGGAAGCCCAGCAGCACCTGGCTCCCCGTTCGCCCCGTGAAGCTCAGGAGGCCCTCGGCGAGCAGGACGCCCAGCCAGCCGGCGCGGGCCGCGGCCGGGCCGCCAAGCCAGGGGCTCCCGGCCCAGAGCAGGGCCAGCAGGCCGGCGGCGGTCCAGCCGATGAGCAGGCCGCGGCGGCGGCGGGCCGTCAGGTCCGCCCAGGCGGCCAGGAGGCAGGCGGGCGCCAGCAGCCAGGGCGCCAGGGCGCCCAGGACATCGACGAGCGCCTTGGCGAGGATGGCCCCCACGAAGCCGAAGGCGTTCTCGGCCGCGAGAAGGTGGCGGTCCCATTCCCAGCGCGGCAGGTCGGTGGGATCGTGGGTCGCGATGCTCACGGACAGGAGGACTGCCAGAAAGAGGAACAGCAGCCCGCGCAGGGCGTGCCGTCGTGTCTTCATGCTCTCACCCCCAGCCGGCGCTCAGGCCACCGTGGTACGCCAGTCCTCGTCCTCGAGGAAGCGCGTGCTCACGTCGCCGGCGATGAAGCGCGGGTGCCGCAGGAGGCGCGCGTGGAACGGCAGCGTCGACGGCACCCCTTCGATGACGCACTCGTCCAGGGCGCGCCGCATGCGCTCCAGGGCCTCTTGCCGATCGGCCCCGTGCGCGATGATCTTGGCGATCATCGAGTCGTAGTAGGGCGGGATCTCGTAGCCCGCGTAGACGTGGCTGTCCACCCTGATGCCGGGGCCGCCAGGCAAGTGCAGGGCCACCACCTTCCCCGGCGCCGGCATGAAGTCGCGTTCGGTGTCCTCGGCGTTGATGCGGCACTCGATGGCGTGGCCGCGCAGGCGGACATCCTCCTGCCGCAGGGCCAGGCGCTCGCCGCCGGCGATGCGGAGCTGCTCCTTGATGAGGTCCAGGCCGGTGACCATCTCGGTGACGGGGTGCTCCACCTGGATGCGCGTGTTCATCTCCATGAAGTAGAAGCGCCCGTCCTCGTCGAGGAGGAACTCGACGGTGCCCGCCGAATGGTAGCCCACGGCCGCGGCGGCATGGACGGCCACCTCCCCCATGCGGGCGCGCAGCGCCTCGCTCACGGCCGGGGAGGGCGACTCCTCGACGAGCTTCTGGTGGCGGCGCTGGATCGAGCAGTCGCGCTCGCCGAGGTGCAGGATGTTGCCGTGCTTGTCGCCGAGGATCTGCATCTCCACGTGACGCGGCCGCGCCAGGTAGCGTTCCACGTAGAGCTCGCCTTTGCCGAAGGCCGCCTGGGACTCGGCCTGGGCCGTGGCGTAGGCGCGGGGGAAGTCCTCCTCGCTCGCCGCCACGCGCATGCCCTTGCCGCCGCCACCGGCGGCCGCCTTGACGATGACGGGGAAGCCGATCTCCCGCGCCACGCGCAGGCCCTCCAGCTCGTCGGCCACGGCGCCGTCGCTGCCGGGCACCACGGGCACGCCGGCCTTGACCATGGTGGCGCGGGCCAGGGCCTTGTCCCCCAGGAGGCGGATCATCGAGGGATCGGGCCCCACGAAGACGAGATCGTGGCTCTGGCAGACCTCGGCGAACTGCGCGCTCTCGGCCAGGAAGCCGTAGCCCGGGTGGACGGCGTCGGCGCCGGTCACCTCGGCGGCGCTGATGATGGCGTGGATGTTCAGGTAGGAGCGGCTCGCCGCGGGCGGCCCGATGCAGACCGACTCGCGCGCGAAGCGCACGTGCAGGCTCTCCGCGTCCGCCTCCGAGTGGAGTGCGACGGTGGCGATGCCCAGTTCCTCGCAGGCGCGGAGGATGCGCAGGGCGATCTCGCCGCGGTTGGCGACGACCAGCTTGCGGATCATGGCGACTCCCTGGCCGCGGCGGCTGGCCGCGCCCGCTTGTGCGTAGCACATCGTCCAGGGGGTGTCCAGCGGGCATTTGCGCGCCGCGACAAGGCGCGGAGCCGCGTGGGACGTGGCCAAGCGGAGCTTCGTCTACTCCTTGAAGGCTTGCAGCAGGCCCTCGGCGCCCTCGATCCCCATGAGCTTGAGGCGGATCTCGTCGGGGTGGGTGGCGTGCCGCAGGGCCTCCTCCAGCTCCACCTTGCCCGACTGGCAGAGCTCCAGCAGGCTCATGTCGAAGGTGCGGGTGCCGTAGACGGCCCGCCCCTCCACCAGGAAGTCGCGGACCGCGCCCAGCTTCGCGGGATCCAGGAGGTAGTCGCGCACCGTGGAGCAGCCCACGAGGATCTCCGTCGCCGGCAGGCGCGCGCTGCCATCGGCGGCGCGCACCAGGCGCATGCTGATGATGCCCCGGAGGTTGTGAGCCAGCAGGTAGCGGATCTCCGTGTGCTGGTCGGGCGGGTAGAGGGACAGGACGCGGTTGATGGTCTGGATGGCGTCCGTCGTGTGGAGGCTGGACAGGACCAGGTGGCCCGTGTCGGCGGCCGTCAGGGCCACGCGCATGGTTTCGGAATCGCGGATCTCGCCGATGACCAGCACGTCGGGGTCCTGGCGCAGCACATAGCGGAGGGCCGTCGCGAAGGACTTGGTGTCGCTGCCTACCTCGCGCTGGGTGATGAGGCCTTGGCCGTCCTGGTGCAGGAACTCGACGGGGTCCTCCACGGTCATGACGCGGGCGGGACGCGTGGCGAGGATCCGCTTGACCATGGCGGCCAGGGTCGTGGTCTTGCCGCTGCCCGTCATGCCGGTGACGAGCACCATGCCGCGTGAGGCCAGCGCCAGCTTCTCCGTCACCTCGGGCAGGTTGAGGCTCTCCATCTCCGGCACCTCCGTGGGGATGTGCCGGAAGACCATGGCCGTGCTGCTGCGCTGCATGAAAATGTTGCCGCGAAAGCGGCCCAGCCCGGGCATGCTCAGGGCCAGGTCCACCTCGTGATCCGCTTCGAACTGCTGGGCCTGCTTGTCGTCGAGGACCTGCTTGAGCAGCACCTGCATGCCGCTCACGTCGAGGTCGGCCTCCTCCATGAAGACGATGTCGCCCTGGACGCGGAAGGCGGGCGGGCGCCCGGCCTTGAGGTGGAGATCGCTGGCCCCGCGCTCGACCATCTCCTGCAGCAGACTCGCAAGTTCCATCCACGCCTCCTAGTCGAGGAGGCGCTAGCAAGAACGTGTCCCACTGCGGAACGGACAGGGCGGGGAACGACGGGAAAGGACGCGGCGGCGCGGGGAGCCCCTCGCCGCTCAGGCCGTCTCGATCAGGAAGAGGACCTGGCCGAATTCGACCGGCTGGCCGTTCTCCACGCGGATCTTGCGCACGATGCCGGCCACTTCGCTCTCGATCTCGTTCATCAGCTTCATGGCCTCGATGATGCAGAGCACGCTGCCCGGAGCCACGCGGGTCCCCTCCCGCACGAAGGGATCGGCGTCGGGGCTGGACGCCCGGTAGAAGGTGCCGACCATGGGCGCCTTGACGGCCTGGAGGCCGGCGTCCGGCTCCGGTTCGGCCGCCGGCGACGCGGGAGCCGCCGCCGCCGCGCCCGGATTCGTGGCCTGCGCCGCGGCGGGCGTCCCGGCGCGCCGCACCACGCGCAGTCGCCGGCCGCCGAGCAGGCTCTCGGCGAGCTCGATTTCGCCCAGTTCCGGATGCTTCTCGAGCAGTTCGATCAGGCGTCGGAGATCGCGTTCGCGCATGATGGCTCCTCGTCGGCGTCGGCCCTAGGGCTCGCCCATGAGATGGCGCAAGGCGAGCTTGTACCCGTCGGCGCCGAGTCCGCAGATCACGCCGCGGGTGACGGCGGCGCAGAGGCTGCGCCTCCGGAAGCGCTCGCGCGCGTGCAGGTTGCTCAGGTGGACCTCCACCACGGGCAGGTCCAGGGCGGCGATGCAATCCCGCAGGGCGACGCTGCTGTGGGCGAAGCCGCCGGGGTTGAGGACGGCGCCCCGGCAGCGCCCCTCGGCTCCCTGCAGGGCCTCGATCAGCTCGCCCTCGTGATTGCTCTGGTGGAACTCCAGCGTGATGCCCCGCCGGTCGGCCCACTCCGCCAGCTCGGCGTGCATGGCCTCGAGGCTCTGGGTGCCATAGAAGCCCGGCTCGCGGCGTCCGAGCAGGTTCAGGTTGGGGCCCTGCAGGACGAGGTAGCGATCCACTCAGTCCCCCTCCCGCGGAGGATCCTCGCCCTCGGGAGCGGATTCCCGTTCCCGCCAGGACCCCTCGTCCTCCAGGGACGGCGCCGGCATGAGATCGCGCTCGATGTCGGCCAGCGGGATGTCGAGGACCCCCGGCGGCGCGGCCGCGTCCGGCGCGCCCAGGGCGGCCCGCTCGATCCGCAGGTCTTCGCCGGCCTCCTCGCGGGCCAGAGCGCCCTCCACCTCCTCCAGGCGGTCGGCCATCTCGGGATCCTCGGGATCCTCGCAGGCCCAGCGTTCCAGGTAGTCGCGAGCGGCGCGCCAGTCACCCTGTTCCACGGCCGCCGACGCCAGGGCGCGCAGGGCGGGCAGGTTGCGCGCGTCGAGTCGGGCCAGGATCCGCGCATAGATGTCGCGCGCCTCGTCCAGGCGCCCCATCTGCATGCGGAGGCGACCCAGCAGCACCCAGGCCGCCGCGTTCTCGGGCCAGCGCTGGAGACCCGTCTCCAGCAGCAGCTGAGCCTCCTCCACGGCACCGCGGCGCCGGGCCCAGTCGGCCAGGACCAGGAACAGCTCCTCGCGCCCGCTCTCGTAGAGCCGCCGCAGGGTCATCTCGCCCTGGAGCGCCGGGCGGGCGCCCTGCCGGTCGCGATCCTTGTCGCCCATGCCTATCTCGTTGTCTCCCATTTAGATGCACCGTATCGTGACAGGAGATTCGACGCTAGCACCGGCTCAGCCGGTGGTCAACGATTTCCTGGGCGGAGCCGCCTCGTCAGGCGGCGCCGAATTCCCGCAGCACGGCCGCCACCCGGGACGGGGCCACCACGATGCCAGCGCGCGGGCGGCCCCAGGCCTCCAGCAGGACGAATTCCACTCGACCGCCGCGCCGCTTCTTGTCGCGGTCCATGAGCGCCAGGAGGCGCGCCGCGGCCAGGTCCGGCGGCAGCCGGCCGGGCAGGCCGAGGGACCCGAACAGGCCCGTCAGACACCGTCGCAGGGCGGGCGGCGTGATGCCCTCGCGCTCCCCCAGCCTCAGGGCCGCGAGCATGCCCAGGGCCACGGCCTCTCCGTGCCGCCATGCCGGTCGGGGACCGGCGGCCTCGAGGGCGTGGGCGAGGGTGTGCCCGAAGTTGAGCACGCGACGGCGGCCGTCCTCCCGCTCGTCGGCGGCCACCACGGCCGCCTTGTGCCGGCAGGACGCCGTCACCGCCGCCTCCAGCAGGGGCGCGTGCGGATCCAGCAACGCCGGCCCCGCCGCCGCCAGGCGCTCCAGCCAGGCGGGATCGGCCACGGCCATGGTCTTGACCAGCTCGGCGAGTCCGGCGCGCAGGTCGCGCCGGGACAGGGTGTCCAGCCAGGCCAGATCGGCCATGACGGCCAGGGGCTGGTGGAAGAAGCCCAGGGCGTTGCGGGCGCCGGCCAGGTGGACGGCGGTCTTGCCGCCCAGGCTGGCGTCGACCTGGGCGAGGAGGGTCGTCGGCAGCTGCACGAAGGGCACGCCGCGCAGGTAGCTGGCGGCCAGAAAGCCGGCGAGGTCCCCGACGACTCCGCCGCCCGCGGCCACCAGGACGCCGTCGCGGCCCAGGCCCAGCTCCAGCAGGCGCCCGGCCAGGCGCTCCACCCGCACCAGCCGCTTGCTGCCCTCGCCGGACGGCACCGTCAGGCGGGGCAGGCCACCCAGCCAGGCGTCCAGGCGCGGCCCCTGGCGCCGCGCCAGGCGCGCATCCACCACGGCCGCGGCCGGGCGACCAGCCAGGACCTCGGCCAGCAGGGCGGGAGGCAGCTCCCGCCCCACATGGACGGGATAGCGCCGCGGTCCCAGCTCGACGGCGAGGGTGCGCATGGCTCAGAAGCGGAGGGTGCTGGCGAGGGCCTCCAGCTCGCGCACGTAGGGGTGCTTGGCCAGACCCGGCGCGTAGACGATGAGGTCCACGGCCAGCAGGCGTTCGAGGCGCGTGTCGTGGATGAAGTAGGTGATGAAGACGCCGCCGGTCATGTCCCGCTCGTTCTGCCAGACGCCCTGGGCGCGGATGGCGTCGTGCTCGCCGAGCGTGGCCTTGGTGATGACGGTTTCCTCGCGCAGCATCGTGTCCCCGCTGTACAGGGTGTCGGCCACCTCGGCACGCCAGTCCAGCAGGGCGGTGGAGTCGGCCAGGCCGGGCGCGTCCTTCACCTCGTTCCGCCAGAAGACGGCGATGCCCCGGCTGGGGTCGGTGCGGTGCAGCTCGATGGCGCGCAGGTCGCGCCGCTCCTGGAGGAGATGGTAGTCGGCGGGAAAGCGCAGGGTGAAGCCGTAGTTCTGCCAGAGGTACTTGCCGCCACCCTTGTTCTCCCGGTCGCGCAGGAGATAGCGGCGATAGCGCTCGCGGGTCGAATCGCGCAGGCGCTGGCACAGGGTCGGCGCCAGCCGGGCGAGCACGTACTCCTGCTCGGCGCGGTTGGCCATGAGCAGGTAGTAGACATCCTGGTCGCGGGCGTAGAAGTCCTGCTTGTAGAGCAGCAGATGGCCTTCCTCGCGCGTGCGCGCGAGGTAGTCCCGGCCCAGCTCCCGGGTGACCCGATTGCGCAGGGCGCCGGGCTCGTCGATCCGCACGAGGAAGACGATGTTGCGCGCGTCCGTGTTGCCCGTGATGCCGTCCACGTCCAGGTGGAAGACGTTGAACTCGTTCTCATCCTCGAAGACATAGCGGATGGGATGGGCCAGGGCCTGGACGAACTCCCGCACCTGCGGGCTGCTCTTGCCCGTCTCGGAGATGAGGAGGACGTCCGAGTAGCTGCCGACGGAGGGCAGGTTGCGGTCGCCGCCGCAGCCGGCGGCGGCGAGGGCGAGGGCGGCCAGGATCATGGCGCCGGCGCGGCGCCCCGGACCGGGCGCCGCGTGGTGCGGGACATGTCTCATGACGGGAGCATAGGAGAGGCCGCGGCTGCGGTCAATTCCTTTGGCTCAGGGCGCCGGATCGGTGGGCGCCAGGCTGTCGGCGCCGGCGCTGTCGGCGCGCGCGCCCTGCATGGGCAGGCCGCTGTACGGATCGTCGGCCTCGATGGCGCCGCGCGTTTCGCTGCCGGTGGCAAGCTGGCCGGTGCTGCCGTCCACGGCCTGCACGCGCGCGCCGCGGGAGCGGTACTGGTCGGGCATCCGTCCCGGCGTCGATGTGAAGCCGGCGTCCTCGGTCGCCGCCGTGACGGCGGGGCCGGACGGCGGGATTAACGGCGTGCGAGCGGGGCCGCCCTCGTCGTAGAGCAGCCAGACGCCGACGACGCAGATCGCGAGAGCGGCGGCGGCGCCGGCGGCGAAGCGCGGCCAGAAGGCCACACGTCCGGGGCGCTGGGACAGCAGCTCGCGCTCCAGGATGGCCCGCTGCAGCTTGCGCCGCAGGTTCCACTCGAAGTTGGCCGAGGGCTCCGCCTCGGGCTGCGCGTGGAGCATGGCGAGGCCCGCGCGCAGGTCTCGCAGGTAGGCCGCGCAGCCGGGGCAGCGCTCCAGGTGACGGTTCAGGCGAGCCTGGCGCGTGGGATCCAGGCGCTCGTCGATGAAGAGTGAGATGGCTGCTCGGGCTCGCTTGCAGTTCATCGCAGGGGACCTCCCTCGCGGGTGGCTTCGTCGCTGTGGAAGCGCGCCACCCAGTGGTCGCGGAAATGGGACCGGGCCCGGTTGATGCGGCTGCGCACCGTTCCCAGCTTCAATCCGGTGGCCGCGGCGATCTCCTCGTAGGACAGGTCGTGGAACTCGCGCAGCACGAAGGGCTCGCGGTAGTGGGGCGGAATCAGCATCACGGTCTCCTGGATGTGCTCCCGCTCCTCCTTCGTCTCCAGATCCCTGTCCGGCATGCGGCTCATGTCCGGCGCCTCGAGCTCGCGCTGCTCGCCATCGCTCCTTCCCACCAGGGGCATGCGGAAGACGGGGCTGCGCTTGCGTCGGCGGGCTTGGTTGCGGACGAGATTGATGGCGATGGTGTAGAGCCAGGTCGAGAAGCGGGCGATGGTGCGGTACTTGTCCGCGTTGAGATAGGCCCGCACCAGGGCGTCCTGGGTCAGTTCCTCGGCCAGCTCGGGATCGGCCAGCATCCGCAGGAGGAAGTTGTAGAGTCGCACCTTGTACCTGCGCACCAACTCGTCATAGGCGCGCTTGTCCCCCTCCTGGACGGCCAGGATGAGGGACTCGTCGCTGCGCGGCGCGTCCGCCTGCTTCTGCTGCCAATTCCGTGTCATCGGCTCATCTCGTCGGGTGGGCTAACGCCGTCGCCCCCGGGAAGTTCCCGCTGCCGCCCCCGTTCCATCCAGGAAGAGCCAGGCCTCGGGCGCCAGACGCCGCGCCCTGGGCGGCCGGAGGGTCAGGCGCAGGAGCCGCCCATCGGGGAGCCGGAGGTCGAGGACGCGACGGCGTCCGCCCGCCACGTCGCGCCAGGCCAGGCGCAGCGGGCCGTCGGGACTCTCCAGGACAAGATCGCGGGCGCGGCCGCCGGGCGCCAGCCGCAGGCGGGCGGGCCAGCCCCCCAGCGCGCCTTCGAGACGGTCCCAGCCGGACTCGCGGCTGCGCTCGGCGCCCTCCAGGAAGTCGGCCAGGCCCTCCCCGGTGAGCACGGCCGCCCAGGCGGCGGCGGGCAGCCGCTCCAGGAGTTCCAGGCGCGCGTCTCCGGGCCGGATCAGGGAGGCCTGCGATGCCGGCTCCGCCCAGTCCAGCAGCGCGTCGCCGTCGCGCAGCAGGACCTGGGCGCGGGGCAATCCGGCCCGGCGGGGCAAGGCGGCGCGCAGGGCCGCGCGCCGGATGTCGGGCCGGCGCAGGCGCCAGGTACCCCCGGCGTGCATCCCCCCCCGGTGCAGGATCCAGCGCCCCCGCAGCTCGACGGGCGGCGGGACGCGCCAGTCCGGACCGGCGGCGGCCGGTCCGAAGGCCAGGGTCGGGATGGACAGGATGATCGCGGACAGGCCGGCGAGCGGCCACCGGCGCCTAGGGTTCACGCTCCCGGGTCTCCGTGCCGCCTTCCACGCGTTCCGGGGGAGTTTCGTCGGCCTCACCCCGCCGCCCCCGCTGGAACTCGCGCAAGCCCGAGCCGAGGCCCCGCATCAGCTCCGGGATCCTGCGCGCTCCGAACAGCAGCAGGACGACGAGAATGATGAGGATGATCTCCCAGTGTCCCGTGAATGCGAACATATGCTCTCCGCGCCGCGGTGGGTTGGAATACCGATGTCACGATACGTCCGCCCGCCGCGCCTGTCCACGCAAAAAACGTCCCGCGGCCGGACCCGTCCTTGCATCACGAGCGTCGGTGCAGCGGGCCGGCGCGGGCGATTGCTGGTGTCTTCCCGTCGTGCCGCGTGATGGAGGCAAGGTGACCGAGGAGACGCTGCATTCTGAGCACGCGCCGCCCGCCGCCGCGGTGGAGGAGGACCTGGCCGTGGCCCTGGAGCGCTGGGCCGGCGCGGCGCCGCCCCTGTCGCGCCAGCTCGTCGAGCTGGCCATGCAGGACAACGCGCGCCAGCGCCGCGTGGCCCTCTGGGAACTGCTGGCCGATCTGGAGCGTCCCGAGCGGACCCGCCTCATGACCGAGATCCTCGGCGCGTCCTACCGCGAGGAGAACGAGGGCCTGCGCCTCCTGTTCAGCTTCCTCTGCGGCCGGCCCGTCTCCTTCCTGTACGCCGAGCTGATCACCAAGCTGCACCACACGCGGCGCTTCCACCGCAAGCTGGCGGCGGGCAAGGTCGATCGGAGCGAGGAGGAGACCCGCTGGCTCGAACGGCTGCTGGCCGTCCTGCCCGACCTGGCGACCGCTTCGCGGCCGCTGGAGCTGCTGGACGCGGCCAGCGCGCGCCTGCACGCGGTCCTTTCCCTCGAGAACGAGATGCCCTTCCCCTTCGAGGAGACGGTCGCCGCCCTGGTCAAGCTCGAGGGCGAAGCGGCCAGCCTGCGCGGCCAGCGCCTCGTCGAGCGCATCGGCGACTACGATCCCCGGGGCCCCGCCCGCATCCTGCCCATGGTGATCGCCCTGGACGAGTGGCAGGGCGATCTCCACGACTTCGCCGACCGGGGCCCCACCTCCCTCAAGCACCCCCTGCGCCAGTTCCTCGGCGAGGAGGAGACCGTCGGCTGGAAGCACGCCCTCAAGAAGGACGGCGGCGCTCCGGCCCGGCTGCTCTCGCGCTGGATCGGGTGGATGGAGGAGACGGAGATGCTGGGCAACGAGCCCGCCGGCTGGGTGGCCATCCTCAAGGCCCTGGACGATCGCCGCTACCGGCGCACGCTGCTGGCGGCACTCGTCCTGCCCATGCGCTGGCGGGACCGGCGCCTGGGGCTCAAGCGCAAGCCGCCGGAGGAACTCTTCCCGCGGCGCGCCGTCAGCATGGCGGATGGCTATTACTGGGTCGACCTGGACCAGCTGCTGTGGAGCGCCTGGGTGAGCGCCGACGGCATCCCGGCCAGTCCCGAGTTCTGGCTCCGCGAGGAATCGCCACTGCTGATGCTGCGCAGCCGGATCCAGGACGAGGCCTTCTGCAACCGCATCCTGGACAACAGCCAGTGGACCGGCCGGCCCGGCGTGGTGGAGGCCATCGCCCGGGGCAGCCGCTCCCTGAAGATCCTCCTGCGCATCGCCCGCACGCGGAAGTTCTACACGGGATCGGCGAACCGCGGCGTGCCCGTCGCGTTGCTGGCGAATCCCGTGGGCATCCCCCTGAGCGCCCTGCGTCCCTTCCTCTCGCCGCGGTTCATCACGCGCCACGACCTGGCCCACCTGGCCCGCGGCGGCCCCGACGTCCGCGAGGAGATCAGCCGCGAGGCCCGCGAGGTCCTGCGCCACATGTAGGCGCCGGCCGCGCGCGCCGCGACGCCGCCGCGATCACCTGCCGTAGAACGCCTCGATGCTCGCGACGACCCAGGCCTGCTGGTCCTCGCTGATCTCCGGATAGATGGGCAGGGAGAGCACCTCGCCGGCCAGGCGCTCCGTCACGGGCAGGGGCCGCGCGGCGCTCGGTTCGGCGGCGAAGCAGGGCTGGCGGTGCAGGGGCAGCGGATAGTAGACAGCGGCGCCGATCTCGCGCTCCCGGAGCCAGTCCAGCAGGGCGTCGCGACGCTCCGGCACGCGGATCGTGTACTGGTGGAAGACATGCTCGCCGCCGGCGGGCAGGACCGGACGCCCGACGCGCTCGGCCACGCGGGAAGCCGCGAAGAGGGCCTCGTAGCGGCCGGCGCGGGCGCGGCGGGCCTCGTTCCACGCGGCCAGGTGGGGCAGTTTGGCGTGGAGGACCACCGCCTGCAGGGCGTCCAGGCGGCCGTTGATGCCGACTTCCTCGTGATGGTAGCGGCAGGCCTCGCCGTGATTGCGGTAGCGCCGCGCGCGCGCGAGCAGCGCCGGATCGCGGGCCGTCAGGAGGCCCCCGTCGCCCGCGCCGCCGAGGTTCTTGCTCGGGAAGAAGCTGAAGGCGGCCGCGTCGCCGAGGCTTCCCGCGTGCCCCTCCCCCGCGCGGCGGGCGCCCACGCACTGGGCGGCGTCCTCGATCAGGCGCAGGCCGTGCGCTGCGGCCAGCTCGCGCCAGGGCGCCCAGGGCACCTGCAGCCCGTAGAGGTGGACGCAGATGGCCGCGCGCGTGCGCGAAGTCACCTGCACCGCCGCGTCGGCCGGATCCATGAGGAAGTCCTCGCCCACGTCCACGAAGACGGGCCGCGCGCCGCGGTGCACCACGGCACTCGCCGTGGCGAAGAAGGTGAAGGCGGGCAGGAGCACCTCGTCGCCGGGACCCACGTCCAGGACCGCGAGGGCCACGCGCAGCGCCTCGCTGCCGCTGGACAGCCCCACGGCGCCGGGCACGCCGAGCAGGCCGGCCATGGCGTCCTCGAAGTCCTCGACGGCAGGGCCGAGGATGAAGCGCTGGCTCTCGAAGAGGTCGTCCACCGCGCGCCGCAACGCGCCGCGCAGCGTACCGTACTGGGCCACGAGGTCGAGCTGGGGAACCTTCACGACTCATGCCTCCCGCTGGGGAACGCGGCAGTCTATCACCGGCCGCTGGCGCGCCCAAGGTCGAACAGGGTCACGATCTTGCAATCCGGATTGGACAACGAGGAGGCCCGCTACCGTGCGATTCCGATTGCGTCTCACCGCCGCGCTCATGGCGTCAATCCTTCCCGTAATTCCGGGGGCGGCCGTCGCGCAAGATGGGGATGATCTTGCAAAAATCAACCGCTTCGAGGGCGGCCGCATCGACGTCACGCTGGGCGCCGCGTCGCTTCCCATGCTGGGCCCCGGCGCCGGCGGCCTCCAGGCCAGCGTGGCGCCGGTCTACCCCGGCCCCGGGCGGCACAACCACAATCCGGCTCTGCTGGGCCTGGCCAGGCGCCCGCTGCTGGCGCTGGATCTGAGCCCCCGCTTCGACCTGGACCTCGGCGCCCGCTTCGATCTCGACCGCGAGGTGGCCGAGGCCACGGAGGAAGCCCTGGACGGACACCTGTCCCCGGACGCCGCCTGGTGCGCCGGTGATCCCTCGGCCGCACTCGGCCACCCGGGCGGCCTGAGCGGACTGGTGCTGGTCGTTCCCACCGGCCCGGTGTCCGTGGGCCTGTCCGTGGACGAGCCCGTCCTGCTCGATCTCGGTCTCTTCGCCACGGGCATGCAGTGCTGGGGCGACATCGAGAAGACGGTGGGCGACGACGTGGAGGTGGTCCACCTGCGGGCGGACATGGACCTGAGCAGCCACCTCAGCCTCCGGTCCCAGCGCTACTCCCTCGCGGTGGGCGGGGCGGTGCGCCCCGACCTCTGGACCGGTCTCGGCCTGGATATCCTGCGCGCCCAGGCGCGTGTGTCCAGCCTCCTCGACGTCGAGGGCGTCATGGCCACCAGCGGCCGCGAGTTCCACTTCGACGACCCCGCCGACAGCTGGGAGAACTCCCTGGACCAGCGCCTGGACGCCCGCTACGCGGGCGGCGCCTGGGCGCTGCGCCTGGGCGCCGGCTGGCGCCCCGGCGCCCGCTGGGCCCTCGGCATGAGCTTCGTCGCCGCGCGGCCGCTGGAGCTGACGGGCAGCGCCACGCTGTCCCTGCGGCGCCTGGCGGCCTGGGACGACGAGGAGGGCGGCATCGACCCGGCCGCCCTCTCCCTGTCGCGCCCCACCGAGACGGCCATCGTCCAGAGTCCCGTGGACGATGCGGTGCGCCTGGACCTCCCCCACACCCTCGGTCTCGGCGCGGCCCTGCTGGCGGGTCCCCTGACGGCGACCATCGACTACCAGGCCTACTGGGGCGGCTTCAGCATCAGCTACCTGGACGCCCGCTGCGAGCTGAATCCGCGGCATCTGCTGGCCCTCGGCCTCTACACGCCCTGGGCCTCCCTGTCGGCGGGCGCCCTGCTCTGCGAGCCGCGCACGCGGGTGGACGGCACCTGGGAGGAAGCCGGGCTGGTTCCCCTGCCCCGGTTCTCGCTGGGGGCCGGCTCGCGCGTGGCTGAGCGCCTGCGCCTGGACGTCATGCTGGAGGTGGCGCCCCTGCCCGCCCTGAAGCTGAGCACCGGAATCCTCTTCTAAACGGAAGGCCCGCGATGACCGCCCGACTGCACGCCGCCGCGCTGACCTGCCTCCTGCTCGCCGCCACGGGAGCCGCCGCCGCGCCCGGCGACCTGCACCCCACGCAGCTGCCCACCGGTCTCGTGGCCCCGGCCGACACCGTGACCCTCCGCTGGGCCGAGCCCGTGACGGCCCAGCTCGAGGTGGGCTTCTCCGCCGTCGAGTGGACGGACACCCTGACCCTCGTCGACGGGGAGCCCGGCCGCCTGCGCTGCTGCCCGGAGGCGGCCGGCCTGGGCGCGGGCGTCTGGACGGCGCGCCTGCGCCAGGCCGGCACCGACGCCACGAGCCTGCCCTTCCTCCTCTGCGTGGAGGCCGAGGTGGCCCCTGCCATGACGTCGCCGGCCAACGGCGCCACGGTGCCCGGCGGCACGAGCCTGCTGGCCTGGGAGCCGGTGCTCGGCGTTCCCTATTACCACGTCGCCCTCAGCGACCGCGAGATCGTCATCGAGGAAGACGCGGACGGCAACTCCGTCATCGCCGGCGCCAGCATCATCTGGCAGGCCATCACGCCCCAGACGGCCATCGCCTACGGCGCGCCCGATCCCAGCGGCTTCTTCACGGACCTGAACGGCGATCCGCCGCCGCTGGTGGCCGGTCTGGAGTACAACTGGATCGTCCTGAACAACTTCGCGTCCAACCCGGCCCTGACCAGCACCGTCCAGGCCGGCGTCAGCCACTTCGCCGTCGCGGCCGGCGGCCTGCCCGCTCCCGTCCTGACGGCCCCGGCCGACGGCGACACCCTCGACGCGCCCGCGCTCGTCTTCCGCTGGGAGGCAGCGGCAGGCGCGGACCGCTACCACTTCACCCTCCACCGCCTCATCCAGGAGGACGAGAACGAGGGGGCCGTGGGCGCCTACGACCAGGTGACATCTCAGACACGACTCGAGCTCCCAGCCGCCAGCCTCATCATCGATGCGTGTTACGAGTGGAAGGTCTTTGCCCTGGACGCCTCGGGCCAGGGCAGCGCCTCCCCCGCGCGGAGCTTCGTCTACCAGGTTCCCATGGGCTCCCTCGACATCCGCACGCGCAGCGCCGGGGACGCGGCCCTGCCCTGGGTGGACGTGGCGCTCCGTCCCCTGGCGGGCGGCGGCGGCGCCCTGCCCATCGTCACCGGCAGCGGCGGCGCCTGCAATCAGGACCTGGCGCCCGGCACCTATCGCCTCACGGCCAGCAAGGACGGCTTCGAGCCCGACTCCTTGGACGTCACGGTTTGCGCGGACCAGACGGCGGTCGCCACACTCGTCCTGTCCGAGAGCCCGGCCCTGCTGGCCGGCAGCGTGCGCGACGAGCAGCTCAGGCCGCGGCCCTTCGCCCGCGTGCGCGCCCTCGCCCTGCCGGGCGGTGCGTTGCGCGAGACCGAGGCCGGCGCCAACGGCGAGTTCCAGCTCGGCCTGGCCGCCGGCGACTGGCGCCTCTGGGCCCAGGGGGACGGCTATCATGCGGCGGACAGCCTGGACGTGAGCCTGTTCCCGGGCGCCTTCCTGGCCCTGGTCTCGCCGCTGACCCTTCTGTCGAACGGGTGCACCCTGTCGGGGGCCGTGCTCACCGACGCGGGCCAGCCCGTGGTGGCCGCCGCCGTGACGGCCGCGCGCGCGGGCGAGAGCGTCCAGGCCCTCACGGGCAACGAGGGCTGCTTCCAGCTCTCCCTGGACCACGGCGCCTGGCAGCTGCAGGTGGCCAAGGCGGGCTACGTCCCGCCGGTGCCGCGCGACGTCGATCTGGCGCCGGGCGAGGACCGGTCCCTGGATCCGCCGCTGTTCCTCGGCGTCCAGGCGGCCATCGTCGGCGGCTTCGTCACCTGCCCCGGCGGCATCGTTCCTGGCGCCTCCGTCACGGCGACGCCGGAGACGGGCCTCGCCCGGACCGCCACCAGCGGGCCCCAGGGCGACTTCCAGTTCAGCCTGCCCCCCGGCACCTGGACCCTCCGCGCCGCGCGGGCGGGCTACGCCGCCGGCGCGCCCGTCCAGATCACCGTGGCAGCGGGCGGCGGTCAGGAGGGGCTGGCCCTGCCGCTGACACCCACGCCCTGCTCGGTCAGCGGCCACGTCATGGACGGCGCGGCCCCCCTGTCCGGCGCCACGGTGGCCAGCGGCGGATGCGCCACCCTCAGCGCCTGGGACGGCGGCTACACCCTGTCGCTGCCCGCCGGCGCCCACCAGCTCCAGGCGTGGCAGGAAGGCTACAGCGGCGGCGGCCCCGTGGCCCTCGACCTGGCACCCGGCCAGTCCCTGTCCGGGATCGACCTAGTGCTGGGGCCCGATGCGGCCACCGTCTCCGGGCGCGTCCTGGCCGCCGCGGAACCGGTGGCCGGAGCCCGCGTCCTCGCCGCCGCCGGCGGCGACACCCTCCTGCGCTGGAGCGACGGCCAGGGCGCCTACAGCATCAGCCTGAGCGCCGGCGCCTTCATGCTCTGGGCCGAGAAGGAGGGCCTGGCTGCCGGCGAGCCCCTGGAACTCACCCTGGGCCCGGGGCAGGTGCTGCCCCAGCAGGCCCTGCTGCTCACGCCCGCCGGCGCCACGCTCTCGGGCGCGGTGCGAGCGGGCGGCGCGCCCCTGTCCGGCGCCCTGGTGACGGCCACCGGCCCCGGCGGCGGGGCAGCCACGCTGACCGGTCCGGCGGGCGCCTGGACCCTGCGCCTGCCCGGCGGCGCCGCCTGGACCCTGCGCGCGTCCCGCGACGGCCACGCCGCGGCCGAGGCCGTCACGCCCACCTTGGCTGATGGCGAGAGCTGGCAGCGGGACTTCGATCTGGCCAGCCTACCCGCCATCCTGTCCGGCGTAGTCCGGGACGACGCGGGCCAGCCCGTGCCCTGCGCGTCCCTCGCCTTCGACGGGCCCCTCGCCGTCGCCGTCGCCGGCGACGCCGCCGGCGCCTACACGGTGAGCCTGGCGCCCGGCGACTATGCCGTCGCCCTCACGGCCGCGGGCTATGCACTCCTGGACGACGCTGTTTCCGTGGCCGCCGGCGGCCAGACACGCGACTTCACGCTGGCCGCGCGCTTCGCCCGCGTGGACGGTGCGGTGCGGGACGCGACCGGCCTGCCCCTGGCCGGCGCCCTCCTGACCGCGTCGGGTCCCGGCGCCGGCAGCGCGGTCACGGACGCCGCGGGCCTCTACTCCCTGCCGCGCCTGCCGGCCGGCGGCTACCAGCTCACGGCCGCGTTGCCGGGCCATGCCTCCCAGACGGCGTCCCTGACGCTTGCGGAGTGCGAGGCGGCGACGCGGGACTTCACGCTGTCCGCCCTCACCGGCATCCTTTCCGGGACGGTGCGGAACCCAGCCGGCCAGGGCCTCGCCGATGCCAGTCTCGTACTGCGCGAGAGCGGCGCCGTCCTCGCCCAGGCGCGCAGCGCCGCCGACGGGACCTTCGCCCTCGCGGGCCTGCCCGAAGGGACTCCCCTGACCCTCGCCGCCAGCCTGGCCGGCCACGCGCCGGCGAGCGCCAATCCCCTGGCGGACGTCACCGCTCCCGCCGCCGGACTTGACTTCGTGCTGGCCGCCAACACGGGGGTGATCACGGGCGCCGTCACCGACGCCGCCAGCGGCGCGCCCCTGGCCGGCGCCGACGTGGTCGCCGACGACGGCGCGGGCTTCCTCGGCGCGTCGGTCAGCGGCGCCGACGGGTCCTTCGCCCTCGCGGGCCTGCGCGTGGCCGGCAGCTATACGGTGACGGCTGACGCGCCCGGCTGGGCGGCGGCCAGCGCCTGCGGCATCGCGCCCGGCGGCGCCGCCGTGGTTCTGACTCTCGCCCCGACGCCGGCGACGATCTTCGGCACCCTGACCGCCGACCGCGAGCCGCTCGCCATGCCCGCGGAGAGCCATCTCAAGGCCGTTCCCGTGGGCGCCGGCGCCGCGGCGGGGACCGTGGCCCTCGACAGCCTCGGCGCCTTCACGCTGACGGGCCTGCGCCCCGGCGACTACGTCCTGCGCTTCCAGGTGGACGGGCACCAGACCGAGCCGCGGCACCTCGCGCTGACCGTGGCCGAGGGCGGCAGCTACGGTCCGTTCGACTTCGCGCTTCTGGCGGCGCCTCCGCAGCGCGTCGACGTGGTGGGCGCCGGGGACCTGGACAACGACGGCAGCGCCCTGTATCACGGCGCCGTCGCCACGGCCGCGGGCGAGCAGGTGGACTACCCCCTGCGCTGGGAGCTGTCCCCCGCCGCCGCCGGCATCCTGGACGCGTCCACCGGGCGCTTCACGCCGAGCGGCGATTATGTGGGCGCCGCCACCCTGCGCGCCCGGCATGCGGGAAGCGGGCTTACGGGGGCCATGATCGTCCAGGTCTACGCCCGCCTTGAGCCTGGCGCGGCGCGCGGCCTGGCCGACGACGCCGGCCTGCGCCTGGACGTGCCGTCCGGAGCCGTGGATCGCACCTTCCGTGTCACCGTCAAGCGCCACGCGCCGGCGCCCCTCAAGCGCCGCGCGGGCGATTTCCGCGTCGAGGGCATGGTCTTCGACCTGCTGCCCGACGGCCTCGCCTTCGCCGCGGCCGCGCCGCCGGTGCTGACCCTGCCCGTGCCCAATCCCGTCTTCAACCGGCGCCTGGCCCTGGGCTGGTGGGATCCCGAGGCTCTGGCCTGGGAGCACCTCGACGCCGACCGGGGCGCCCTGGGACTCACGCGCCCGCTGGCCCACTTCTCCGAGTACGCCCTGCTCGTGGCCAACGAGCCGCTGGCGATCGCCCACGCCGCCGTCACGCCCAATCCCTTCAGTCCCCTGGCGGCCAGCCGCGGCACGGAAGTGGTCTTCCGCGTGGAGAGCCAGGAGATGGCCGCGCCGCCCGTGGACGTGGAGATCTTCAATCTGCTGGGCGATCCGGTGCGCACCCTGGCCCGGCGGCAACCGGTGCCGGCGGGCGTCGAGACGCGCCTGCGCTGGGACGGCCTCACCGATGCGGGCGAGCTGGCCCGCAACGGCCGCTATCTGGTGCGCATCACCGTCCACGACAACAGCGGCGAGGAGTCCAAGATCCTCCAGGCCGTGCTGATCAAGTAGGAGGCGACCATGTCCTCGCACCGCGCGCTGGTACTTCCGGTCCTGCTCCTGGCGGTGGCGACTCCCGCCAGCGGCGGGCAGAGCGCCATCCCCGCCGCCTTCGCCGACCTGGGCCTTGGCGCCCGCGTCATGGGCATGGGCGGCGCCGCCGCGGCGGGCACGGGGCGCGCCATCGACCTCTTCTGGAATCCCGCCGGTCTGGCCGACCTGGGCCATCCCGAGCTCGTGGCCATGCAGACCGAGCAGTTCGACCTGGTGCCGGCCTACCTGCTCGCCGGGGCGCGGTCCTGGGGCGCCGGCCACGGTGCGGCCCTGGGCGTCCTGTCCTCCGGCGACGCCCTGCTGCGCGAGAACACGCTTCTGGCGGCCTGGGGCCAGACGCTGCCCGGCGCGCGGCGCGTGCAGATCGGCGCCGCGCTGAAGCTGCGCTACGCCAGCTTCGGCTCCGGCGGCACCTTCGACGGCGTGACGGGCCATGCCTGGGGCACGGCCCTGGACCTGGGCGTCCGCGGTCGCGCCGGCCGCCTCCAGCTCGGCCTCTTCCTCGAGGAGGCCCTGGGCAGCCTCCACTGGACCAGCTCCGTCGCCGGCACCTACTGGGAGTCCGTGCCGCCGACCCTCACCGGCGGCCTGGCCCTGCCGGCAGGCGACCTGCTCCTGGCCGTGGATCTCGAGACCGGTCTCGACGATGAGCGGCCCGCTCGCCTGGCCGTCGGCCTGGAGTGGACGCCCCACGCCGTCCTCGCCCTGCGCGGCGGCCTGCGCCAGCGCCTGGACGAGGACGCCTCGCGGTTCCTGAGCCTGGGCGCGGGCCTGGGCAAGGACCTCGACCAGGGCGGCCGCATGCAGCTGGACACGGCCTATCTCTTCCACGACCTCGGCGGCAGCCTCCGCATCGCCCTGTGCTACTGCTGGTAGCCCCTGGTGCCTGACGCCAGGTCGTGCTACACCGGCAGCGGAGGTGGCCCGTGCATCCCGACGCCTACGCCGTCCTCGCGGATCCCGCTCGCGCCGAGCTGCGCGTGAAGGGCTCGCGCTTCCTTGCCCTGGCCATTCCCGTTCGCGACGAAGCCGCAGCCACGGTCGGCCGCGACGCGGTCGCCCGTGAGCACCCCGACGCCACCCACCACTGCTGGGCCCTGCGCCTGGGCCATCCCGACGCTCCCCGCGAGCGCCACGCCGACGCCGGCGAGCCCGCCGGCAGTGCCGGGCCGCCCATCGCGCGGGCTCTGGTCGCCGCCGGCCTGTCCGACCTGATCGTCATCGTGGTCCGTTGGTTCGGGGGAACCAAGCTGGGCGTGGGCGGCCTCATCCGCGCCTACGGCGAGGCGGCGCGGCTCGCCCTGGAAGCGGCGCCGCGCGCCGAGCGCCTGCGCGCCGCGACCCTGGCCGGTACCTTCCCCTACGAACTGGAGGCGCCCCTGCGAGGCCTGCTGGCGCGCCTGGGCGGCAGCCTGCTGTCCGCGGACTACGGGGAAGCGGTGCACTGGCGGGTGGACGTCCCCCGCTCGGCCCTGGACGCCTTCCGCGGCGAGGCGCGCGAGCTGGCCCGCGGGAAGGATCCCTTCGAGGTGGTGGCAGGCTGAGCCGCCCCGCCGGCGGCGGGGCGGTGCGTCAGGGCAGGTCCCAGTCCACGAGGATGTCGTATTGCATGCGGTCGGGCTGGAACTGCAGCTGCATCTGGCTCGGGTCGCCCACCTGGAGCACCTTGTCCAGGTCGGTGTAGGTGGCGATGAGCACCGGGCCGATGCCGGGCGCGAAGGAGATGAAGCCCAGGTCGCGCCGCGCCCAGAGACCGTAGGCCAGGTCGGCGACGTAGGTCTCGTTGATGGACGTGGAACCGGGCGGCGCGTTGGGATCGCGCTGATTCGTGAGGAAGAGCTCCACCTCGAGGCTGAAGCGGACGGTGCGCATGTCGGTGAACCCCTCGCCGATGAGGTCCGGGAACACGCTGTCGGCCAACGCGCCGAGGTCGGCGTAGTAGAACGCATCGGTGAATCCGACGACCTCGCCCACCAGGCGGACCCTGGAGGCGCCGTCGAGATAGGTGTCGAAGTCGAGGTCCGACGGATTGTACGGGATGTTGCCGGGCTGCTGGGCGCCGCTGTAGATGCGCCGCGGGTAGTCGAAGCCGAGCGCCTCGGAGAAGACCACCTTGCCCGTCTCCTCGCCGTCGTAATCCACGTCCATGGCCTCGCCGCTGTAGTCCACCTCGAAGGCGGTCCAGCGGTTCACGCCGAAGCGAATCCAGTCATAGGGAAGCTGTTCATCGAAGACCGCGCTGCTGTCCAGGGCCGTCACCGCGTCCTCGCCCAGCATGCGGATGGCGTTGGCGCCGGCGTCCACCCACAGGTCCAGCACGTGGAGGCTGTCGGCGTTGAGTTCCTCGCGGTACAGCGTGTTGGCGTGAAGGACCAGGGCCGGGGTGCCGCCCACGTCCGTAGTGCCCGTGACGGACAGCTCCGTGTCGGCTGCCGGCAGGCTCGGGTTGAAGTAGTTGACGTTGGGATCCGGGCTCAAGGTGCCGCTCTCGATTCGCCGGTAGGTCCAGACATTGCCGACGGCCAGGGGCCAGTAGTCTTCCGTGAGCGTGTAGACGGGCGTATCCCCGTCTAGCCCCGTGGTGGTCTCGTCGTTGGAGCAGGCTCCCAGGATGACAACGCCGGCCAGGGCGAGCAGCAGGGAGAGTCTCATCAGAACGGTGCGCAACGACATGATCCTCCTCGCTTGCACGGAAGAGGCGCGAACGCGCTTCATGCTAAGGGACGTGAAACAAAGGGGTTTCTATTCATACTAGGCAATGGGCGAACGCCGGGCAAGGGATTTCTGAAAGGCCTTGCGCCCTGCCGGCGCGGCCACTATGCCTTGGGGAGATGCCCTGCGACGCTGCGGGGCGCTGTTCGGGGAGGCCCTTCGTGAAGCGCGTGATCGCTGTTCTCTGCCTGCTTGCCCTGGCCCCGCCGGCCCTCGCCGGCGCGATGGCCGCCGACACCCTGCGCCTGCGGGACACCGTCGACCGCCTGGCTTCGCCGGCGATGGCCGGCCGCCGCTGCGGCTCGCCGGGTGGCGACGCCGCGCGCCGCTACCTGGAGAGCGGCCTGCGCGACCTGGGCCTGACGCCCGCGGGCACGGTGGGCTTCGCCCAGGCCTTCACCGTCGAGGGCGAACGCCTGGCGGCCGCCGCGGCCGTCCTGGTCGGCGCCGACGGCGACTCCCTGACCCTGACCATCCAGGCGCGCGCGCCGCTGCGCCGCTCAGCCGTGACGCGCCTGCGCCTCTGGCCCAACGGCGCGCCGCCCCCCGCCTGCGGGCCCGGCGAGGCCCTGGTGGCCCGCGGTCCCTCCGGCCGGGAGGGCTTCCAGCCCACGCTGCTGCGCGACCGGGCGGCGGCCGCGGGCGCGGCGGCCCTGATCCTCGCTCCCCACCCGGCGGACACGGCCGGCGTCTACGCGCGCTACGTCCACCGCCTGTCCGGCCGCGACCTCCGCCTGCACCGCCTGCCGGGGGACGCGCCCGAGACGCCCCTGCTCTGGGCGGCGGCGGGCGGCGGGTCCCGCCTCTTCTCTGCGGATTCCCTGCGCGCCGGCCCATGGCGCCTGGACCTGCCGGCCGGCGAGCCCTTCCGCCTCGCGGGCGTCAACCTCGTGGCCGATTCGCCCGGCGGGACGGCGGCCGATGGCCTGCTCCTGGTGGCCCACTACGACCACCTGGGCGCGGGACCCGGCGGCGTCCTGCCCGGCGCCGACGACAACGCCAGCGGCGTGGCGACCCTGCTCGAGTTCGCCCGCCTGGCGGCGGATGCGCCGGGCTGGCGCCTCCTGCTCACCGACGGCGAGGAACTGGGCCTCCTGGGCGCGCGCGCCTACCTGCGCGAGTACGGGCCGCCGGCGCGTGTTCTCAACGTGGACTCCGTCGGGCGCGCCACCGTGGACAGCCCCCGGCGCATCCGCGAGCCCGGCGCGGCCGATCCCCGCCTGATGATGCTCTGGTCAGCGGAAAACGCCGGCGGCGACGCCGTCCGGCTTCGGGAGCTTCTGGCGGCCCGCGACTTCCAGGTCCGCGAGGCGCGCGGCCCGATGTTCGCGCGCGGCGGCGACCACGCGCCCTTCGCGGAGGCCGGCGTGCCCGGCCTCTTCGTCTGCGGCGGCTTCCACGCGGACTACGAGACCCCGCGTGACCTTCCCGAGCGCATCCTGTTCGCGCGCCTGTCCGATCTGGCGGCGGCGCTCCGCGACTTCGCGGCGGCGCCCTGCCGGTAGCTTTCCTACTCGAGGATCCAGTCGCCCAGCTGTCCGGTGAGCGCGGGCAGCCAGCGCAGCATGCGCGGCCCGCGGCTGCTGCACTCCGGATACTCCACCCGCCGCAGGGCCGGCGGCAGCTGCTTGGCCAGGCGCCGCGCGGCGACCACCGCCTCGCGATCCCCCTCGCAGGCCAGGAGCAGCACGGGCCGCTCTAGCTCGGGAACGGGCGGCGCCGGCTCCGGCAGCAGCGGCGAGAGCAACGCCAGGCGTGACCAGCGCCGGTCCGCGGCGAAGAGCGCCAGGGCGAGACCGGCGCTCTCGCCGGTGGCCACCAGCACCCGTTCCCTTCCCGCCAGGCCCGGCTGGCGGTCGACGAAGGCCATGACGGCTTCGAGGTCCTCGGCCAGGCGGTGCCAGAAGGCGGCATCCCAGCGTGACGGCGCCGCCGGGACGGCGCGCGGCGCGCGCACGCTGCGACCGCAGCCTCGCAGGTCGGGCAGGAGGCTGCCGATGCCTCGCGCCTGGAGAGCCTCGGCCAGGGGCCGCCAGTCGTCCCCCCGGCCGCGCCGGTCGTGCAGGAACATCACCAGCGGCGCGCCGGGCGAAGCGGGCGGGTAGTAGCGGCTATGCAACGGCAGGGAATCGGCGGCCCAGACCTGGAAGCGCAGGTGGGTGGCATCGCCGGCCGCGCCCGGCGCGGCCGCCGCCCCCGCCGACAGCAACAGGGCGAGGAGGGCCGCCGCGCGTCGCATGGTTAGATGTAGAGGTAGGTCTGCCAGCTCTCGTCGGCACCGTTGCCGAGATAGCGGCGGAAGATGATGGGCGGCAGCCAGCGCGGCTCCGTGGGCTGCTTGAGCAGGTGCATGCCGGCCTCGTGCAGGAGGTGGCTGCCCTTGCGGTGGTTGCAGGCGGCGCAGCAGGTGACGCAGTTCTCCCAGCTCGTCGTGCCGCCTTCGGGGTGGTCGGCGGTCCGCCGGCTCCGCGGCACCACGTGGTCGATGGTGAACGGCCCCTCCCGGCTCCCGCAGTACTGGCAGGTGTAGTGGTCGCGCGCGAAGACGTTCCGCCGGTTGAGCTGCACGCGCACGGCGCGGTAGACGCGGCTGGCGATGGCGATGAAGAGACGGATGATCCGCGGCAGGCGCCAGACGGCGCCCGGCGAGTGGATGATGTCCTCGGACTCCTCCACGGGAACGGCCCGGCCGCGGCAGATGAGCACCATGGCCCGCCGCGCGCTGACGATGTTGACGGGCTGGTAGCCGGCGTCCAGGACGAGGACGTGTCTGTTCAATAGCGTATGGGCCATGGCATCGGCGTCGGTGAGCGGGCTGGTTGGCTGCCCGCCATCCGCGTTCGCTTCAATTCTGTGTAGCCACGAGGGGCCGCGTCAAGTGAAAAGCCGATGAAGGGCGCGGGTCAGTCGGACTCGTCGTAATCGTCGGCGTCGAAGGGCGCACTCCCGCGCAGGCGCTCCCAGGCGTCGCGCGCGGCTTCCTGCTCGGCGTCCTTCTTGCTGCGGCCGTGGCCCACGCCGACCACATCTCCCTGCACCAGGACCTCCACGAAGAAGTCCTTGGAGTGGTCGGGACCCGTGGTGCCGCCGACGCGGTAGCGCGGCGGCGACTTGTAGTGGCTCTGCACCATCTCCTGGAGGAGGGACTTGTAGTTGCGGTGGCTGGCGTCGGCGAGGAACTCCTCCTGCCGCTCGAGGAGGACGTCGTTGAGCAGCGCGCGGGCCGGATCCAGGCCGCCAGCGAGGAAGACGGCGCCCACCACGGCCTCGAAGGCGTCGGCGAGGATGGACTCCCGCTCGCGGCCGCCGCTTTCTTCCTCGTTGCGGCTCAGGCGCAGCGCCTCGCCGAGACGGATGGAGCGGGCGACGCTGGCCAGGATGGCACGGCTGGCCAGGAGGCTCTTGGTCTTGGTGAGGCTGCCTTCGTCAACGCCGGGCTGCTCGCGGATGAGGAACTCGTTGATGAGCAGTCCGAGCACGGCATCGCCGAGGAACTCCAGTCGCTCGTTGCTCTCGTGGCGCTCCATGCCCTGTTCGAAGGTGAAGGAGCGGTGCGTGAGGGCGCGCATGAGCAGCTCGGGATTCTCGAGGCGGGAATGCAGGCGCTCCTGCAGGGCGACCGCCTCCGGTGTCAGGGACGCGTCGGCATCGCGCCCCCGGCGTGAAGGGAAGAGTCTGAGAAACCAGGAGCCGATGGCAGGTCCCTTCGCCCGCTGCCCTAGCGCCGGTCCGGCGCCTTGGCCAGGAGCAGCACGGTGTTGTGCCCGCCGAAGCCGAGCGAGGTGCTGATGGCGATGCCCACGGGATGCGTGATGGACGCGTTGGGCACGTAGTCCAGATCGCACTCCGGGTCGGGGTGCTCGAGGTTGATGGTGGGCGGGATGCGTTCCCGGTCCACCACCAGCGCGCTGATGCCGGCCTCGAAACCGCCGGCGGCACCGAGCAGATGGCCGGTCATGGACTTGGTGCTGCTGATCTTGAGCGCCTCGGCGTGGCCGCCGAAGAAGCGACGCATGGCGGCGGTCTCGACACGGTCGTTGAAGGGCGTGCTCGTGCCGTGGGCGTTGACGTAGTCCACCTGCTCGGGCGCGACGCCGCCCTCGCGCAGGGCCATGGCCATGGCGGCGCTCGCGCCGCGGCCGTCGGGGTCCGGCGCCGTGATGTGGTGCGCGTCGCCGGTGAGGCCGGCGCCGAGCAGCTCGGCGTAGGCGCGCGCGCCGCGCGCGCGCGCGTGTTCCCATTCCTCGACGACGAGGATCCCGGCGCCCTCGGCGACGACGAACCCGTCGCGCTCCCTGTCGAAGGGGCGGCTGGCCCGCGCCGGGTCGTCGTTGCGCGTGGAGAGCGCCTTCATGTTGCCGAAGCCGGCGATGGCCATGGGGCAGACCGTGGCCTCGGCGCCGCCGCAGAGCATGATGTCGGCGCGGCCGGCCTTGATCTGCAGGGCCGCGTCGATGATGGCGTGGGCACCCGTGGCGCAGGCGGAGACCACGCCGTAGTTGGGTCCGCGCAGGCCGTGGCGGATGGAAACGAGCCCCGCGGCGATGTCGCCGATCATCATCGGCACGAAGTACGGGCTGACCCGCGCCGGGCCGCGCTCGACCAGGGCCGAGTGGTTCGCCTCGAAGGTGCCCATGCCGCCGATGCCGGAGCCGATGATGACGCCGGTCCGGTCGCCGTCGGGCCTGTCCGCGAGGAGACCCGCGTCGGCCATGGCCTCCTCGGACGCCACGAGGGCGAACTGGGCGAAGCGGTCGGTCCGGCGCTGCTCCTTGCGGTCCAGCACCGCGCCCGGATCGAAGTCCTTGACCTCACCCGCGATCTTCACGGCGAAGTCGGCGGCGTCGAAGTGCGTGATGGGGCCGATGCCCCCCTGCCCGGCCAGGAGCGCGTCCCAGCACGCTTCGCGTGTGTTGCCCACCGGGCTGATGAGCCCGATGCCCGTCACGACGACTCGACGATCCATGGCCGCCTCCTCGTTCGCCGGCGCGTTCCGGCGCGTGGCGTGGCTGTCCTACTCGGCGTTGGCCTTGAGGTAATCGACGACGCCCTGGACGGTGGTCAGCTTCTCGGCGTCCTCGTCGGAGATCTCCATGCCGAACTCCTCCTCGAAGGCCATGACCAGTTCCACGGTGTCCAGCGAATCCGCGCCGAGATCCTCGATGAACGAGGCCTCGGGAGTGATCTGCTCGGGATTGACGCCAAGCTCCTTCTCGATGATCTGGTGGACGCGCTCTTCGATAGAGGCCATGGTCGGGATCCTCCTGGATTTATGCGTGTTTTCCTGTCCGTTGCGGTCGGAATGCCATTGCATAGGCGATCCGCCTCGCGCCCGTCAACTGCAAAGTCCCATCAGCCCTGCATGACCATGCCGCCGTTCACCCCCAGGACCTGGCCCGTGATGTAGCGGGCGCCCGGCCCCAGCAGGAAGAGCACCGCGGCGGCCACGTCGGCCGGCTCCCCGAGACAGCCCATGGGGATGCCCGCCAGGAGCGCGTCCTTCGCCTCCGGCGGCAGGCTGTCGGTCATGTCGGTGCGGATGAAGCCCGGCGCCACCGCGTTGACGGTGACGCCCCGCGGCGCTAGCTCGCGGGCCAGGCTCTTGGTGAGTCCGATGAGCCCGGCCTTGCTGGCGGCGTAGTTGACCTGGCCGGCGTTGCCGATCTGGCCCACCACGCTTGATATGTTCACGATGCGTCCCGCGCGCCGCTTCATCATCGGGCGCGCCAGCGCGCGGCAGAAGTGGTAGGCCCCGCTCAGGTTGACGGCGAGGACGCGATCCCACTCCTCCGTCTTCAGGCGCACGAAGAGGTTGTCGCGGGTGATGCCCGCGTTGTTGACGAGGAAATCCACCTCGCCCAGGTCGGCCGTCGCCGCGGCGACAAGGCCGGCCACGGCCCCGGGATCGCCGATGTCCCCGCCGAAGCCCCGCACGCGATCGGGCGGACCCAGCTCGCCGGCGGCGGCGGCGCTGCGCCCGGGATCGCTGCCCACCAGAGCGACGCGGCAGTCCGCGGCCAGGAGCGCCGCGACGATGCCGCGGCCGATGCCGCGCGTGCCGCCGGTGACCAGGGCCAGCTTGCCGGCAAGGTCGCTCACGGCGCACCTCCCGCCGCCCGGCCCGCGGCCAGCCAGCCGTCCAGGGCCGCCTTGTCGCCCACCGGTGTCACCGGCGCGGCGCGGTCGATGCGCCGCATGAGCCCCGTGAGCACCTTGCCCGGACCCACCTCGAGGATCGGGCCCGCGTCCAGCTCGCGCAGGGCGAGCATGGAGTCCGTCCAGAGGACGGGCCGCGTCAACTGCTCGATGAGGAGGCGGCGGAGCTCGCCGCCGTCCTGCGTCGGCGTGCCGGTGACGTTGGGGATGACGGGCACCCGCGCCCGGGAGAACTCGGTGGCCGCCAGGGCCTCGCCCAGCGCCGCCGCCGCGGAGGCCATCAGCGCCGAGTGGAAGGCGCCGCTCACCGTGAGGCGTACCACCTTCCTGGCGCCCGCCGCCTCGCAGGCCGCCATGGCGCGCTCCACGGCGGGCACGGCGCCGCTGATGACGAGCTGCTCGGGACTGTTGATGTTGGCCAGCTGGACCACCTCGCCCTCGGCGGCCTCGCGGCAGCAGGCTGTCACCGTCTCGCTTCCCAGCCCCATGACGGCCGCCATGGTGCCCGGCGTCGCCACGCCGCTCTCGAACATGAGCCGTCCGCGCAGGGCCACCAGCTCAAGCGCCGGTCCCGGCGCGAGGACCTCGGCCGCGACCAGGGCCGCGTACTCGCCGAGGCTGTGCCCCGCCGTCACCGTCGGCGTGACGCCATGGCGCGCCAGGTAGGCCTGGCAGGCCAGGCTGACGGCCAGGATGGCCGGCTGGGCGTGGCGGGTCTCGGTCAGCTCCGCCAGCGGGCCCGCGAAGCAGAGGCGGGTCAGAGGCAGGCCCAGCGCCGCCTCGGCGCCGTCGATCAGATCGCGGCTGGCGGGATCGCCCTCGTAGAGCTCCCGGCCCATGCCCACGTACTGCGAGGCCTGGCCCGGAAAGATCATGGCGATGGACATGCGGCTCCTCCCTTATGCGGGGCCTAGAACTGTACCAGGGCGGCGCCCCAGGTCAATCCCCCGCCGAAGGCGGCCATGAGCACCCGGTCGCCCTCGCGCACCCGCCCGGCGCGCCGCGCCTCGTCCAGGGCGATGGGAATGGAGGCCGCGCTCGTGTTGCCGTACTCCTGGAGGTTCACGTAGACGCGGTCCATCTCGATCTCGAGGCGGCTGGCGATGGCCTTGATGATGCGGATGTTGGCCTGGTGCGGGATGAGCAGGGTCACATCGCCGGTGCCCAGGCCGGCCTGGGCGAGGACCTCGCGGGCCGCGCTCTCCATGTTGCGCACCGCGTGCTTGAATACCTCGTTGCCCTTCATCTGCACCTTGTTGCTTCGCTCGGCCAGCACCTCGGGCGTCACAGGGTAGCGAGACCCGCCCTTGGGGATGTGCAGCAACTCGGCCAGGCCGCCGTCGGTGCGGGCATAGGTGGCCAGGACGCCGCCCGGACTGTCCTCGCGGGCCTCGAGCAAGGTGGCGCCGGAGCCGTCGCCGAAGAGCACGCAGGTGCTGCGGTCGGTCCAGTCGGTGATGGTGGAGAGCATCTCGGAGCCCACCACCAGGGCGCGCTTGCCCATGCCCGTCTTGAGCAGGGCGGTGGCGGTCTTGACCCCGTAAAGCCAACCCGAGCAGGCGGCCGACAGGTCCCAGGCGGCGGCGTTCCGCGCCCCGATCTTCTCCTGCACCAGGCAGGCGGTGCTGGGGAAGATCAGGTCGCCGGTGATGGTGCCCACCAGCAGGAAGTCGACGTCGGCGGCGTCGACCTGCGCCATCGCCAGGGCATTGCGGCAGGCCTGGGCCACGAAGTCGCTGTTGCTCTGGCCCGGTCCGATGATGTGGCGGCGCTTGATGCCCGAGCGCGTGGTGATCCACTCGTCGGTCGTGTCCACCATCTTCTCGAGGTCCTGGTTGGTGAGGATGCGGTCGGGCACGGCGCGGCCGGTGCCCGTGATGTGGACGCTGATCTTGGGATCCAAGGCTCTCTTCCCTTCGACGATCACTACTCGCGCGCGGCGGCGGCGCCCTTCAACCGAGGAGCGACTCCGTCTTCTCGATGGTGCGCAGCTCCTGGAAACGCGCCGCCATGCGGATGGCGTTGCGGATGGCGAGGTCGTTGCTCGCCCCGTGGCTGATGATGACGCAGCCCTTGACGCCCAGCAGGGGCGCGCCGCCGTGCTCGGCGTAGTAGAGGTCCTTGCGCATGCGCAGGAGATCGCGGCGCATGAGCAGGGCGCCGAGCTTGCCGCGCAGGCTGGCCAGCACGCTCTCGCGGAAGCGCGACACCATGAAGCCGATCATGCTCTCGGCGAGCTTGAGGACCACGTTGCCCGTGAAGCCGTCGCAGACGATGACGTCGGCCTTGCCGCGGAAGATGTCACGGCCCTCGACGTTGCCGATGAAGTCGACGGGAGCCTCGGCGAGCAGGGCGTGCGCGCGGACATAGAGCTCGCTGCCCTTGCCGCTCTCCTCGCCGATGTTGAGCAGGCCCACGCGCGGGCGCGCGCGCTGCAGGGCGGCCTCCGCGAAGAGGCTGCCCATGACACCGAACTGGAACAGGTGCTCGGGCTTGTTGTCGGCGTTGGCGCCGACGTCCAGGACGATGCTGCCGTCGCCGCGGCCGGGGAACCAGGTGGCGATGGCGGGACGCTGCACGCCGGCCAGCCGGCCCAGGTACAGCATGGCGGCGCTGACCATGGCGCCGGTGTTGCCCGCCGACACGACGCCGGCGACGGCGCCCGCGCGCACGTCGCCCATCGCGCGCACGATGGGCGTGTCCTTCTTCTTCCGCACGGCCTGGGCCGGCGGTTCGTGCATCGTGATGTTCTCCGTGGTGGGAACGATCTCGAAGCGGTCCGCCGGCTCGCCCTCGGCGGCCAGCACGCTCCGGATGGCCTCCGGCACGCCGTAGAGGACCAGCTCGGGCGGCCGCTCCAGCTCGCGCCGCGCGCGCAGGGCGCCACGCACGAGAACGGGAGGCCCGTGGTCGCCTCCCATCACGTCGAGGGCAAGCTTCACGACGGCCTATTCCGCCTCGACGGATTCCACCTGCCGGCCGGCGTAGTAGCCGCAGTGCGGGCAGACCTGGTGCGCGGGCTTCCGCTGGCCACAGTGCGCGCACTTGACCAGGCTGGGACGGCGCAGGCTGCCCAGCCAGACCGCGCGGGTCATGTGGGAGCGGGAACGGGACTTACGCTTCTTCGGGACGGCCATCGTCCACCTCGTTTGGCTTCGGGCCGGCGGCCGGGGCGGCCTCGGCGGTTTCCAGCTTGCGCTTCAGCTCCTGCAGCGACCCCCAGCGCGGGTCCGCGTCCTCGCGATGGCAGACGCAGGGCTCCTCGTTGAGGTTGGCCCCGCAGCCGGGGCACAGACCCCGGCAGTCTTCCCGGCAGAGGAGCCGCATGGGCAGGGCGAGGAGCAGCGTCTCCCGCACCTGCTCGCCGATGTCGATCTCCTGGACGCCGCTGGGCAGCAGGACCACCTCTTCGGAGTCCTCGGGATCCAGGTCGCCGCCCGCCTTGGCCAGGACCACCAGCATGAAGTCTCCGGCCAGCCGTCCCGAGAAGGACGCGCCGCAGCGGTCGCAGGTGAAGGGAAAGCTGCCCTCCACCGCGGCGTTGACGTACCAGCGCTCGCCGCTGGGGTTCACGCGGACGTCTGCCGTCACATGACCGGTCCCGACGCGATCCGCGAGGCCCGGCAGCTCGATGTCGGCCTCCAGATGGAAGTCCCGGCTGCTGTCCTTGACCTGTAATAGGTGGATCTTCATGGGCATCGGGGACCGGGAAGACGGCGGTTCAGCCTTCGAAGGTAGGGCCGAACCCTCCCACTGTCAAGGCCTTCCACGGTCCGGCTCAGGTTCCGTCACCGAAGACGATGGCCAGCTCCCGCAGCGCCGACGCGTCCGAGTCGCTGGCGTGCACGCCGTTGTTCTGGAGGCTCCGCCCGTAGAGGTAGCGGATGGTGCCGGGCGCCGCCGCGCCGGGATCGGTGGCCCCCACCAGGGCGCGCAGGTCGGCCACCGCGTTGTCCTTCTCCAGGCGGACGGCCACCACGGGGCCGCTGGTGATGTAGGCCACGAGATCCTCGTAGAAGGGCTTGCCCTCGTGCTCGGCGTAGAAGCGGCGCACCTGCGCGACGTCCAGGCGCTTCATCTCCAGGGCCAGGACGCGGAAGCGGTTGTCGGTGAGCATCTTCACGATCTCGCCGATGATCTGGTCCGCCACCAGCTCGGGCTTGATCATCAGGTAGGTCTGGCTCATGAGCCCTCCGTCAGGCCTGCGGTGTGTAGATCTTCTGCAGCTCCGGCACGATGCGGCTGGGGATGGTGGCGACGGGGATGCCCACCTCGCCCAGCTTGGCGATCTTTTCGGCCGCCGTGCCCGCGCCGCCCGAGATGATGGCGCCGGCGTGGCCCATGCGCTTGCCCGGCGGCGCCGTCCGGCCGGCGATGAAGGCCACGACGGGCAGGTTCACGTTGGCGGCGATGAAGTCGGCCGCCTCCTCCTCGTCGGTGCCGCCGATCTCGCCGATCATGACGACGGCCTCGGTCTCGGGATCGGCCTGGAAGGCCGCCAGGCAGTCGATGAAGTTGGTGCCGATGACGGCGTCGCCGCCGATGCCGATGCAGGTGGACTGGCCCAGGCCCGCCTGGGTGAGCTGCCAGACCACCTCGTAGGTCAACGTGCCCGAGCGGCTGACGACGCCCACGCGCCCCGGCGCGACGATGCCGCCGGGCAGGATGCCCACCTTGGCCTGGCCCGGCGTGATCAGGCCCGGGCAGTTGGGACCGATGAGCCGCGCGCCGGCGGCCTTCACCTGGGGCATGACGCCGTTCATGTCCGCCACGGGCACGCCCTCGGTGATGCAGACAATGGTGCCCAGTCCCGCGTCAACGGCCTCCAGGACGGCGTCCGCGGCGGCCGCGGCCGGCACGAAGATGCAGCTCGCGTTGGCGCCCGTCTCGCGGGCGGCCGCGGCGACGGTGTCGAAGACGGGCAGGCCCAGGGCGGTCTGCCCGCCCTTGCCCGGCGTGACGCCGGCGACGACCCGGGTGCCGTAAGCCAGCATCTGCTCGGCGTGGAAGCCGCCGTCGCGGCCGGTGATGCCCTGGACGACCAGGCGCGTGTCGCGGTCGACGAAGATGCTCACGCCGCCCCTCCTTCCGCCAGGCGGATGGCCGTCTGGACGGCCTCGTCCATGGTCGCGGCGGGCACCAGGTCGGTCTCGGCCAGCAGGTCCCGCGCCTCTTCCTCGTTGGTGCCCACCAGGCGCACCACGATGGGCACCGCGATGTCCGCGCGGCGCCTCGCCTCGATGATGCCGCGGGCCACGTCGTCGCAGCGCGTGATGCCGCCGAAGATGTTGAAGAGGATGGCTTTCACGTTGGCGTCGCGCGTGATGATGTCGAGCGCCGTCACCACCTTGTCGGGGCTCGAGGAGCCGCCGATGTCCAGGAAGTTGGCCGGCCGGCCGCCGAAGTGCTGGATGAGGTCCATGGTGGCCATGGCCAGGCCGGCGCCGTTGACCAGGCAGCCCACGTTGCCCGCGAGCTTGACGAAGCTCAGGCCGGCGGCGCGGGCCTCGTTCTCCTCGGGCGGGCTCTCGGCGGGATCGCGCCAGCCGGCGATTTCCGGCTGGCGCGCCAGGCCGTTGTCGTCGAAGTTGATCTTGGCGTCGATGGCCCAGACCTCGCCGCCGGGTGTCTCGATGAGCGGGTTGATCTCGGCCAGGTTGGCGTCCACGCGCCGGTAGGCGTTCCAGAGCTGGACCATGATGCGCGCCATCTGCGCGGCCGTCCGCCCCTCAGCCACGTGGAAGGCCGCCTGCCGCGCCTGGAAGGGCCGCAGGCCGAGCACCGGGTCGATGGGCGTCGTGACGATCTGGTCGGGGGCGGTGCGGGCCACCTCCTCGATGTCCACGCCGCCGGCCGCCGAGGTCATGAGCACGGGCCGCTGGCGGGAGCGGTCTTGGACGATGCCCAGGTAGAACTCCCGCGCGATGTCCTTGGCGGGCGTGACCAGGACCCGCGTGACGGTCAGGCCCTTGATCTTCATGCCCAGGATGGCCTCGGCCGTCTCGCGGGCCTCGTCGGGCCCGTCGGCCAGCTTGACGCCGCCGGCCTTGCCGCGGCCGCCCACCAGTACCTGGGACTTGACCACGACCGGACCGCCGCCCAGGTCCTCGGCGATCTGCCGGGCCTCGGCGGGCGTCTCGGCCACGCGGCCCTCGGGCACCGGGATGCCCTCCCGGCGGAAGAGCTCCTTGGCCTGGTACTCGTGGATCTTCACGTGTCGCTCCTCGCGTCCTTCGTCGCGCCGCGATCCGCGGCGCTGCTGTCGCCGTGCGCGGCACCGCCGCCGCCGTCCGCCGCAGGTGCGTCGGCGGCGTTCCCGTCGCGCTCAAGCAGGTCCGTGGTGGAGTAGCCCTGGAGCATGGGGAAGCGCACCACCTCGCCGCCCCAGCCGCGCACCGCGGCGGCGCCGACGATCGCGTCCTCCTCGTACTCGTCGCCCTTGACCAGCACATCGGGCCGCAGGATCTCGATGAGGGCCAGGGGCGTGTCCTCGTCGAAGGGCACCACCAGGTCCACGCCGCGCAGGCCGGCCAGCAGCCGCGCCCGCTCGGCCAGGCGGTTGACGGGGCGCCCCGCCCCCTTGAGGCGGCGGATGGACGCGTCGCCGTTGATGCCCACCACCAGGAGGTCGCCCCGGCGCGCGGCCTCGCGCAGGATGGCCAGGTGGCCGAAGTGCAGCAGGTCGAAGCAGCCGTTGGTGAAGGCGATCTTCGCGCCCCGCTCGCGGGCCGCCGCCACGGCGGCGGCCGCGTCGCCGCGGGCCAGGACGCGGCCCTCGTCGGCTCCGCGCGGCGCGTCGCCCAGGGCCGCGTCGAGGAAGCTGTCGGCCAGCTCGTCGGGCGTCACGGCCGCCGTGCCCACCCGGGCCACCACGCGGGCGGCGGCGTGGTTGGCCAGGACGGCCCCCTCGGCCGGGCCGGCGCCGGCCGCCAGGGCCAGGGCGAGCACGGAGACCACCGTGTCGCCGGCGCCGGTGACGTCGTAGACCTGGCGCGCCGCGGCCGGGAAGATGCGCGTGGGCCGGCCCGTCTCGAACAGGGCGATGCCGTCCGCGCCCAGGGTGATCATCAGCGCCCGCACGGCCAGGCGCTCCAGCAGGCCGCGGCCCACGGTCTCCAGGTCCGCGCCGCTGCGGATGGGCAGGCCCCAGGAGCCCCCGGCCTCGGCGCGGTTGGGCGTCACCAGGTCCGCGCCGCGGTAGGCGGCGAAGTGGCCCTCCTTGGGATCCACCACGACGGGGATGCCGCGCGCCCCGGCCGCCGCGATCACCTCGGCGACGAGGGCGTCGGCCATGACGCCCTTGCCGTAGTCGGACAGGACCACGGCCCGCGCCCCGTCGAGGGCGACCAGGGCCTTCTTGCGCAGGGCGGCCAGCGCCGCGCCGGCGGCCGGCGCGCGGCTCTCCATGTCGTAGCGGCAGACCTGCTGGCCGCCGCCCAGGATGCGCGTCTTGACGGAGGTGGGCCGGCCGGGATCGGTGACCAGGGACTCTGCTTCGATGCCGCGCTCGGCGAGCAGGGCCGCCAGGTCGCCGCCGGCCTCGTCGTCGCCGCGCAGGGCGACCAGGCGGGGCTGCGCCTCCAGGACGCGCAGGTTCCAGGCCACGTTGGCCGCGCCGCCCAGGCGCCGGCTCCGCTCTCGCACGTCCACGACGGGCACGGGCCCCTCGGGGCTGATGCGCTCCACGCCGCCGGCGAGGTAGACGTCGAGCATGAGGTCGCCCAGCACCAGGACGGGCAGACCCCGCATGGCGTCCAGGAGCTCGCGGACGCGAGTGGCTGTGAGCGCTTCGTCGGGCATGGTCTCGTTGCGGCGGGGCCGCGGGCAGTGGGGACAGGGCACGGTATCACCGGCCTTCCGTGGGTGTCAAGGCGGCCGCCGGCCCAAACGCTTGCGGCGTGGCGGCTTGCGGCCCCGGTGGAAAGCGGCCGGCCGCTCGGCTAGAATTGTGTTATGATGCGT